>JAFPAV010000066.1 GCA_017390725.1 Clostridia bacterium | reverse complement strand
CGAAAATTCACCTATTTTTCTTAAATATAAACAGTTTGCTAAAAACAAAATTCAAGACTATTACTATAATATTGGTTATCAATTTCATAATTGTGCCGTTGAAAAACAGAACATCAACAAAAAGATACATAATACCTAGTTCCAGCGCTCCGCTCCCTATCCGACATCCGAAAAACGCCATTGCTTCCTTTAAGGTTTTATTCCATTCTGCCGAGCGGCTTTCAAAGACAAAAATTTTGTTTGTTACAAAGGCAAAGGCTACCGAAACAAACCAGGCTATCACCGTAGATATACTGTTGCCTATATCAAGCATATTGTAACACACGTGATATATCGCAACATTGATAACCGTCGTTGCTCCGCCAAAAAAAAGATAACTCAGTATTTCGCGATACTTTTTAATTATTTCCTTAATTTTCATATTACTTTTTTATATTATCTTCCTTACTGATATAAATAGGCCTTTGTTTAATTTCAAGATACGCCTTGGAAAGATACAGACCTAAAACACCTATAAACAGCATCAGCAACCCACCGATAAGAATTATAATACAAACTAATGAGGGCCAACCGTAAGCCGCATCTATTCCAAACACTAACTGTCTTACAAATATAAACACTATTGCCAAAAAAGCGATAATGCACATTATAACTCCGATAAAGGACGAAAGATATAATGGAAATGAAGAAAATGCAACTATACCATCTAAAGAATACTTAAACAGTTTCCAGAATGACCATTTTGTTTCCCCTGCTGCCCGTTCAACATTTTCGAATTCAAGCCACTTGGTATTAAATCCAACCCAACCAAAAAGTCCCTTGGAAAAACGGTTATATTCCTTAAGTTTAAGTATAGCATCAACATATTTTCTGGTCATAAGACGGAAATCTCTCGCTCCGTCCTTAAGCTCTACATCGGAAATTTTGCTCATAAGAGAGTAAAACAGCTTTGCAAAAAATGACCTTATGGGAGGCTCACCCTTACGAGTAACTCTGCGGGTTGCTATACAATCGTAATCCTCAGTAGTAATAGATTTAAACATATCGGGCAACAATGACGGTGGATCCTGTAAATCTGCATCCATAACGGCTATATAATCACCCGTAGCATTTTCAAGTCCTGCATAAAGGGCGGCTTCCTTACCGAAATTTCGGGAAAAGGAAATATATTTTACATTTTTGTTTTCTTTACTGAGCTTTCTTAAAACCGAAAGAGTATCATCCTTTGAGCCATCATCAACAAAAATATATTCCGGCTCATGCTCTTTTAGTTCACTTTCAAATATTTTATTAGTTTCTTCAAAAAGAAGCCTTACTACCTTTTCTTCATTATAGCACGGAACAACAATTGATATTTTACTCATTTATATCGTCCCTCCTCTATCGTTAAATCAATTATACATAAAGATTAGCCCATTATCAAGAAAAACCGTTCGATAAATTACCGAACGGTTTAATATTAAACATCTTTCGCTCTTGCGCTGACTGCACCCTCGGGTTTAATATCCCCTGCCTTGAGCAATGCAATCTTGGTCATCATAGGACCAATAAGCTCATATATAAGAACGGCAAAAAGTGTTATGTTTCTTATAATATGTCCGTCACTTCCAAGGGTTGATGCCTTTAACGCCATACCGAGAGCAACACCTGCCTGTGGAAGCAATGTTACGCCAAGGTATTTTACGATATGGTCATCGCACTTTGTTGCTTTGGCACTAGCATATGCTCCTGAATATTTACCTAAGGATCGGGAAATTATATAAACCACACCTATCAGAACAATGGCGCCGTCCGAGAAAACAGAAAGCTCAAGCTCCGCTCCGCTTAATACGAAGAAGATGATAAACAATGGCGCTGTCCAACGGTCAAGCCTGTCCATAAGCTCTGCAGAAAAGTCACATATATTGCAGAATATAGTGCCTAACATCATACAGGCAAGTAAGGAAGAGAATGCGACATGTATTCCGAAAACATCAAACTCAAGCATAGAGATTGCAACGGTTAAAAACACGAAGGCAACCGAAATGGAAAGTCTTTTCGACCTTGAATGGAAAAATCTCTCGCAATAGGTAAATAAGAATCCCATTAAGGCACCGAGAAGCAAGGAAAGGGCTACCTCCAAAATAGGCTCGAAAATTACGCCTATAATATCAACATGCCCAGCTATAAGCGCCTTTGCTACACCAAATGAAATTGCAAAAAGCACAAGTCCCACAGCATCATCAAGAGCAACAATGGGCAAAAGAATATCCGTAAGAGGACCTTTAGCCTTATACTGACGCACTACCATAAGGGTTGCCGCAGGTGCAGTTGCAGAAGCAATAGCACCAAGTACTATAGCCGATGGCAGAGAAAGCTTATCCGGCATTATAAAATGCATTCCGATTAAAGCGGCGTCAACAAGAAGTGTTGCCACAACCGCCTGAAATATACCGATTACGGTCGCCTGTCTGCCCGTCTTTTTAAGTTGACCTAAACGGAATTCGTTTCCTATTGAAAAGGCAATGAAACCTAAGGCGGCATCGCATAAAAGAGAATAATATTCCACATTCTCCATGCTAATAAAGCCTATTCCCTTTACTCCGAGTCTGCCTAAAAAATACGGACCTATTAAAATTCCTGCCACAAGGTAAGCCGTAACAGCAGGAAGCTTTAATTTTTTTGCAAGTCGAGATAGCATTAGTCCCGATAATATCGCAATTGATAAACTGAGTAGAATTTGCATTATAAAACCCCTTTTCCACAAAACAGTTTAGCACTATAAAAGTTTAAAGTCAATGTAACAAATATATGAAAATTCTCATTTTTATTGTAATTTTTCGTGAAATATTGTATCATAATTATATAACATAGCAAAGAGGGTAATCTTAATGTCTAACATCTGGCACAATGTATCACCAAAGCGCATAACCCCTGAGGATTTTTTATGCGTTGTTGAAATATCAAAGGGAAGCAAGAAAAAATACGAGCTTGATAAGGAAACGGGATATATTATTCTTGACCGTATTCTTTACACCTCAACCCATTATCCTGCAAATTACGGATTTATTCCAAGAACCTTGGGTGACGATAATGACCCATTGGACGTTCTTCTTATTTGCGCCGAGGCTCTTGAGCCTTTAACCCTTGTAAGGGCTTATCCCATTGGTGTTATAACCATGATGGATAATGGAAGAAGCGATGAAAAGATAATTGCTATTCCTTATAACGACCCCAACTATAATCAGTATAAAAATATTGATGAATTACCTAAGCATATTTTTGATGAAATGAAGCATTTCTTCACCGTTTATAAAAACCTTGAGCATAAAACAACCGCAGTTGACGAGGTGAACGGCAAAGAAGAAGCTATAAAAATAATCAAGGCTTCTATTGATAACTATATTGAAAGCTTTTGTAAATAATTAAAATCCGTACCGTTTTTTGACGGTACGGATTTTTTATAATCTGATTTCTTTTCCGAGGCAGAAGGAATAAATTATTTTTTCTTTTACGGGAAGACCAAATACCTTCTCACAAGCAAGAGCATAATATCTAAGTTGCTCTGCGTAGGCTTCAATAAGCTGCTTTTCATCGGTTACTCTATCGGTTTTAAAATCGAGAATAACAATGCTGTCAGCCTCCTTGAAGCATAGGTCAACTGCACCCTGAATTATTATCTTTTCTCCCGTTTTTTCGGCTTCTTTGCTCAAAACGTTAGCATCAAATTCGGTAAGAAAACGCATTTCTCTGTGAAGCTCATCCGCCTTTTCTATACGACCGAAAATATCACTGCTAAAGAATGTATTTAAAGCCTCTAAATTTGCCGCCTTTGCCTCATTTTCACTTATAAACTGCCATTCATATAGTCTTTCGATTTCTCCCTTTAAATCACCCTTTTTGGAAAAATCAATAAACTGCATTATCTTATGCATTGCAGTTCCTCTGTCGGTTGCGGTTACACCGCCCTTGCTAAGACAAGAGGGTATTTCACTAAAGGCAAACCTTTCTCCCTCTGCCTTATTGGCAACCGCCGAAACTGAAGCCTTAGCCTCTATTTCTCTCACCTTTTCGAAGGGATATTGAAATGCGGTGTTTTGGGCGATTTTAAGGGCGAGATTATCATCCGCAGTAAATATTTCTTCAGGCAAATCTTCTGCTTCTTCCCGTATTTCCTCTTCCGAAATAATTTCAAGATTAAAGCAGGAATCACTATCCATAGGAATTATATCCGATGACTCTCCTCTTATAGCCTTTCCGCTTTTATGCAGAGCTCCTGCCACCAACAGCCAATCTGAAAAGCTTGAGGTTCTCTCGAAAAGTTCGAAGGATATTTCACCGTCAGATAAAAGCAATCTTTCGCAAATATCTGCACACTTTTTCTCTGCATCACTTACGGTAGCGGTAAACAACAGTCTTTCCTGGGCTCTTGTCATAGCAACATAGAGTAATCTAAGCTCCTCTGCAAGGGTTTCCTTTTTGGAAAGCTCTCCCATAACCTCATAGCCCACAGTTGTTGTTCTTTTACCTTCCTTTTCATCAAAAAACTTAAGGCCTATACCGAAATCACTGCGGTATGTTACTGCATTTTTGTTGTAATCGTTATTAAAGGCCGAGCTCGTACCCGCCACAATACATATGGGAAACTGCAAGCCCTTTGAAGCATGTATACTCATAATTTTAACGGTGTTTCCGCCAACATTATTAACCGCCGATTTCATACCCTTTTCCGACTGAGAACGGATATAATTAACAAATGAGGAAATACTTCCGGTATTCGTTCCCGAATAATCATTAGCATACTTTACAAGCAACAAAAGATTATTTCGGCGGGTTGTCCCCTCCTCCATAGCACTTACCATATTTATATATCCGCTATCATAAATAAGTCTTGAAATAAACTTTGGAAGATTAAGGGTTAATGAGAGCATACGGTATTCCTCTATCCTTTTTATAAAGGCCTTTACATGCTCGTTATCTTTTTTCTGGGCATAGGCTACCGCAGAATAGAAATCTCCCTTCTTAAAGTCTCCTCTAATATTGGCAAGCTCTTCGGGTGTGAAACCAAATATGGGAGAAAGCATAACGCAAGCAAGCTCAATATCTGAATGGGGATTATCTATAACCTTTAAAAGAGAAAGAATTGTTGCTATCTCATTTCTCTCGGCAAAGCCCTCTACACTGAAGTTTACAGGTATTCCGCACTGCCTTAATATCTCTGCCAATTTATCCGCCTTGTTTTTTGTTGCTCTCATAAGAATAGCAAAATCGCTGAACTTTGCTTCTCGGTAGGAATCCTTATCCTTTTTTATACACTCGCCCGAATTCATAACCGATTTTATATATTTTGCTATTGCTAACGCTTCGCAGACTGCGGAACTGTTTTCGCTATCCTTACAGTCAATTACCTGAAGCTCAACCGCCTTTTCATTTTCA
Organism: Clostridia bacterium; assembly: GCA_017390725.1. GTDB lineage: Bacteria > Bacillota > Clostridia > Oscillospirales > Acutalibacteraceae > UBA737. Next base: position 146 of record JAFPAV010000066.1, on the reverse strand, counting down.
CGGTAATCTGCCGATGCGACAAGACGCTCCTCTTCGCCGTAATCAAGACCTGCATTTTCCTCCGTCATAATATTTTCAAAAAAGAAATTTACAAAGGAGCATATCTCTTCATTACTGCGGAAATTATTACTTAAGATTATCTTCTT
>JAFPAV010000007.1 GCA_017390725.1 Clostridia bacterium | reverse complement strand
TTACTCCTATGGCAATGCCCTCGCCAACGCTGTTTTTAATCTCTGCAACAAAATCTGCAAAGCTATCAGGCATACTTTCAGCCGCATCGTCACACAAGGTAACGGTGGTGGCGCCTGCCTGCTTTGCGGCAGAAATTGCTTCGATTAAAAATTCCTTTTCTGCCCTTGTGGCATCAATAGCGCAAAATTCAACATCATTAATCTTTTCTTTTGCGGCAGTAACAAGCTCTTTGATAAGCTCTAACATTTTTGGAGCTTTTTTATGGCAGGTATATTCCATACCAACGGGAGACATAGGAAGCTCTATTCGAAGTCTTGGCTTAGCGGTGGCGCTAAGTGCTGCCGCGGCATTGTTAACTCCCTCTACCGTCATACCCGTTGCAACGGACAAGATGCTCTCCTTAACAAAAGAGGATACGGTTTTTATTAAAAGCATATCAGTTTTAGCATTCTCAATTACGGGAAGCTCGATAATATCAACGTTTAATTTTTCAAGCTGTCTTGCAATTTCAAGCTTTTCTTTAAAGCTAAAAGATGCATTTTCTCTGCTTAAAGTACTGTCAGCAATAATAATTTTTTTCATTTTTCCTACCATCCTTTTTAAAAATAAAGTAGAGCTTTGATGAAAACAAAAAGCCCTGAGGCAGCGCTACACTACCTCAGGGACGAAATAACTTTCGCGGTACCACCCTGATTACCGTAAACTACGGTCACTCACCAAGACTCCAACAAGCCTTTTGCCATGATAACGGGGCAAGCCGTAACAGCTTAATTTTATTTTCAGCCGTTCTGCTCCGGAATGAGACTTGATTTATTCTTAACTTACGGCTCACACCAACCGCCGCTTCTCTGAAAAGTGCCGAATAAACAATAATTCCATCAACGCATTTAATAATAGAATTATACCATATTTTTCTCACTTGTCAATAATTTTTTCTAAAAAAATCCTATATAATCTTGCCGCAAGCTATCTTTTTTCCTGCATTTCCTGCAGGCTGGGATATTTTTGCTAAATATTACCTTAGGTTAAACATCTTGCAATATTTGTCGAATAATGGTAAAATGGTATTATCAAAATTTGGGAGGTGCCTAGCGTGACAACTGCTGTAGAGCAAAAACAAATTTATATTGTTATCAGCCAAACCGGCACCGTGCTTTCCCGTATTCTCAAAATGATAACCGGAGCTGAATATAATCACGCCTCCTTAAGCCTATCTCCAAATTTGGATGCAATGTATTCTTTCGGGCGAAAGAATCCTTATAATCCTTTTATCGGCGGATTTGTTCTCGAATCTCCCCATACGGGCACATTCAAGCGTTTTCACAAAACAAAGGCCCTTGTTATGGCGGTGGATATCAGTGAAGAAACCCATAATGCCATTAACGAGGCAATTGAAAAAATGCTCGCTGAACGAAAAAAATATCATTACAACTATCTGGGAGTTTTATTAGCCGCCATACATATAAACCACAAAAGGGCAAACTGCTATTACTGCTCTGAATTTGTTAAACATATTCTTGAAGAATTTGAAATTGAGGGCTCAAAGGAACTAAACCCCATTGTTCACCCTATACATTTTCTAAAACTTCCCCACACACCTATATATTGCGGAAAACTTAAAGATTACACATTCCCTTCTAACTAAAAAAACTGATTTGCTAAAAAGCAAATCAGTTTTTATTTTATTCGTAATCTACAACATCCACCCAGGAAAGCAGGAACTCTCTTTCCTTCTCGTTGCCCTTAACAGACTGTGATGCCGCCACAATAGGCATCCACTTCTGAACATACTGCTTTGCCGTATTGCTCTTTTTGCAGAAAAGGTCAAGATATTTTTTAGCAGTATCATTATCATTGTTAAGGCAGAAAAGCAGATAGGTTCTTGCCACATCGGCAGAAGCATTACCCTGAGTTGCATGAGCCCAGTCTAAGATATAAGGTGTGCCGTTTTCGGTAATTATAATATTGGAGGGGTTAAAGTCACCATGGCAAACCTTTTTATGCTTGGGCATACCTTCAAGACGGGTATGCAGCTCATAACGGGTGGTAGCATCAAGCGAAGATTCGCTAATTTTACGGTTCATCTTATCTTTAAGCTTATTAAGCAGAGGACTTACTTTTGAATGCACCTCAAGCTGTAAATCAACCAAAAGTTCAAGATATTCATCCTTTTTATCCGCATTTTCCTCCATGAGCTCGGCTAAGGTTTTACCCTCGATAAAATCGGATACTATTGCCCATTTACCGTCCACAGTGGTTACCTGGGAAATTTTAGGTATATTAAGACCGGTTTCCTCTATTCTCGCCTGATTTAAAGCTTCGTTGAGAATATCAGCCTTTGAATAATTGGAATCGAAAACCTTGATACATTTATACCCATCGCGGTAAATAGTTTTGTTGGATCTTACTGCAATTACTTTTTCAAGCTTCATAATGTTTTCTCCTCCTGATTATATATTTTTGGTGGTGGGCATATCAGCTTCTTTGAAATGTTCACCGTAATAAGCATTCAAATACATCTGCTTGATTTCACTCATTAAAGGATAACGTGGGTTAGCGCCGGTGCACTGGTCATCAAACGCCTGCTCTACCATATCGTCAAGACGGTCAAGGAAGTCTTTTTCATCAATTCCGTAATCCTTGATAGTCCCCTTTATGCCAACCTTTGCCTTAAGCTCATTGATAGCCTTGATAAGATTTTCAAGCTTCTCTTCATCGGTTTTACCGCCGAGTCCGAGATAATCTGCAATTTCTGCATAACGGGCAAGGGTATGGGGATGGTCATACTGAGAGAAGGTACCCATTTTAGCGGGAGCCTCACTGGAATTGAAACGAATAACCTCCTCAATCATAAGAGCATTGGCAACGCCGTGGGGCAGATGGTGGAAAGCACCCAGCTTATGAGCCATAGAATGGCAAACTCCAAGGAATGCGTTAGCAAATGCCATACCTGCCATTGTGGCGGCATTAGCCATCTTTTCACGGGCTTTGATATCAGTTTGTCCGTTTTCATAAGCTCTGGGCAGATATTCAAAAATAGTCTTCAGTGCCTTGAGAGCAAGACCGTCGGTATAATCGGTTGCCAGCATTGCGGCATATGCCTCAACTGCGTGGGTAACAGCATCAATACCCGAAGCGGCGGTAAGTCCCTTAGGAGCAGACATATGGAAATCGGTATCAATAATAGCCATATTGGGTAAAAGCTCATAATCGGCAAGAGGATATTTAACACCCGTTTCCTCATCGGTGATAACGGCAAAGGGAGTAACCTCCGAACCGGTACCTGCAGAGGTGGGAACGGCAATAAAGTAAGCCTTTTCACCCATCTTGGGGAAGGTATAAACACGCTTGCGGATATCAATGAAGCGCATTGCCATATCCATAAAATCAGCCTCGGGATGCTCATAAAGCACCCACATAATCTTAGCAGCATCCATAGCAGAACCACCGCCGAGAGCAATGATGGTATCGGGCTTAAAGGCCGCCATCTGCTTAGCTCCCTCTTTGGCATTTTTCAAAGTGGGATCGGGCTGAACATCGAAAAAGGTTGTATGCGCAATGCCCATTTCGTCTAATTTATCGGTAATAGGCTTAGTGTAGCCGTTCTCATAAAGGAAATTATCGGTTACGATAAATGCTTTTTTAGAGCCTCGTACCGTTTTAAGCTCATCGAGAGCTACGGGCAGACAGCCTTTCTTGATATAAACCTTTTCAGGCGCTCTGAACCAAAGCATATTTTCCCTTCTTTCTGCTACTGTTTTAATATTAACAAGGTGCTTAACACCCACATTATCGGAAACCGAGTTGCCGCCCCAGGAGCCGCAGCCCAAGGTTAGTGACGGGGCAAGCTTGAAGTTATAAAGGTCACCTATACCGCCGTGGGACGAAGGAGTATTAACAAGTATACGGCAGGTTTTCATACGGGCTGCAAATTCATTAAGCTTTTCGGCTTCGGTAACCTCGTTGAGATACACAGAGGAGGTGTGACCGTAGCCACCGTCAGCCACTAAATGCTCTGCTTTTTGGAGGGCATCCTCAAAATTCTTTGCCTTATACATAGCGAGTACAGGGCTGAGCTTTTCGTGAGCGAATTCTTCACTTAATTCAACACTCTCAACCTCGCCTATCAGTATCTTTGTACCGGCAGGAACGCTGACTCCTGCAAGCTCGGCAATTTTTGCCGCCTTTTGACCGACTATCTTAGCATTAAGGGCCCCGTTGATAATAATAGTTTTTCTTACCTTTTCGGTTTCCTCGGCATTAAGGAAATAACAGCCTCTTGTTGCAAATTCTCTCTTAACCTCATCATAAATATTTTCTAAAACTATAACCGATTGTTCAGAAGCACAAATCATACCGTTATCAAAGGTTTTAGAATGAATTATAGAATTAACGGCAAGGAGAATATCTGCGGTGTCATCAATAATTGCAGGAGTGTTACCTGCGCCAACGCCTAATGCAGGCTTTCCGCTTGAGTAAGCGGCTTTAACCATTCCGGGACCGCCCGTTGCAAGGATTATATCGGCCTCCTTCATAACCGTATTGGTCATATCAAGGCTGGGCACATCTATCCAATCGATTATTCCCTCGGGAGCGCCCGCCCTAACTGCGGCTTCAAGAACGAGCTTAGCCGCCGCAATAGTTGAGTTTTTTGCTCTCGGATGGGGAGAAATAATAATTGCATTTCTTGTTTTAAGTGCCAAAAGACATTTGAAAATTGCAGTTGAAGTGGGGTTTGTTGTGGGGATAACCGCCGCAACAACACCAATAGGCTCCGCTATCTTCTTAATACCGTAAGCCTTATCCTCTTCTATAACGCCGCAGGTCTTTGTATCCTTATATGCATTATATATATACTCAGAGGCATAGTTGTTCTTTATAACCTTATCCTCAACTATACCCATTCCCGTTTCTTCAACGGCCATTTTAGCGAGAGGTATTCTTGCCTTGTTAGCGGCAGAAGCGGCGGCTAAAAAGATTTTATCTACCTGCTCCTGTGTATAGGTAGCAAAGATTTGCTGAGCCTTTCTCACCGAAGCAATAGCTCTTTCAAGCTTTTCAACGCTATCAATAATCTCGTATACTTTATTCTCCATTTTTATCCTCCTAAAAGAATTTTGGATGTAGGATTTTTGACTTTGTTAAAATTATAACAAAGTTTCGTGCAATTTTCAAGTAGTAAATTATGTATTAGCAAGCTTTACCTTAAAGATTGTTAAAATCATACTATTTATTAAAAAAATACCTATATTTTTTAATTATTTTAACCGCACTTTTTACATACTTTTATAAATTTCCTCTGCAACTTTACAGATTTGTTCTGCTTCCATAGGCGAACAGGTCTTAAGCTTTCTTTTTTTAGGCAAACAATTTATTATTCATAATATATATATGTGTAAAAGGAGCTTTTTTCAAAATGAAAAAAGCTCCTTTTTGTTTTTAATTATTCCTCTGCTTCAAATTCATCCTTGCCTACCATACAAAGAGGGCAGGTCCAATCCTCAGGCAAATCCTCAAACTTAGTGCCTGCGGCAATGCCGTTATCAGGATCACCTAAAGCTTCATCGTATACATATCCGCATACTTTACAAACATATTTCATAATAAAAACCTCCAAATAATATTTTAACTATAAATTACGCTTTTATTTAAAGAAAAGCGGTAATTTTTCAAGAAAAATTATATCTTTACGCTCAGCCGCATCGCCCTCGGCGAGAAATGCACAGGCTGCAGCCTCTATTCCCCCTGATTTCTTAACCAGCTCACGCACTGCCGCAAGGGATTCGCCGGTGCTTATAACATCATCAATTATAAGAACCCTTTTACCCTTGATTTTATTAACCTCTGTTTCACCTAAGAAAAGCTTCTGCTCGTTTTTGGTGGTTATAGAGGTAACCGAAACCTCAACGGGGTTTCTCATATAAACCTTCATACCCTTACGGGCAATAACATAGGGCTTACCCGATTGCCTTGCCATCTCATAAGCCATAGGAATACTTTTTGCTTCGGGGGTTAAAATCACATCAAAATCGGGAACTTTTTTAAGTAGCTCAGCGCATCCCACAACGGTCAGCTCTACATCGCCGAAGATAATAAATGCGGCAATATCCAACTTATCGTTAACCGGGAACTTTTCAAGATTTCTCTCAAGCCCCGCTATTTTCATAGTATAATATTCGCTCATTTTTCTTATCCCCTTTCTCAGCCCGGAGGCCAGGCAAGATTTCTTCTTGCTAATAAATGGAAATGAATGTGATGAACGGTTTGACCGCCATCCTCACCGCAGTTGTTTACAACTCTGTATCCATTTTCAAGCTTTTCCTGCTTGGCGATTTTTGCAACAGCCTCAAAAACCTTAGCTATAAGAATACTGTTTTCACCGTTTATCTCATCAGCAGAGCCAATATGCTCCTTGGGTATTATCACAGCGTGAAAGGGCGCCTGAGGAGCAATATCCAAAAAGGCATAAACATAATCATCCTCATAAACCTTAGTGCTGGGTATTTCTCCCGCCGCTATTTTACAAAACAGACAATCACTCATTAGTTTTCTCCTATCTGCGATTTAACTATATCCTCAACAGCTTTAAGGGCTTCGGCTACTTTAGAAGCATCCTTACCGCCTGCCATAGCGCTATCGGGCTTACCGCCGCCGTTACCGCCGGCTATTTTTGCAACCTCACGAATAAGATTGCCTGCATGGGCACCGTTTGCTACTGCCTGCGGTCCGCAAGCGGCACAGAAGGTAACCTTTTCACCGTTAATTCCCGCAAAAACGGCAACCATATCGGCGTTTTCTGCCTTAACGGTATCTGCCATCTTGCGGAGCTCATCAGCGCTACCCTTTATTTCAGAGGTTATTACTCTTACATTGCCCACAGCCTTTGCACCGCTTAACATATCGTTAATCTTGCCTGCGGCAAGCTTGCTTTCCAAGCTTTCATTCAGCTTTTCGCATTCCTTAAGCTCGGCGGTTACCTGAGCCGCTCTTCTTGCAATATCATCTGCATTCTGAGCCTTAAGGTTAACTGCGGTTTCGTTTATAAGATTCTTATAACGGTCTAAAAGCGCAATAACATTAGCACCTGTTACAGCCTCTATTCTTCTTACGCCTGCCGCAACGCTGGATTCTGAAATTATACGGAACAAGCCGATTTTTGCCGCATTATCAACATGGGTACCGCCGCAAAGCTCGATGGATTTATCCCCTGCCGCAACAACACGGACAACATCGCCGTATTTTTCACCGAACAATGCCATAGCGCCAAGCTTTCTTGCCTCATCTATGGGCATTTCTCTATTATCAACAGCTATACCGCCCAGTATTACATCATTAACAAAGCTTTCAACCTTTTCAGTTTCTTCCTCGGTTAAAGCCGAAAAATGAGTAAAGTCGAATCTTACGCTTTTTTCATTTACGAGCTGACCTGCCTGCTCAACATGATTGCCAAGCACCGCTCTGAGTCCCGCCTGTAAAAGATGGGCTGCAGTATGGTTGCGGCGAATAGCATTTCTGCGCTCCTTATCTATTGCAACCTTAATCTTCTCCCCAACCGAAACCGTACCATTTGTGACGGTGCCGAAATGGGTAAAAATACCGCCTTGGTTCTTTTTAGTATCAGAAACGGTGAACTCACTATCATTTAAGGTTATAACACCGCTATCACCAACCTGACCGCCGCTCTCAGCATAGCAAACAGTTTTATCGAGAACGATAATAGCCTTACTGCCTTCATAAGCAGTGGCTGTGTGTTCACCTTCCACTACTATATCAACTATCTCGGCTTCACATTCATCCTCGGTGTAGCCTAAAAACTCGGTAGCATCAATACCGTCAAAGGAAATACCGTCACTCTTCCAGCTTTCACCGTCAGCTGCCTTTCTTGAGGAGCGAGCCTTATTTCTCTGCTCCTCCATAAGCTCTAAAAATCTCTTTTCATCAAGGGACATGTTCTTTTCAGCCAGTATATCCCGGGTTAAATCTACGGGGAAACCGTAGGTATCATAAAGCTTAAATGCATCCTCACCCGAAAAGATATCGCCCTTTGCGGTAAGGCTTTCCAGCATACTCAGTCCCTGGTCGATAGTCTTATTAAAGGATGCCTCTTCATTTGTGATAACCTTGGTGATAAGCTCCTTCTTTTCAATAAGCTCAGGATATCCCGATTTGTTTTCATCTATAACTGTATCGCAAAGCTCCATAAAGAAGGGGTGGTTAATACCTATCAGCTTTCCGTGACGGACAGCCCTTCTTATAATACGGCGCAATACATAGCCTCTGCCCTCATTAGAAGGAATAATACCGTCGCTTATCATAAAGGTAGCGGCACGGGCATGGTCGGTTATAGCGCGGATGGAAATATCGGTTTTTGCATCCTTGCCGTATTCCTTACCCGAAATTGCGCAAACCTTATCCAATATATTGCGGATGGTATCAACCTCAAACATATTATCAACATCCTGCATGATGCAGGCAAGACGCTCAAGGCCCATTCCCGTATCAATATTCTTATTCTCAAGCTCGGTATAGGTACCGTCACCCATATTGTTAAACTGAGAGAAAACGTTGTTCCAGATTTCCATATAACGATCACAGTCACAACCGGGCTTACAGTCAGGCGAGCCGCAACCGTATTTTTCACCACGGTCAAAATAAATCTCACTGCAGGGACCGCAGGGGCCTGTACCGTGCTCCCAGAAGTTATCTGCCTTGCCAAGCTTTACTATGCGCTCCTCGGGTACACCGATAACATCGCGCCACAAAGCATAGGCTTCATCATCATCCTCATAAACAGAGGGCCAGAGTAGATTTTCGGGAATTTCCAGGGTTTTGGTTAAAAACTCCCAAGCCCACGGAATAGCCTCATTTTTAAAATAATCACCGAAAGAGAAATTGCCCAGCATCTCGAAGAAAGTGCCGTGGCGGGCGGTGATACCAACCCTTTCAAGGTCGGGCGTTCTGATACATTTCTGGCAGGTGGTTACCCTTTTACTGGGAGGGGTTACCTCACCCGTGAAATATTTCTTCATAGGCGCCATACCCGAATTTATAAGCAACAAGGATTTATCGTTATTGGGAACAAGGGGGAAGCTGCCGAGGCGCAGATGTCCCTTTGATTCGAAAAACGCTAAATACTTTTCTCTTAAATCATTCAGTGAAGTCCATTTCATAAATATACATCCTTAATACATAAAAATACAGAATAATCACAATTATTATACCCCTACCGAAAACTTTTGTCAACAAAAGGGAGGGGATATTTATCCTTCAATTTCAATATCGCAGAAGGGCACTATGGGCCTTTCTCTATAATAACACCGTACATTTTAAATCCCTCCGCATCAATGCTTTAATTATAATGACTATGTGGATGTTGCAAAATAACATTTTAGGCGTTATTTTGCAACATAAAGCCGACTTTTATCGGCTTTGTCGAGAAATTCAATTAATTTCTCGACATTCGATAATCATTATATATCAGCATTTAAAAGATGGCAAGTAATATTATACAAGCCGCCTTACATATTTTTAAATTGGAGGGGAAAGAATATGAAATTCTTGATTATAACTAAAAAACAAATTACTGTATTTATATGCGTGTTACTTGCAGCAGTTGTATTCACCGTGGGCTCGGTTTCGGTTTTTGCAAATACCGATAAAAAGCTCCCTATTTACTGTGTTGAATGTGAGAAAAAGCAGATAGCCATATCCTTTGATGCCGCCTGGGGTAATGATGACACCGAAACCCTTATTGAAATACTGAAAGAATATGACGTGCCTGCCACCTTTTTTGTTGTGGGGGCTTGGGTGGATAAATATCCTGAATCGGTAAAACAGCTTCACGATGCGGGACACCAGATACAAAATCACTCCAACACCCACCCCTATATGAGCACCCTTTCGACGACTCAGATGACCAACGAGCTCGATGCCTGCAACAAAAAAATTGAGGATGTAACAGGGGTTTGTCCCACCCTTTTCCGACCGCCCTACGGTGATTACAGCAACAGCGTTATCGAAACGGTGGAAGCGGGTAAAATGTATACAATTCAGTGGTCGATCGACAGCCTTGACTGGAAAGAAAATGCCACCCCTGAAAGCATCTGCGAACGTGTTATTTCCAAGGCTCATCCCGGAGGAATTGTACTTTTCCACAACGATGCTGACCATACACCTGCCGCTCTGCCCAACATATTAAAATGTTTAAAAGACGAGGGCTATGAATTTGTATTTATAGAAGATTTAATTTATAAAGAAAATTATGAAATAAAGCACGACGGAACGCAGTGCAAAAAAGACGGGGAATAACCCCGTCTTTTTTAGTGAAGATTGAAAAGTTTCGGTGTGCTTCGCACGAATTTATAACACAACAGAACCATCCCTCTGTGTTCCTAGGTTATATTTTACGAAGGAATGCTTGAAGAATTCTGACTTTGAGTTACCTGACTTTGAGATACATCATTTTGAGTTACCTGACTTTGAGCGTTCTGAATTGTAGTTTCCTGACTTGTAGTTTCCTGTCTTGAACTCAAAACCATTCTTTCTTGCCATCTTGCAGTCAAAGTCATATCTTCAGTTACTACATGACCCGCAAAGTTCCAACAAGCATCTTCATTTTCGGCGTACCAACCACAAAAATCATAGCCCTCTCTGGTAGGATTACCTGGTTTTGCTACCTTATAATTTTTAGATTTTGCAGTGATTTTTTTATTATCATATCCATAATCAAAGATTACGGTATACTCACCTGCAACAACTGTGGGCTTAGGTTCTTCGGTTTTGCTCGGTGTTGTGTTCGTAGATTGTGTACTTTCCGAAACTTCCGTGCTTGTTGTAGTGCTTTGGGATAAAATGTCCATACTGCTAACATCACTTTGAGAGCCTGCAACCAATTGAGAAGAGGTGTTATTTGATTTGTTACAAGCAGATAAAGAAATTGTCAAAACAATCAATAATAGTACAGAAATAATCTTTTTCATATTCAATCCCCTTAGATGAAAATAATTTTTCTTTATACATTATACTCTATTAAAGCAAATTGCACAAGCCATTATAAAATATTACTTTTGTATCTAATGTTGATTCTCTTGACTGGAAAGAAAATGCCACCCCTGAAAGCATCTGTCAACGGGTAATTTCAAAAGCCCACCCGGGCGGAATTGTGCTTTTCCACAACGATGCTGACCATACACCTACGGCACTCCCCAATATCCTCAAATGCCTTAAAGACGAGGGATACGAATTTGTTTTTATCGAGGATTTGATACATAAGGATAACTACGAAATTAAGCATGATGGGACGCAATGTAAAATAAAAGACGGCGAATAATCGCCGTCTTTTCCTATGCCACAAAGACAGAGAACCGTCCCCTGTATTTTTTAATTTATCCTCAAAATCAATAAGAAAAAACAATATTATTAATCTATTGCTGCGCCTCGTTTTTTTAATAAATCCCTAAGCTTTTTTATATCTATTGTTTTAGTCGTTTGTCCCTCATTGTATGCAACAGCAACCGCTGTACCCGCCGCCTGTCCCGTTGTTGCGCAAATTGGCATAATTCTTATTGAAGCCTGTGCTTCGTGGGTTGCTGAAATACATCTGCCTCCCACAAGCAGATTATCATATTCTTTAGGTAAAAGACTACGGTAAGGAATAGAGTAATATTCACCCGGCTCAAAGTAATAATGGCTTGTACCCGCTCCCTCCGGATTATGGATATCTATATCATAATTACCCAGCGCAATCGCATCATCAAACATAACGCAATTTTTAAGTTCATCCACAGTTAAAATATGTTCACCCTTTAGCTTACGGCTTTCTCTTACTCCTATTTCAGATGCAACCGACACGATATAACTGTTTTTAAAGGCATCAAACTGCTTAAGAAAGTTAAAAATTTCAACTATCTGCTTTCTTGCTTCAATTTCCGCCTTAGACACATCAAAGGGATTTGTGGGATCCAATTTAACTACTCTTGTTGTGTTAAGATGCATTAAACCTTCTCCCAAACCGCTCATGTGCAGTATATCTTCTCTGGGATTTTTTATTTTACCCTGTTTCTTATATTCCTTATACATATCCTGAATTACATTATGTTGCTTCTTAAATGCTTCATAATCCACATTCGCAATTCTAAAGCAGGTTGTCATAGGTTGACAAAGATTATCTTTTTCCCTGCCAAGCTGATATTCACAGCCTGCAAGATAAAACAAATCTCCATCACCCGTAGCATCTATGAAGAAATCGGATTCAATTTCCATCTTACCTGACTTTGTTGTGAGTATAACAGAATTTATTTTTGAATCATTAGTGTTAACACCGCTAAGTACAGCATGAAACAACACATCCACTTTGCTTTCCATAACCATTTCATCCAAAGCGAATTTAAAGTATTCTGTTATAAAATGCAACTCATTATCAGCCACATAATATTTATCATGTTTGCTGCGCATCTCACTGAACAATCCGGCAGAAAGGTATTTTTTCGTACCATCCTTAAGCTTGGTTGTGTATGGCATAAATGGATATACAAGAGAATTATTAAGTGCTCCGCCAAGGCCTCCCGAGCGTTCCACCAAAAGAACACTAAGTCCTTCTCTTGCTGCGGAAACTGCGGATGCTACTCCTGTAAGTCCGCCGCCAACAACAACTAAATTATATTTTTTCATATACTCTACTCTATTCCTCCTACAAAATATCCATATTTACCCAAAATCATAACGCTCTCGTTATTTTTTTGTTTGTATGACAAAATTGTTTTTATCGGTCTTTCAACATTTATTTTTACAGCTTTATCACTTGTATTTATACAAACCAAAAGCCTTTTGCCCTTATATGTTCTTACAAAGCTCAAAAGTTTATCGGGATAAGCATTTTCAATCCATTCAAGCTTTCCTTTATACAAGGCCTCATTTTCTTTGCGGATTTTGCTTAATTTTGCAATCAGTTTTTTTCTGTAAATACCGTCCTTTGTTAATGCCTTACACCAATTAATTGCATTGTTTTTGCCGTAAAAACGGTTTGCAAATATGCTGTGATAATTATCATCAGCTATCTCATATCCGTTAAATATGAAGGGTATACCATCCATCATATAATTTAAAACCAAATTTGCATTAACCGATAAATTTCCATTATGTATCTGCGGATGAATAAACTTATAATTATGAGCTCCATCGTGAGAATCAATAGCTCTTATACACACATTTTCCTTTTGTAAATGCTCACTCATTTTTATATGTTCTTTCACTAACTCGGCTGCACTAAGCTCGCCGCCAAAAACCTGCTTAGAGTATTCCATCCAATTATAATGGTAATTAGCATCAAATGCAAGCCCTAATGCGTCCTCATTTTCTCCCTCATTAAGCATAAAGACTTTACTCTTGATTTTTTCAATCCTTTTTCTGCCCTCTTCCCAGAAATCCGTAGGACAAAGATACGCTACATCACAGCGGAAGCCATCCACATCAAAATCCCTTACAAAATACTCCATATTCTGCCACAAATATTCTCGCAGAGCAAGATTTTCAAAATTAAGGGTTGGAAACTGCCATTCGCCATAAATTATTTCGCCGTTTTCATCACATTTGACAAAATCCTTATGCTTTTCAAGAAATACCGCTTTAGGTCCGCAGTGAAAATAAACCAAATCGAGAATAACCTTTAACCCTAATTTATGAGCAGCAGCAACAAACTCCTTAAGGTCTTCGTTAGTACCATACTCGGGGTCAACATTATAGTAATCGGAAATTCTGTACGGATTTTGGGGATTATTAAGCTTACATTCTTTTTGCCTTGCACTCCAGTACTTCTTTTGTTTATCGCTGTCTGCACAGCACACAGGACAAAGATAAACTATAGTAAACCCACATTCCTTAATATGTCTAAGCATCTGCCCGGCGGCCTTTAATGTGCCTTCAGGGGTGAAGGTACGCAAAAACAGTTGATATATTATTTCACAATTATTCATTTTTTCACCTTTTCAAAATTCAGATAATTAAGGCTCATAGTTCTTCTGGGCTTTTGAGTCCTGATATATATTTTTAAATTATGTATTCCCGATTCAAGCCTTAATTGTAATTTTTCACTTGTTACCCATTTTTTTGGTGTTTTCGGATCATTGGGGTCATCTTCATCCCATTCCCTTGATTCTTCTTGGAGGTTTAATCCGGGAATTATTCCCTTATTTTCTTCGTCAATAAATATTTCCATATATGACGATGCATCCTCAGCAGAAAAGCGAACCGTCAGCTCATATTCTCCCGCCTTTTTAACATCTATAGTATATGATACAAAGCAGTCGTTCCCCCTCATATCCTTTTCGAGCCTACGAAGGCTTTTTCCGCCCCCTTTATCCGAACAATCCTCGATTCCGCAAAAGGTATGGGAAACACAATTCAAATCAATTGCCTTTATACAGCTTGCTCCGTTACCTAATATTGTGTTTACAGGCCCAAAATCACGGTTTTTGAACCGCCTTGATTTTAAAATAAGGTTGAGGATAAACCTTACAGATTTTTTAAGTTCATTAACATCAAGATTGTTTAATGCGGCATAATTCATTGCAAGGTCTATTTCATCGGGATAACCAAAAGGCATTTTAACATTGTTACCCGCATTTATTTCTTCAAATAAATGAGAATCTGTGCGCCAGTCGGTCATAACAACACCTTTATATTTCCATTCCTCACGCAAAATACCGTTAAGCAGACCAAAATTGCTGCTCGAACGGATATTGTTTATTAAATTGTATGACGTCATAAGGCATTTGGGTTTGCCTTCTTTTACGGCAATCTCAAATCCCTTTAAATAGATTTCTCTGAGCGCCCTTTCAGATACAATACTGTTACTGAAAATACGAAAACGCTCCGTGTTGTTACAAATAAAATGCTTTATTGTTGCCGCAACACCTGTACTTTCTATTCCTTTAACTACCTGAACTGCAGTTTTACCCGAAACCAGCGGATCTTCGGAATAGTATTCAAAGTTTCTTCCACATAAAGGGTCGCGGTGAATGTTAAGCGCAGGAGCTAAAAGTATATCTATATTATGTTGTGTACACTCTTCACCCATAGCTTTGCCCACATTTCTTTGAATTCCAGGATTCCAAGTGCAGGCAATCAAGGTTTCACAAGGAAAACAGGTCGTATGAGTTGATACACGCAGTCCGGCAGGCCCGTCAGCGGTTTGAATATTAGGTATACCCCTTAAAAGATTATTACCTATACCTGCCGTTCCTCTGGGTATTGCAGGAGGCTGAGCCTGACATAGATTTATCATTTCCTCAATACTAAACTCATCAATAAATTGAGATAATTTAAGCTTTCCTGATAAAACATCATAAAGTGTATGTCTACCGTTAGCTTTTTTAAGCTTTTCTATGGGTATATATTCACAATGCGCCGCTTTTTTCGAAAGCTCTCCACGGTTAAAATAGGCACTTTTTTCTATCTCTCCGTTTGCGTTAAAGCGTTGTGGAAGCATACAGTTTAATTTTAGTCCCGTATTCTGAACTGTTTTTTCTTTCAGCTTTAATTTTCCAGCAAAACTCAAATTGCGGACAGAATTCCCAACGAAAAATTCGTATATTCCGGACTGTATAATCCACGCCCCGTTTTGCTCGTCAAAACATGCTAAATCAGATTCGGACAAAGAAAAATTAAACTCTTGTTTTTCGTCAACTTTAAGCTTTTTGGTCTTTTTAAAGCCCTTTAATTCTAATGCAGGTCTTAAAACACCACTCAACGGGTGCTTCACATAAAGCTGTGCAACCTCTTTGCCTGCAATTTTTCCTATATTCTTAACAGAACAACCTATTATTATCTTTTCGTTTTTCATAACAGGTTTTTCTGCGGTAATTTCAAACTTAGTGTATGAAAGCCCATATCCAAAAGGATATGCAACATTATCCTTTGCAGCGCTAACCGTTTCAAAATAACGGTAACCTACGAATATATCTTCCTCATAATATACGGTATCAGCAAATTGGTGATGCCCCTTAGCACATGGATACATTTCGTACTCCCACGCCAATGTATCGGTCAATTTACCGCTGGGATTCACCTTTCCGCTTATAATATTCGCAATAGCGTTTCCGCCCTCCATACCGGGCAGCCACGCAAGAATCAAACCTTTAATCTTTGTAAATTCTTTCAAAAAAGTCATTTGTATAGGCTCTGCAATATTAAGTATTACTATTACAGCATTGAAATCAGACTCTTCAAGATTTTTAAAAAGTTTGATTTCATCTTTTGTTAAATTGAAATCATCCTTAATTTCCCTATCCCAAAATTCTGTTGAATTTCTGGAAATAACCACAACAGCAATGGGGGTTCGCTTTGATGCTGCTGATATCTGGCTTTTTGTTGCGTTATTACCCAGTTTATATATTTTATCAATTTTTTCATCTAAAAGGAATCCGGAATTTTTAAGCCCTTGTGTGATATTTATACTGTAAGTGCTGTTAACATTCCCCGAACCCCTGCCGGCGGCAAAAAACTCATATTGGCCTCTGCCAAAAACCGCAATTTTACTATTTGATTTTAAAGGCAAAATATTATCTTCATTTTTTAATAAAACTGTTCCTTCTTCTGCCGCAATCTTTGAAATAAACTCATGTTTCATTGCTAAATATCAATATAAGGGCATCTTAAAAATATTAAGATGCCCTTTATATTTTAGTCCTCGCTTTCAACTATATAATCTTTGTACTGTCCTTCTTCTACAATCAAATCATCACCTGTCGATGCGGTGCAAATAGAATATATAGTATATCTTTCTTTAAAACTTAATTTGGGTGACATATATTTTTTCATATTAACGCCTCCTTTTTACCATAATCCACCAATTTGTGTGCCGCTGCTATTATCCATAATATCGGCGTTTTCATCTGAAACGCCAGGATTAGAAGAACTTGAGCTACTTGATGAACTTGAGCTGCTTGAAGAACTTGAGCTGCTTGAAGAACTTGAGCTGCTTGAAGAACTTGAGCTGCTTGAAGAACTTGAGCTACTTGAAGAACTTGAGCTGCTTGATGAACTTGAACTGCTCGATGAGCTTGAACTGCTCGATGAGCTTTCATCAGGATCGGTTGTTCCTGCACCCGAGTCATTATATTCGGTAATGAATTTCTGGAAGACAACATAATTGCGTATAGACGCTACATCCTTAAGAGAAATTATTCCGCTACCGTTAATATCTCCTCTGTTTAACTGTAAAGAGGTAAGCGTAAGTCTTCCTGCTAAATAGTATTTAAGCATTGTGCAGTCTTTAACACTAACCTTGCCATCACCGTTAACATCTCCAAGAGGGAATCCTTCATTTTCTTCGGAAGAAACAAAGAACTGAACAAGTCTTGAACCGTAATTATTAACATTATTTCTTGTCAATGCATTACTGAAAGACGTGACATTCTCGGTTGAATTCTTATAGAAAAGAACACCCTGAATATCATATATAGACGAGGAACTGGATATCTTTACGGCTGTTTCAACATCAGCAAAGAAATTATCCTCAATAACCGTATTTACAAGACTTCTGTTAACTGCACCGTCAAGCCTTAGCTGATAACCGTCAAGACTGTTTCTACGGAAGGTATGTGCATAGGATTTATCTGTATTCATTGAATATAGCTGAATATAAGACGAACCTACCCATGTAGCCATTGAGTCCTCTGCATATCCGTAATTGAACAATGCAAATGGATCAATAAAGTTATTGTTTACATAGGAAATATAGAAGTTACAGTCACCGAATATTGCCTGCTGATACTGGGTAGTTACACGACTGAAGGTGTTTCCGTCATAAATGACATCTGCACAGCCTCCAAAAAATCCTCCTGCACAGCCGTTATAGAACAGGTTATCTATAAAGTACTGATGCTGACGGGGAATTCGCAGAACTATCTTTGTATCAAGAGTTGCTGTAACTGCCAAAGGCGAATTAAGCTTTATTTCTCCGCCTGAGTTACCGACGATTATTCTTGTTGAGCCCTTACCGGGACCACTGTTAACATAAATCTGATACCCAACAAGCTCGTTTGTAGAAAATGTTTTGCCTACCAGGGTATATATACCCTCGGTTTTGGTGGATATCATGGTTACGTCTTGGGAATCCGGAACGTGGTCAGCAACAATAAGCTCACGGTTATTATTGGGAACATTCTGATATTTATTGTTTTGTGAATAACATCCGTATGCCGTCATTTCCATACAGGTGCGCTCATAATCATTATTCATGTAAACGAGTGATTCACCCGACTGAAATGTAACATAATCCAGACCGTAAATTATGTTATCCGAAAGATATGAATAATCGGCTCTTATATCATATCCCCAGCCCATCTGCTGTGTTGTTCCCTCTCTGAACATCCAGTTGTTATAAATGCGTACGTTTTTAGCATTTTTTTTGGTCTGTCCCAACTTGAACAGATAGCCACTCTTTTCTGCGGCAATCAAAGCACGCAGCTCGGCGCCTTTAAGCAAACGGGTTGGATTAACATTACCGTCACTAGCATCTGCCGTAAAAGGATCAGCATAAAGAGTACAGTCATGAATATAGATGTTTTCGTTTGTTTTATTAGGATCAGTTTCATTCATAAATGTAAAGGTTGCAGGCATTCTGGTACCGTAGAAGCCCAGATCCTTTACCTCAATGTTGCTTGTTGCATAGAACATTGATTTAGGCATCTCACCGAAATCCCATTGGTCCGGTATGAACAGAACTATACTTTCATCCTGACCGTCTCCCATAAGGGTTACCTTTTCGGGAATTATAAGGGTATGCAAAATTATATATTGACCCGTTGGTATATAAAGAACACCGCCGTTTTCATTTTTAGCAATATCACTCAATGCATTAACAAAAGCGGGGGTTGCATTACAGTCAAGCTCACCTGTAGCACCGTAATCACGAATATTGTAAATGGTTTTATTCCAACTACTTCTCGGAGAATCACCTATTTTAACAGAAAAAGGCTGTGACCAACAAGTGCCGTCTCCGAAGCCGTTATAAACCATTATTTCATAATCGCCTGTTTTGAAATCCGCAGGAATCGGTATTTTGATAGAATAAGCACTGAGAACCTCTATATCCTCTTCATAAAAGATAGTTGCCCCAGCGGAATTCTTAAGCTGTACCTTAACCTTACCGCCGTCAAAACCGTCATTTTCAGAAAGAGCTAAATTTTCACCCATAAGCTGAATATATCCGCCGGGAGTTGCAATATTGCCTTCATCACCCTGAAAATGCTCAATTATAGGACGGTTGATATATATAACCTTATAGTCGTTATTGTATCCGTTAAGCTTTAATGCATAAATTCCATTTTCAAAGCTCGCGGGAATAACAAACTTAAAGCTATCCTCATCAGGCTGCAGAATTGCCGTTTTCTTGGATTTTTCCTCATCAAAGGTGTGTTCGCTTGAAGAAGTGTATTTTCCCTCTTTTCCGAGGTCAAATTCATTCATCTGCTTAACATATCCACCTGCCTGCGTATCATTTGTATCGTTTGCAACAGGAGCAATTTCGATAAAAGAAACATTCTCATAAAGGTCTTCGCCCGTAACGGTTACCACGTCATCAGCATACTGGGCTGTGTTACCTGTATAGTATACGGTGATATCGTTATTTACATATGTATCCTCATCAATACGTGCTTTCTCATAGGTTACGCTTACATCATCATAGTAAGCGGCACCTTGGGTAGCACCGTTCATATTGGCAACCAGCATAACTGATGCTTCAACGGGATCCGCCTGTGCGCAGTTGAATATTATGTTCTTTTCTACACCCTTACCCTGCCCTTTGTTCCAGGTCATGGTAACGGTAGCGGTTCCTCCAACATAGAAAATCTGAACATAAAACCATGTATCAAGCTGAGGCTGATTTGTGTTATAAAGATTTTGCATTATTCCGGAGGTTGCGCCGTTTTCATATTTATACCAGCGATATGCCAATGCACCGGTTTGAGTATCCGGCCAATAAAAATACTGAAAAACATTATAATGTGCCGAATCTGTATAACTGTAAATAAGTTTTGGTCCCACCTGTTTTGCATTAGGCATTTTATCGAATTTAACTTTATATTCGATTTTCTTAATCTGAGCACCCGAAGGATTTAATATAGATTTAAGTGTAGCACCTGATTCGTCATAATGAGTTCCGTACACCTTTAAAACATTACTATTTGATTCATCATCATAAACAGTTGTGATTTGCGAATCGTTAGCTGTTGCATCAATCCAGTTTGAGATTCCGTTTTCAAAATTATCCGAGAAATAACGGTAACCGTTGGTTTCGGTCCAGTCAGGAGCTTTTGGCATATCCTCAAGCTTAGTTGTTTCGGGTATTGCCGCCGGTGCAGAATCAATAGCTTTTAAACTATCCACATGCATTTTCAGTGCTATAAGATTATATCTTGAGGTTGCTGATAACGCATTGTACTCCAAGTAAAAGCTGTCAAGTACAGAATTATAGTTTGCTGTATAGGTAGCTTTATCAACCCTTGAAAGCTCCTCATATTTGGTTTTGAATTTATTACATTCTTTAAATACAGATGTATAATCATCGCTGTTTGCAGAATGTATTTTTAAATTCTTGATAGTTGTTGAATTTGCTTGTTTGCTTCCTACAACCAGTTGTTTTGCCGGAGTAACGCTTGCGGAGGTGAATTCAACTCGTTTTGTAAGCTCTCCTTCAGCATTCTTCTGATAAAAACTAACAGTTGTTTCACCGGGCACTATCATATTTATAAAAATAGTTACATAGTCCATGAAATAATAAGTACTGGAGGGAATTTTGCTTTTGGCTACAGTTCTGGTTGAAACACCGTTCACAACATTATAATACTGATAATAGCTGGTTCCTTCCTGAGAATCGCTGTTTTTTTCTTGAACAAGATACAAGTAACTGTAATTTTTATCATCCTGATAGTTTGTATAGATTTCAATTGGACTGGTAGAACTCGTCTTTACATCCATACTGATAAACTGAATTGTATCGCTTGAATTTTGCTTTATCAGTGACTCATCAGCTATAACATAGGTATTGCTTGCTGTGAAAGACATGGCATAGCCATCTTGCTCGGCTGTAATATTAATATTTTCTGCCGAACCAGTTAAATCCTTCCAATAACCCTTTTCTGATGAAAAGTTTATATTTTCTTGCTGAGCGTTGACACTTGCAAAGCAAATGTTTTCACCCGAAATATAAATATCAAGATTTTTTAGCTTGCTTGTTAAAGCTACGCTAACCTCACCCTGACCGAAAGCAATTTCGGAGGATGAAATCTTCACGCTGAAATATTCCTTTAAATTAAGGCCTTCAACCGTTCCTATTTCCAGTGAGTTTTCCACACCGCCGGAAACAGAAACATATTCAACCTTAACCGCAGTATTGTCGGTATAAAAATTGTAGAAACTGTGATTTAATAAATCCTTATAATATGCATAAATTTTTAAAGGCGCAGAAGCGTTATATGCAGCAGCTGTTCCTTTAATCACATATTCAATTTCATAAACACTCATGTTTTCTTTAACAACGCTCTTTTTAGGCGAAAGAATCACTGAGAAATCGGATATAACTGCATATTTGTTATAAGGAATTTCTTCTTCTGCCGATTTTATCTCGGCAGAAGAAATGTCCATATCTTTCCCTACAGTACTCCAATTATTGAGAGTACCGGAGGAAAAATCATCATAAAAGTAGGTCTGCTTAGGAAGATTAACAGCAGCGGATACAATATTTATACATGAAACAAGTATTGCCAGACACAGCATAAGCGAAAGAATGCTTTTGCACTGTTTTTTCATTTTTAACCTCCTTAGGTTATATTGTAATCCGTAAGTTTAATTTGCGAAATTTTTATAATCGGTAACGAACTTGATTAAGGTTTCCTTTTCTGCATCGTTTGTTGCAGTTGTTTTAGCTATTATTGCTTTAACTTCTGCAATGGTATTAGCAGCAGCAGCTCCATCCTTACCGCTCATAGAATTAATTTCATAAGCAGCAATTATCTTTGCAACTCCTATAATTGAGCGGTTGCCTTGGCCCTCATTTATTGCTCTATCATCATTAGTGTTTTGGCTGTATACCGTAACCTCTCTACCGTCAGCAGTCTGGTAGGTTACAAAGCCTACCGCAGCAAAACGTACACCTCTGCAATCAATCGTGCCCAGCTTATCGGCAGAGCCGCTAATGCTTACATTGAAGGTTGTGGGGACTGCGCCATCAGAAACAGCTTTACGGGCTGTAATAACAGGAAGGTTTCTCTTACCTATGTAAGAAGCGTTGATAATATCATACTTATTATTAAGAACCTGATTGGTTATTATGTGTGCGCCGTATGCAATAGGCGTATAGCCTTCGGGGGCAGAAGCGGTGTTGGTTGAAACCTGGAAGGTTATATCGGTTTTGCCATTATTTAAATCAAGAAAATGTACGCCGTCAACAGTGGGAGCATCCACACCGTTTTCAGGCATAAGATATTCAATGCTGTTGATATTGCCGTAGTTTGTAACCGCTTTATAATTGCCGTCGTTATTATAAGGGCATCCCGAAACGGTGAAGGAATAATCGGAAACATTTTGCGCGGGTAAAAACAAACTGCTTGCCTGCGTAACGCTGTTTGTGCCGTCGGAAACAGTGAAATTCAGCTTATATGCTCCGCTGGCCTGTTTAACATAATCAATCGTGACGGTTATTTCATTCGGTGTATAATTGTCTTCACCGTCATATGTTCCGATAACGATCGGATTTTCTGTGGGATATGTGATATGACTATCTAACCAAGTTGACGAATCCGTGCTGTTGATTTTCATTTGCTGACCGCGTATTTCATTAGCAGCAGAGCTTACAGCAACCAGTTTTGAATCCTGTTTTGAGGTTGGAAGCTGAATCCAGAAATAAGAATTGTCAGCACCGGTGTTAAGAAGCTTTTGAGCATATTTGAAATATAATCCCGCAGCTAAGTTATCCGCCGTATTATCGGCAAACTCTGCTTTTATAACAAGGCTCTTAGGCGCTGTTGCCAAGCCGTTAGTTAAGCAAATCTGTTGAGCTAAGCTATTCATTGCCAGCTTGCCGCCCGATATGGTAAGATTCTTGTTTCCTCTGGCGCTCCATAGATCGTCGATAATTTTTGTGCCTGAAATATCCTTATTAAAATACTGACCTATTAAACCACTGCGAAGCTTTTCAGCAATTGAGAGGAATTCATCCAGCTTTGACGCATCATATATTCCTGCATTTACTAAAATGTTCTGGAACTGACTATCACGAGAGGTATAAGCAGCTTTTAAATGCCTTATTTCATTGATGATTGTTGGGGCATTATTGGCAGTTATATCAGCTATGCTTTCACAGCCAAAATAAGTGGGATAATCATTTGCAAAAGCTGTTACCTCATCGGTTACATCAACAGTTTGCGTATAAGTAACCTTCATACTTAAAATCTCTACATCTGCAGAAATATCAAATACTCCTACTGCAGGATAAAGATTATAGGTGTCCTTTTGGGAGTTCGTTTGGCTGGCAACATACATTTGTTCATCTTGACCCTCCACAACATTAAAGGCGGTGCACTGCCAGCCGTCTGAATTGAGCTTGGTAACGGTTTTAAAAACACTATTTTTTTGGAGTTTTGTGAAATCAAAGGAATCTTCTACTGTAAAAGTCTTCCTTTCACCGCCAGTTACGGTTTGGAAATCTTCTCCGCTAAATGTGCTCAATTTAGAAGGGGGTTTTTGTTGAGCGCCCTCGACAGATACTATTTGAGTTTCTTGCTTATTTTTTGCGGTTATTATACGGGGATAAAAGGTATTATAAATAGCAACAAGCTCCACCTTTGTTACTGTAGCAGGGTCAAAAAGCGTTTCTGTTTGGGCATCTTTATAAGGCTCCCAAACATAAACCTTCTTTGAAGATGCGTTTGCACCACTTTTTATGTTTAATGTCTTTTTACCTGTCAAGGAGTTTTCTACCGTATATATTTTGAAATTTTCATCACTTGAATTTACAGTTTTAGCCCAGGCGCTCGCATCCATAGGTATATCAACCGTAACTTCCTTTTCGTAGGAATAAGTGGGTTCTTCAGCCAATGCTGTACCGTAAGATACTGCAAAGCAAGATAAAACAACTGCAACCAGCAGGATAACGCTAAGTGTTTTTTTACTTAATGATTTCATTTTATTTCCTCCTCTAATATAAGCTTAATTTATGTTGGCTTGAAAACTCTTCGGCATATTCGGGAATATCCTGATCCCAATTTCCGCCGATATAGTTATCATAATCCCCACCAACAGTATCGGTGAGCTTGGTAACAATAATATTATCAAAATAAATATCCATAGAATCTGAAGAACTAATTCCTATTCCGCCTCGTGAAGGAACAATTACCGATTTATCGGTTAAAGTTTGCGTTTCAACTTTATTAACCGTGAAGGTTAATAGCTCATCATCGTAATAAACCTTAACCGTGTTATCAATAACATCCACCCTTATATTGTGGGTTTTATAATCGAAATAGGACGGTATTTCCATCTTACCTAAAATATCACTTGTTTTAGAAGCACTTCTGTATTTTCTTCTTACATCGACATAGCATTTTACACTATCGTCAGACGCATTATATGTAGAAGTGAACGCAAGATAATATCCCATATGTCCTACCGTTTCAATTGCCTGATGCCTTACTATAAATGTAAAGCTATCATCGTCCCTCGGGTCGGTATCTGGAGTTACGGCAAAATCCATACTTGCCGAGTAATCTGTCCATTTGTTACTTCCCACATAATCTGTTGCTCCGCCTGAAATCATCATATTATGCTTTCGCCGGTTTCCGTTTTCTTCAAGATCAATGGTTCCCTTAAAGTCATTCCATATTGTTTTATCTGGAGTTTTACCGTCACGCTCGGAAAGCTTTGTATCGGTAAACGTCTCGCACATCAGACAGTTTTCTGGTATGGGGGCATCCTCCCAATCGGGTAGTGCCACTTCCGAAGAGGTGCTTTCTTCAATATCCTCATCTGGTATATATTCTCCGGAGCCCTTTGCTTTGTAACCGCTGAAGGTAGCTGTAACAGGATTAGCTTGGTCAGAGCAGTGTAATGCGAAACCGCCAAGGAAAGGTCCGTTCCAATCCATAACAACCGTTTTAAAAGAAATCCAGCCAAGTCCTTCTAATCTGTAAAAACAAACATATTTATTACCGGTTTTTTCTATTTTAAGTCCCGTTACGCTTGTGGGTGTAGCTCCCGAAGCTGTATAGCTAGTGCCAGCACCTTTACTTCTTCTGCAAAGAACGCCTATTGCACCCTGCCTTATGTGAAGAAGTATGGCGGGAGAGTTGGCTTCGAGTCCTCCCCGTATAGTAATTCCGGCAGAGGCTGTGAAATATTTTGAACCGTTACCCACAGCGGTAAATGAAGTTAAATCAGCTTCAACCGTTAAAGTATCAGTCTTTGCACTGCCGATATTATACTGGCGGTAACCGATATAAACATCATCTCTTGTATCCCATTCAACATAAGCATCGGTTTCAAGTGTATATTGACCGTTTTTCTCGGTATATTTGCCGTACGGAGTATATTGCTGAACATTATATACAACCTCAACATCACTGTCGATTACAGCGTAGGTCATTTCGGGATTGACCTCATCATACTCAACCGCCTTAGCTTTGAGAGAAGGAACTGTAAATACACAACCGATCAAAACACATATACAAACTATTACAGATATAAAAACTGCTTTTTTGTTTTTTATCAGTTTTCCCATACTTCTCTCACCTCCCGTTTGCTTTTGGATTTAAAATAAAGAAATGCAAGTGCAAAACAAATAACTGTTAACATGGCAGCCGATCCGATAAGCCACCAAACAATAGGATTAAGCTCAGAAACAATAGCATTGAGCAAAACGCCGGTTTGCTTGGATGTTTCTTCCGAAGAACCCGGATCCTTAACAATAACCTGTTTTTCGATTTCCTTTTCTACTACTTTTTCAACCTCTACAACTTTCTCAACAGTTTGTATTTCACCCTGGGGAGCTATACTCTCCGCATGAGAGATAAGAGAGCTGATATGCTCCTCTGCCCCGGGCAAAAGTGACTTTGCTTCGTTTGAGAGTAAACTATACGCATAAGCGGCAACTGATAAATCAGTAAGGTCTTCATAGGAAACCTGATCGGTTTTCATCCCGAGAATCCAGCCGTATTTAGTTTGAAAGTCTTTTGCAGCTTCCGCATCAGGATTAATAATAGCTTCCGAATCCGATTTAAGCTTTAATGCCTTTTCATAACATTCGGTTATATGCTTAATTTCATTCTTTGCAGTATCTGCAAACATAGAGTTCATATCTATATATTCAGCAAGAGCATTTTTAGCGTTATAAAAAGCTTCATAATAATTAGAATCAACATCCGCTAAATTTATATTAAGCAAAGCACCATAAGTGTTTTTAAACTCTGCAAGATAACCCTTTGCCTCTTCAAGCATTTCTGCTTTTTCCTGTTCGCTAAGCTTTAGTTCTTCAACCTTTTTAAGTAATGCGTTAAGGAGATTTTTTTCAGTAACAAGCTTAACCTTTGCATTGGTTGAAAGATTTCCCCACGTTGTTATTGCCGATTTTACCGCTGCTTCATCCGCAGAGGCTACTGTGTCTACTGTCTTTGTAAGCACAGAAGAGTGTGTATCCAACCAGCTGTTTACTTCGGATTTGAGGTCTGATTCATTCTGCATTTCCTGATATGCAATTTCAGCGGCAGTAAGCACCGAATAATTTGTTACCAGATTCTTCTCCTTTGTTGTTAAGGCGTTATAAGCTTCGCGGGCTGCATCTATTTTTGCCTTGCTGGCATCTGTATTTTCAACCGTTCCTATAGCATTTATCTTGGCTATTACATCATTTACTGCCTCATTGGTTTCGCCCGTAGCTTCCGGGGTTATAACAATTGGTTTACTTATAACATCTGTATAGCTTGAATCGTTATAAAACATCTCGCTTATCTGCACCTTAAGGGATGAAGACGAGCTTTTTATATTAAATCGAAGCGAAACTATATCGCCTTCAATATCTGCTCCCTTATATGAATTCCATATAACGGATGCCTTACCTAAAGCCGCATTATCGGGATTTATATCGCCGTTTTTCATATTGCTATTTAAAATTGCCATAGATCCCGCGACATAAGTAAGCTCTGCTTCATCGTATGTAACATAAATGCAAAGACCGCCTACATTTTCTACCCTATCTTTAATACCGATTGTAAGGGTAACACTTTCTCCCTGTGCGCCTTGACTTTTTTTACAGTAAAAATCAGGCTCAGCTGCTGAACAATTAAGTATACATACACAGAGCATGAATACAATTGCTAAAAACATTGATGCGATTTTTTTCAATGCATTCCCTCCTTTCGATTATTCTTCGGTTTCTTCCTCTTCTTTATTCCTATTTATATTTTTAAAAACAAGTATAGCTAAAATAACAGCCGCCGAAATTAATACAGCATTTATAACTATCAGAACTATAATCAGAATAGTTTCGGCAAAACCGGTGGTAGCATCAACCTTTTGATTAATTATTTTAAGGTCTTGCATTTCCAAAGCCTTTTCGTAAGCCTCTTGTACCTTTTTAACTCTCTTTTCGTTAAAAATAGATTTGATATCGTCAGGCAAAGAATTATAAATTTCGCAAACCTTTAAAACCTCTTGTGCATTATCTGCGGTTATACCTTCTGCATCAGGAAGAGCATCAATTTTTTCTGTCAATCCGCCTACAACCAAAACTTTCGCCGCATCATAAAGTGATGACATAAGACTTAGATAAGAGTCACTCACTTTTGCCGATTCTTCTGCACTCATAGTAGAATAAAGGTCTTTAAAGCCTATAACCTCAAGAGCATCTTCAAAGCTCCAACCATTAACCTGCCCAACTTCGGCATCGTTAAGCTTCTTCATAAATTCTTCTGCGGTTATTGAAACAACTGTTGTTTCTTCAGAGGTATCAGATGTTGTTCCCGAAGAAACATCTGTGGTTTGTGAACTCTGATTACTTCCGCTTGTGTCACCTACTGTTTCGGTTGGTGTTGTTATATTGTTTGAGGGAACATATTTTGCAAAATTGGTTATTTTTTTAATTCCAACATCAAATGCTGTTGTTCCGCAATTTTTTACTGTTGTTGTTTCATCACCATATATTAAATCACAGTCAGGATTACTGGTTCCTATAAAATAACAGTTTTCTATTGTTGCTTTCTTGCTTGCGGATGCAAATTTACCGGGTGCAAGGTTTGAGGTTTGAGTTACACTGCCCTCTGAAAAGCAATTCTTAACCGTTGAGGTCTCAATAGTTCCTATAAATGAACCGATGCACCATTTTCCGCTTGAAGATACTTCGCCTATACTGTAGCTTTTTTGTACCGTTGAGTTTTTAACAACGCCCGCAAGAAGTCCTGCTGCGGAGCCTGTAGTATTAATTTTTCCTGTTGTTACACAGCCTGAAATTTTTGTATTTCCAGCTATGCCGACAAGTATTCCAATACCTTGGTCGCCTATTCCTTTATTGAATGTGTAATCGGCATTTTGCCAACTTTCTCCTATAACACCACATGTTACAGTTGCATCTATCACTGCTATATTTTCAATAGTTGCTCCGCTTGTTGAACGGAAAAGACCTATTTCCCATTCATTTGTTTTATCATCCTTATATGCTACGTTCTGCTTTGCAAGTGAGTCAAACTTAACGCCGGTTAATGTGACATTTTTAATGGCATACTTAGGTGTGCCGTCACTATCAAGGTCACAGGTGAAAATTCCTGTAAAGGGCTTTGCAAGATTTCCTATCGGGTCAAACTTAACACCCTTTAAATCAATAGTGTTATTCAGCTTATAACAAGCAGAAAGATTGCCTTCTATTCCCATAAGCTGTTCTGCCGTTTCAACAAGATAAGGGTTTGATTTTGTGCCCTTGCCTGAATAGCTGACAGCAGCTGCACTTAAGGGAAAGCTTGAAATCAAAATAATGCACGCTGTTAAAATCAGCCCAAACCTCATAATTTTAGCTTTCATATCTTTCCTCCAAATCACCAGAGTCCGCCGATAGCGTTTCCGGTATCAGTAATTAAATCAGTATTTTCATCCTTTGGTGTATCGTTTTCTGAAACCGTAGTTTGCGAAGAGGACTCTCCTTTTTGTGAATTTTCACTGCTGGAGTTGGTTGCCGTTTCATTTTTAGAAACACCGCTTTGGGAATTGGCGGTAGTGCTTCCGCCTTTTTGTGCGTTATTATCGTTTTTTTTGGAGTTCTCGCCGTTATCGTCTACACTGTTTTCTAATGTGTTTTCCTCTGCAGATTGGCTATTCGAATCAACCCGACTTACCGAGTTGCTTTGCTCTGAATTTGATACATCGGCGGTTTTTTTACCGCCACAGCCCGCAAAAAGCATTACAACACATAAAGCACATATTATTAATACTGCTTTTTTCACACTTAACTCTCCTTATTTTTTAGACATATAATCCTTTGCCTGTTTATTGATTGCTTCAAGTAAATCTTCCAGCCCTGCTGTATTCATCTTGTCAATCATCGCATTGTAAGATGCCATATAGTTCTTTCCAAGTGAGCCCGCAATTAAGGTGCTATGATATTCACTTAAAGCACTGCTTACTCTACTTGTCTGTAAGCTTAATGCTTCCATATCAGGTCTGAAACCGTAAAGTGCGGTTTTTGTGAGACTCGGCTTAACATTTGCTATGAAATCCTTTGCATATTCGCTTTGACCCTCAAGAATATTAGGCGTTCTGTAACAAAGGAAAACATTTCCTACTACCCAGTGAGGGATTCCGTAAATACTGGTTGAACTCGGCTGAATAGTATAATCAATACCCTGTGCACAATCATCAGTTAAGGTATAGTGATATGTTCCGTATTCCTTAGCGGCATCGCTGTTCTTCTCGAAGCCGTAAATCATAAGATTCAGCAAGTCAGCACCCTCTTCAGAGCGGAGGAGGTTTATAAGCATCATTGCTCTTTCCGGATTTTGCGAGGTATAAGGTATAACCGTGTAAGTTTTTTCCGAACCAAATATACTTGCGCCGTTATACATATTATCAGTGGTATCTGTAAGGAACTGATAATATTCAACCTTACCGTCTTTACCATACTGATATCTTACGCCCTCTTCCTCATCAAGACCGTACCACATTTCGGTAACATTGCAGGTTCCTATTTCCTTATATCCATTAGCGCCCACAAGATAATCCTGAGCTATATATCCTTTTTCAACCCAGTCTGCAGCGTATTTTATGTAAAGCTTATACGCATCGGTCTGCATAAAATTGACAATCTTTCCGCTATTGTCACGAACATCATAACAAAGCCAAGCTCCACCCATAGATGTACCAACAAAATCATAACCCCTTGTTACTACAGCTTTGAAGAAGTTAAGAGGATCAATCGTTATCTTACCGCTTGCAACCTTTCCTGAAGCCTTAACCTTGCTGAAATAATCTTCAAGAAGCTGATATGTTTTCTCGGTTGTTTTATAATTCGAATGACATTCCTTTAAGAAATCAGCCTTGGGGAAATACTCTATAAACTCAGCAGGTATTCTGAAATATGATGTCTGATGTAGAATAGGTTGCTGATTGGGAATAGCATAAAGTTCACCGTCATCCATACCCGTTGAATATGAGTCGGCATATTCCTTCATCTCTTTTTCAATTGCAGGTCCGTAATCCTTAACCAAATCGTTTAAAGGCATATAAGTACCGTCATTCAATGCACCGCTCATACCAAGTGTGTATCCGGTCCAAGCGATATCATATTCTTCCTTAGCCGCCATCAACATCGACCACTTGCTACCTATACCGGTATCAAAAACGATATCGAGCTTAGTATTGGGGATAAATTTCTCAAGCTGTTTGTTGAATTCCTTTTCAACCACATCGGCATCCTGCTGCTCGGCATTAAATAAAATCCACTTTAATGTAACCTCTTTTGATGTGTCGACTTTTTTGCCGCATCCTGCAAATACAAAAGCCACCATGCATACCGCCAACAATAATGATAATGATTTTTTTAACATAGAAATAACCTCCGTTTTTTATTCTTTGACTGCACCAACAGCCACACCTTTTGAATAATATTTTTGTATATATGGGAACACCAACAAAACCGGTAAACAAGAAATTATCGACAAAGCAAATTTAAGCGTTTCAACAGGAATCGCATCATTTGCAAAGCTTGGATTATTGGCATAGGTTTCCTTCAAAAATGACGCACTTTGTAAAGCATTCTGAAGAAAATACTGTAAATCAAATAAATCCTTATCAGATATATAATAAAGCGATCTGCTATAGTCATTCCAGTGACCTAACATTCCGCTGAAAAATATAGATGCCACTATCGGTTTTGACATTGGTAATATTATACTTACAAATATTCTTTTTTGACTCGCCCCGTCTATCTCTGCAGCCTCTATCAGAGATGTTGGTATTTGTGAAAAGAATGTCTTAAGCAAAATTATATTTGTACCCGAGACCAGGCCCAGAACAGCATGAACTAAAATATTGTTATAAAGGCCCAGATACTGTGTGTTAATTATGTACGTAGGAATAAGACCGCCGCTGAAAAGCATAGTAACGAGAATATATTTCAT
This sequence comes from Clostridia bacterium, assembly GCA_017390725.1. Taxonomy (GTDB): domain Bacteria; phylum Bacillota; class Clostridia; order Oscillospirales; family Acutalibacteraceae; genus UBA737. The sequence continues at coordinate 4,758 of JAFPAV010000007.1, read as the reverse complement.
TACATGTTTTCTGTAAGCAAACCTTGGTTGAGAAAGAGCGTAGCCTATGGTTCCGCAAAGAATAATTACAAAAGTCGGTGAAAGAATAGAAGAAAAAAGTGAGACTCCTGTTGCTTTTGCTACAGCTGTCATATCCTCAAAAATGAGTTTATAAGCAGAAAAATCAATGTGCATAGGTATTACTTTGTAGCCATAATCCAGAATATCCTGCTCATTTGATACAGAAAGCATAACAACAATGAAAATCGGAACAAAAACCACAATGCAGTTAAGCATCAAGATTATATGTGAAAATGCGGTGAATTTTTTGCTTTGCATTATTTTCCCCCCCTTAAAACATCGAGTTTTCAGGACTGATTTTTTTGATTATTGCATTTGAACCTAAAACAAGAATCAATCCCACTACTCCTGTGAATGTGCCTATCGCTGCGGTTGTACCAAATGAACCATCCTGCAAACCCCTTAACATATATGTAGAAAGAACGTCAGTCGCAGGATACAAGGTTGCCTGATCCATTGGTATCTGATAGAAAAGTCCGAAATCTGAACCGAAAATTGAACCCAAACGCATTATTATAGTTATACAAGCCATCGGTCTTAGTTCCGGTAGAGAAATATGCCATATTTGGCGAATTCTGCTCGCACCGTCAAGAGAAGCTGCTTCAAAAAGCGATGTATCAATACTGAGCAATGCAGAATAAAAGTAAAGACTTGCAAAACCGGCTTGCTTCCAAGATTCAACAAACACAAGAATAAACGGCCAATATACAGGCTCGTTATACCATTTAATAGGACTTGCACCAAAAGCTTGTAAAACAGTGTTTAAAAAACCGCTTGATGGTGAAAGAAACATGTATGTAATCGCTGTGATTATTACATACGATAAAAAGAAAGGAAGAAGCATAGCAGTTTGGTATAGCTTATTAAAGAACTTAGAACGTATTTCATATAAAATCAAAGCAAAAAACATTCCAAAAAACAAGCCTATTACAACAAGGAATACCAGATTGTAAAGTATTGTGTTTCCTAAAACCCTTGCTAAATCATTGGTAGTGAAGAAATACTCAAAGTTTTTTAATCCTACCCACCTACTTCCAAAAATACCATGAGCAATCTTGTAATCTTTGAATGCGAGCACTATGCCAAACATTGGCCAATAATTGAAGATTGCCAAATAAATCATTGCCGGAAGTGACAACAATATATATGGGATACTTTGTTTAAATCGAACCGCACCCATTCCTCTTTTCAAATGAACTTGTGAATTATCTCTTGATATCATTTTTAACCCTCGCTTTTTTTGAAAGAGACATTTCGCCCTTATAATTTCCTATAATAATTTTACCATTGTTTTTGTGGTATGTAACGATATAAAAAAGTTATTTTTGATGCAAATTTGTTATTTTTTCACAGAATAATATTGACGAAACGAAATGCGGTAAGTACAATTAATTTAAAGAAAATTATTATTAGGAGTGAGCCCATTGTACAGTGCAATTATTGCGGATGATGAAATTAATATTTGTAACGGTATTGCAGATGTTCTTGCTAAGCATTGCCCTAACCTGAATATAAAAAATGTATTTTACAATGGGAATGATGTGCTTGATTGGCTTAAATCAAACCATACCGATATAATAATTACCGATATAAGAATGCCCGGTGCATCAGGTATTGATATTGCCAAATATATTTTTGAAAACAATATAAACAGCCATATTATAATAACTACCGGTTACAAAGAATTCGAATATGCACAAAAAGCAATTGAATACAAAGCCGACTTTCTGCTGACCAAACCTTTTTCTTATAAAGAGCTTCTTGATAAAATAAAAAGCATTATAGCCTCCATTGATATTGAAAGCCATAATGCTATGAGAGAAGATAAACTTTATTTAAACAACTGGAGCAACTTTAAAAAACATCTGTCTGCCGTTTACCGTTCAGAGGAAAAATTAGATTTTTCTCTTTTTAAGCAGTTGTTTTATGAACCGGTTCAATTAGAATCATATAAGTGCTATGAAATAACCTATAATTGCAGTGAGCAAAACCAAATTTCTTTCCAATCTGCATCAGATTTAGGTGAGCTTTTAAGCCCTAATGAAATATATTGTTTTATAGAAAACACAGATTGCACTCTGTGCTGTGTGGTTCTATTAAATAAACAATTTAATATCTTAAATGTTATAAACCAATTTGTTTCTGCGGTACAGCTTCATTTTGACTGTGAACTGGAATATAGTTATCTATCTTTTCAAAATCTATCATTTTGGGAAGAATATTGTAACAACAGAAATCTTCTTACCGAATATTTTGAAATCTTGAATAATGAAGGTAACAAAAGTGCTCTTAATTTTATATCAAACAAATTGATTAATTTGGATAAAAAAGAGCTGTTAAGCATATACAACCATATTATAGCTTTTAGCGATACCGACTTGTTTGAATCGGGAATAAATTATAACAGTATTGATATTGATGATATAAAAAATATTCTGGAAAACGCTTATAACACCTCTTTTTCGGGAGTTTCAAAAAGCGATCACCTTATTTCAAAAGTTATAAACTATATAGAGGAACACTTTAATGATCCTAATCTTTCACTATCCCAAATGGCTTCCGAATTAAATGTGAACTCTAATTATTTATCTCAAATCATCAAGAAAAAAACAGATTTGAGATTTATTGATTTACTACTCAAAAAAAGAATGGAAACCGCCAAACTGCTTTTACTTGATACAAATCTTCCAATTAAAGAAATTGCGATCTCTGTTGGATACAATCAGATTTCTTATTTTAGACAGATTTTTAAAAACTATTACGGTGCAACACCCACAGTATATAGAAATAAGAGGTAATTATAATGAATGCAACATCAAAAGGAAAAACTTCCAAAACTTACTATAAAAAAGTGCTTTTACGGATACTTTCTGCGATGTTGCTTGTTGTAGTTTTTTTAACATTTTTCCTTTATAAAATACTCAATAATGCTGCTATTAAGAATATAAAAAATTCCGAGCATTCTATTGTTCAAAAAACCTGCACCCACACCTATGATTATCTGGATCAGTTGGCGTATATCAGCTCTTATTTTTCCACATTTCAAAAATCTGTTCCCTTTGACTCTCCTAATCCGGAGGTTTCATTGTGGATGAAAAAATCTATCGGTGACAATTTATCTGCTTATACCTACAGTCATAATCACATTTCCAATATATATTTAAAAATAAACAGCGCCGAATATAATGTAGATAATCTGGAACCTGTTTCTGATACAATTATAGATACATTTATACACAATAATATTTCCTTTGCCGAGGACTCTGCTTGGCCTCACAATCTGTATTTTTCCAATGTAAAGAACGGCAATTCTGTAAATAACGACGTAATTATAGAGGTATCTTCCCCCATATTCAGCAGAAAAATTCTAAATGATGGTTCAGGAAGATTGGAATTTCTTATTGATAAAAACGGAGTTATTATATCTGCTATTGATACAAAAAAAATTCAAAAAAATATTTTAGATATTTATGGTTTAACAAAAGCCAATTTATCTGAAGATTTTTTTAATTTGAAAATTGATGATACAACATACTTTGCAACAATTCAAACAGTTAAAAATTCTTCACTTAAAATTATTTCAATTGTACCTAAAGCCTTTTATTCGGAAATACTTAATATTGCACTGTTTGAAAGTCTTATTATAGGCTTTGTTCTTGCATCTGTACTGTTAATAAGCTGTTATTTTATTGTTTCAAACGTATACAAGCCTATCAAGAATATAGCGAACACCTTCCAATATCACTTCCCTGAGAATATGGAAGAATTTGAAAACGAAATTGAATATATAAATGCAAAAATAAATCAAACCATTTCTTCTAAAGAAAACTATGAACAAGAATTCCCAAAAGCAATCGAGAAAATACATAAAGTTCAGATGGCGGCATTACAATCACAGATAAATCCCCACTTTCTATATAATACTCTTGAAAACATTAAGGTTATTTCGGTAAATCTTCTCGATATTGAAAACCCTGTTGAAGAATGTCTTGTGCTGTTAAATAATATTATGCGCGAGAGTATGGACCAGAAAAATATTATTATACCCTTATCAAGGGAAATTCAACTTGCCGACAGCTATATCAAGCTTATGAAAATGCGATATAATAACAACTTTGATGTGACTTGGCATATTGATTCAACTCTTTCTGACCGTCGCATACTTAAATTTATACTTCAGCCGTTGTTGGAAAACTCCATAACTCACGGATTCTCAAATATCGGCAGTAATCAAATAATAACCATTTCTGTTTCAAAGCATAATGATTATATGACTATATCAATTGAGGATAACGGTATAGGCATACCCGAAGAGAAATTAAAGCATATTCAAAATAAGCTTGAAAAAACCGATATGGAAACAACAGAAAATCATATTGGACTTGTTAATGTTAATATGCGTATCCGTATTCTTTACGGAGAAATGTACGGTATTTCCTTAGAAAGCAGTGAAAAAGGCACTAAATGTGTTTTAAAGCTTCCTTTGGAATAAAACCATTTATTTAAAAATATTACTTTGATTTTCCTCTTATTTTAAGGAATATTTATATGAAAATTTAAAACTTTGGTACACAGATGAAGCACCTTTTGGAAATGAAGATGCCTTTCGCATAGATGATAGCGCTTATTCCTACAGCGGTAATAATTTGGATAATGTAAATTCCTATGATGATGGTTGGGAAAAATGGTCATTGCCTA
>JAFPAV010000065.1 GCA_017390725.1 Clostridia bacterium | reverse complement strand
GAGGCTGCAATTTTAAGGGCAGGGCTCATATATCTTTTCCCAAAAAACTCAGGCATGGTTGCGCTACCTAAATGCTGAGACATAAGTCTTGTTCTTCTGCCCAATACAACCCAAGCGAGCAATGAGCCCAATACCGCATTGCCTATACCTATCCAGGTAGAAGCAATACCGAATTTCCAACCAAACTGACCTGCATAGCCTACGAAAATAACCGCAGAAAAATAGGATGTTCCGTAAGCAAAGGCCGTAAGCCAAGGGCCCACCGCTCTGCCACCTAAAACAAATCCGTTAACATCGGTAGAATTCTTGCGGCAATAGAGGCCGACACCTACCATAATTGCAAAGAAAACCACCAACATTATAACCTTTAATGCCATTTAAATCCCACCTTTTCTTAAATCGATAATGAGATTTTAGCACATTAAAGCGTTAAAGTCAATGGTTTTCTTAAAATTTCTTCGTTTTAATTAAAATTTTGCCGATATTTCCCAAAAATATCTTCGGTTACTGGGCGGGAAATCCTTAATTAAGCCGTATTCAGGGTCATAAAACAATCCTTTAAAATAAAGGGACCAATGCCAACATTTAGGGGTTTCGAGGCTAAGCAACGCAACATCGGGCAAATCCTTTTTATTGGTTACTGCCTTTCTATCTCCCAACAGTCTCATACCGTTTTCTTCTAGTACCCTTTTCATACATTTTAAATCGGTTTCTCTTACCGTTTCGCATTCCTTTATTATTTCATCAACGCTTTTCCCCGTAAGCATAGATAAAACTGCCTGACCGCACTGCAGTGGGTCAGGCTCGAAAATGTGTTGTATTTTTGTAGGTAGCATATTAAAGCAGATGGGCTCTAAGTTCATCGCCCGAAAGTGGGGAAAGCTCACAGGGGGCAATATCAAATACGGTTTTGCAGCCTATATCACCCTTTTTATTAAGACGGTACACCGCTCTCGCATAGGCTATCAGCACACTTGCGGTAAATTCAGGGTTAGAATCGAGGGTAAGCTTGTACTCGATAACATGGGTATTCTCACCCTCCGCTCCCGTTTTACCTGTGCGGATAACCATACCACCGTGAGGGATACCGCTATGGTCTCTGTCAAGCTCTTCCTTAGTTATAAAATTAACCGTTGTATCATAATCGGCAAAATATTTAGGCATTGTTTTTATTTCATTTTCTATTCTTCGAAGGTCGGCTCCCTCTTCGGCTACAACAAAGCAGAGTCTTGTATGCTTTTGTCTTGTTGTAAGCTCGGGATTTTCTCCCCTTCTTACAGCCTCAACCGCAGACTCCACAGGGCAGGTATACTGTCTTGCATCTATAACGCCTTCAATTCTACGAATAGCATCGGAATGTCCCTGACTTACGCCCTTTCCCCAGAAGGTATAATCCTTACCCTCGGGTAAAATAGCCGATGCATAAAGGCGGTTAAGCGAAAACATACCGGGATCCCAACCAACAGAAATCATTGCGGTTTTACCCGATTTTTTTGCAACACTATCAACATTTTCAAAATGCTTTGGAATATCCGCATGAGTATCAAAGCTATCAACCACATTAAAGTTTTCTGCAAGGGCCGGTGTCATATGAGGCAAATCGGTTGCACTGCCTCCGCAGATTATAAGAACATCTATATCCTTTTTATATTTAAGAATATCATCGGCACTGTAGGCTTTAGCACCGACGGTACTAAGCTTTAGAGAATCCGGATTTCTTCTGGTGAAAACACCGAAAAGCTCCATATCGTTATTCTGCTTTATGGCATTTTCAACCCCTTTTCCGAGATTTCCGTAACCGTAAATTCCAATTTTCATAAATTTCGCTTCCTTTGGTTAATTAAATTTAATATAAAAAGCATCCAAAACCGCTTCAAATATCGAATCAGAATCGGCATAAAATTCTGCGTGCTTTTCACCCATTACTGTTTCGCCCTTAATTTTGAGATATCGAAGAGAATTACCTATATTTTGAGTAAGACAGCTTTTTGCAAGGTAGGTTATTTCAGCGAGAGAAAGGTCGGTGGTTATATAGGGAACGGCGGTTTGGTAATAGGTTACAAGACGGGTAAAGTTTTCAACCACCTTGTTACCCGCAGTTGAAGCAAAAGCGGTAAGAAACTGCTTCTGACGGGCAAGACGGCGGTTACTGCTTTCAACATCGTTTCCCCGAAGCTGAACATATTCCTTTGCCTTTTTGCCCTTGAGGGTAACGTTTTTACCCTCTTTAAAGCTTCCAATGGTTTCAATGGAGGTTACCGTAACACCACCTACCGCATCGGTAAGCTTTTCTATTCCCTTTAAATCTATCGCCACATAAGAGCTGATGTTTATTCCGCAAAGCAATCGGCTGACGGAATTTTTAACATTTTCACATCCTGATTTTGCATCGTTTCCATAGGCATAGGATAAACAAATCTGCTCGTTTTTAGTACCGGCAAAGCTTCCGTCTACCGAGTATCTGTCAACATCCGTCATAACGTCTCGGGGTATAGGTATAATCTTGATGCTCTTTTTAACGGTGTCAATACAGGCAAGGAAAATTGTATCAGCCTGTCCGTTTTCGCCTCTGCCATCACTTTCAGATATATCTTCCTTATCTATTCCCAAAAACAGAATACTTACAATATTTTCATTTATTTTATGCTTAGCTCCGCCATAGATAATAATATCCTCGTCTACATCATCAGTATTGATATCTTCATCAACGTTTTCCTTAGAAATTCCCGTATTTCCAAGGAGACTTTCACTTCCTACCTTTTGCAGAACAAAAAAAGCTCCTGTTGCTATCAACACAAGGGATAATACCACCGATAATGCGATAATCAGTCCCTTTTTTCTGCCTTTTTTCGGTTCATTACCATGGCGAGGGATGTAATTTTCAGTATCATTTGGTTTGTTGGTCATTTACAAGTACTCCCACTACAAGATATCTCTGGGTTTTAACCCCCGTGCAGGTGCTAAGGGTTATAATGCGGTCATTTGTGTCAACCTCTATTCCCTCTCGCACATTCCTCGTCATAGACTTAGGTGATAATGTTGCAGAAAGAAATTCGGCATACTCTTCCTTTGAAGAAAAATCAAAGGAATTTAAAATATGACGGTCGTCATAAACAAAAGCACTGTAAATCTCATAGGTTAATATGTGACCGGGTGTATACACATAAATATATCTGTTTTCATTAAAGAAATCCGCCTTGCGGAATTTTTTTAGAGAACCAAACATCGTTCCGTTTCTCATATTATGCCCATAAACCACAGTATTAGGGTCGGAAAAATTCCAGGTGTTATTGCGCTGAATATAAATTGCGCCCTTGGCACTGGATTTTTTGTTTACATCGTGGTTAAGATAGTAATTTTCCTCGGTTACATTGCTTTGAAGAATAGGATAATTAACATTAGCCCCCGGAACGCTTATCCAAGCGCAAATTTCCTCATTTATAGCCTGTTGCTCAGCAAAATTTATGGGATTCTCGGGCAATACAACACTTTCAGATGAGACATCTGCCGAGGGAGGAACTATAATATCATTTTTTATGGGGAAGAAATGAATAACAAGTAAAACCGCCGAAACAGTAAAAACTATCACGCATAAGGCTATCACCAGCGCCATTACAACCTTTTTCTTGTTCATATTTCCTCACCTCGCTCTTTTTTATTACATTATATTATAAAATAATGCTATCCGTATGTCAATAAATCTGGTTTAAAAAACTTTATTAATAATACATATATAATGCTGCCGTTTTCCAAAATCATATATTTTCTTCTTTTTTTATGTGAAATTACTCTTAAAATTCACATAAATGTTGACTTTTCAATAAATAATTGTTGGATTTGTGTTATTTTTTCTGTTTTTAGTTTGTTTTTACCTTGACATTATTGTTGTTTTGTGATAGTATAATTTTGAAAAGATATACTATTGCGGTATTTATATAGAAAATTCTATGGGAGGTAGCAAAAATGGCTTCTGTTTATACCGAAAAAATTCAAAAATCACCACGTATTCCCGCTCTTATTGACCATCTTTTTGAAAAGATGCCCGAAATTGAAGCGGACCGTGCTGTTTTATTGACCGAATCTTATAAGCAAACCGAGGGTCAACCTATAACTCTGCGCCGTGCTAAGGCTTTTGCTCATATCTTAGAGGGATTACCCATAACTATTCGTCCCTTGGAGCTTATTGTAGGCAGTAACTCAAAAGCGCCGAGAGGCTGTCAGGTATTCCCCGAGTATTCATACACATGGCTTGAGGATGAATTTGATACAGTTGCAACAAGAAGCGCTGACCCCTTCTACATATCCGAAGAAACAAAGGCAACCCTTAAAAAGGTTTATCCTTATTGGAAGGGTAAAACAACCAGTGAGCTTGCAACCTCATATATGGCTCCTGCCGCTCTTGCTGCTATTGACCATAATATGTTCACCCCCGGCAACTATTTCTATAACGGAATAGGCCACGTTACCGTTGATTACGGTAAGGTGCTGAAAATAGGATTTAAGGGAATAGCCGAGGAGGCTAATGCCGCTCTCGAAAAGCTATCGGTTGCCGATAGTGACTATTCCAAGAGATATCATTTCCTAAAGGCTGTAATAATCAGCTGTGAGGCCGTTTGCAGCTATGCTGCAAGATACGCCGCTTTAGCAAGACAGGAGGCATCTGCTTGTACAGATGAAACCCGTAAAGCAGAGCTTTTGAAGATAGCCTCCAACTGTGACCGTGTTCCGGCACAGGGCGCCACCTCCTTCTACGAGGCTTGTCAGTCCTTCTGGTTTGTGCAGATGCTTCTGCAAACCGAATCCAGCGGTCACTCCATCTCCCCAGGACGCTTTGACCAATATATGTATCCTTATTATAAAGCAGATTTGGATAAGGGCATTATCACAAGAGAGTTTGCTCAAGAGCTTATTGACTGTATCTGGGTTAAGCTTAATGACCTTAATAAAGTTCGTGATGCCGCCTCGGCTGAAGGCTTTGCCGGCTACAGCCTTTTCCAGAATCTTATAGTAGGCGGTCAGGATGCGGGCGGAAAGGATGTATCCAACGATATTTCCTATATGTGTATGAACGCTACAATGCACGTACATCTGCCTCAGCCCTCCTTCTCGGTTAGAGTTTGGAACGGCACTCCCCACGAGTTTATGCTCCGTGCCGCCGAGGTTACGAGAACGGGCGTAGGACTTCCCGCCTATTACAACGATGAGGTTATAATCCCCTCTCTCCAGAGCAGAGGTCTTACCCTTGAGGATGCGAGAGATTACAATATAATCGGTTGCGTTGAGCCTCAGAAATCGGCTAAGACTGACGGTTGGCACGATGCCGCATTCTTTAATATGTGCCGTCCCCTTGAGATGGTATTCTCCAACGGTATGGATAAAGGCGTTCAGATAGGTCCTCGCACAGGCGACGTTACTAAGATGACAACCTTTGAAGAGTTTTATGATGCTTATAAGGCACAGATGACCTACTTTATAGAATTAATGGTTAACGCCGATAACGCTATCGACCAGGCCCACGCCGAGCTTTGCCCATTACCCTTCCAGTCTTGTATGGTTGAGGACTGCATCGGCAGAGGAAAGAGCTTACAGGAAGGCGGAGCAATATACAACTTTACAGGTCCTCAGGGCTTCGGTATCGCCAATATGGCAGATGCTCTGTATGCTATAAAAACTCTTGTTTTTGAGGAAAAGAGCGTTACAATGCAGGACTTCAAGGAAGCCCTTGATAATAATTACGGCAAGGATATGGATTCCCGTCAGGCAGAGAAGTTTACCGCCGAGGTTGCAAAGAGCCTTGTGGCAAACGGAAAAACCTTGACTGCCGATGATGTTAAAACAATTTACAAAACAGTTGCCGAAAACAACTGCTCCGATGCAGATAAAGCAAAATATCAGCGTCTACTCGATAAAATAGCCGAATTACCAAAGTTTGGTAATGATATAACCGAGGTTGACGATTTTGCAAGAGATGTTGCCTATACATATACCCGTCCCCTCCTTAATTACCGTAACCCCAGAGGCGGACAGTATCAAGCAGGTCTTTACCCCGTTTCTGCAAACGTTCCTTTGGGCGCTCAGACCGGTGCTACCCCTGACGGACGACTTGCAAACACCCCCGTTGCCGACGGTGTTTCACCTGCGGCAGGCAGAGATGTTAACGGACCTACTGCGGCAGCCAACTCGGTATCCCGACTCGACCACTATATAGCTTCAAACGGAACTCTTTTCAATATGAAGTTCCATCCAAGCGCACTTGCGGGTGCAGGCGGTCTTGAAAGCTTTGTTGCTTTAGTTCGTGGCTACTTTGACCAAAAGGGAAGCCACATGCAATTTAACGTTGTAAGCCGTGAGACACTCCGTGATGCACAGAAGAACCCCGAAAAGTATAAATCCTTGGTTGTTCGTGTTGCAGGCTACAGCGCATTGTTCACCACCCTCTCCCGTTCTCTTCAGGACGATATAATCAACCGTACCGAACAGGGGGAATTCTGATGAACGAAGCTTTGCTGAATACTGTGGGAAGAATCTTCGATATTCAGCGGTTTTCCACCCATGACGGACCCGGTATCAGAACTTTGGTTTTCTTAAAAGGCTGCGCCCTTCGTTGCCGTTGGTGCTGCAACCCCGAATCTCAATCCTATGAGATTCAGCAGATGAAACAGGGTGATAAAATTAAAACCGTGGGCCGTGATGTTACGGTGAAAGAGGTTTTGGAAACGGTGCTTAAGGACCGTCCCTACTACCGCCGTTCAGGCGGAGGAGTTACCCTATCGGGAGGCGAATCCTTGCTTCAACCCGATTTTGCGGTAGCACTTCTTGAAGCCTGTCATCAAAACGGAATCAACACCGCCATTGAAACCACCGGCTTTGCAAGTGCCGAGGTTATAGAAAGATTTATTCCCCATCTGGATTTATTCCTTATGGATATAAAACATATGAACAGTCGTAAGCACGAGGAGTTTACAACTAAGCCTAACGAGAGAATTCTCGAAAATGCAAGGCTTATAGCCTCTAAAGCCCCTAAGCTCATAATAAGAGTTCCCGTTATACCGGGCTTTAATGATACGGCTGAGGAAATTGATGCGATAGCTTCCTTTGCGGCATCTTTGCCCAATGTAAACGAATTTCATCTTCTGCCCTATCACCGAATGGGCAAGGATAAATATGACGGTCTTAACCGCCCCTATCTTATGGGGGATGTTCCTCCTCCCACTGCGGAGCATATGGAACAACTGCTTAAGATTGCCGAGCGGCACGGACTGATTACTAAACTGGGAGGATAGCAGGTATGAATTTTGAAAACTTAACCGGAACGGAAAAAACCCGTATCATACAGGAGCTTGTTCCCGGTAAACAGATTACTTTAGCACATATAATAGCCAATCCCGATGATATTCTCTATTATAAATTAGGTTTGGACCCCGCCGAGGCTCATTCGGGAGCCATAGGTATTCTCACCCTAAGCCCCAGCGAAACCGCAATTATTGCAGGTGATATCGCTTTAAAGGCTTCGGGAGTAACCTTGGGCTTTGTCGACCGCTTTAGCGGTACGGTTATAGTTACGGGCTCTGTTTCACAGGTGGAGGCCGCTCTCGCCGCCGTTACCGACTATGCCATCAAAAAACTGGGCTTTGATGTGTGCGAGATGACCAGAACATGAGAAAACTACTGCTGATAGGCCGTAGCGGCTGCGGTAAGACCTCTCTTACCCAAGCCCTCAAGGGTGAGTCGGTTCATTATAAGAAAACTCAAGGTATGGTTTTTGATGATTTTCTTATCGACTCTCCGGGCGAATATGCCGAAAATCACGATTTAGGCTGTGCGCTTTGTCTTTATTCTTATGAAGCGGACATTGTTGCTTTGCTTATAGCCGCCGATGATGATTATTCCCTTTTCCCTCCTAATATTACCTGTATGGTAAACCGAGAGGTAATCGGAATTGTGACAAAAATCGACAAAGCAGACCCAAAAAGGGCCCAGCGATGGCTTAACCTTTCGGGTTGCAAAAATGTGTTTTTTGTCAATTCAAAAAGCGGCGAAGGTGTTTCCTGTGTGTTGGATTACTTAAAAAACAACAAAAAACCAACAAAAAACGGAAAAAACAAAGAAAAATAAAGGTTTTTCTATTGACTTTTCATTATAAATATGGTATTATGTATCCGTAGAATTCTGAAATTCAAAGAAAAACCAAATATAAAAGGAGAATTTTCTATGTTAAACGAGTATGAAATCAAAAAACAGATTTGCGAAATCGGTAAGCGCATCTATGACAAGGGAATGGTTGCTGCTAACGACGGTAATATCTCCGTTAAGCTCAACGATAACGAATTCCTTTGCACTCCTACCGGTGTTAGTAAGGGCTTTATGACTCCTGAATACATCTGTAAGGTTGATAAGGACGGTAAGGTTATCCAGGCTAACCCCGGATTTAAGCCCTCCTCCGAAATCAAGATGCATATGCGTGTTTATAAGGAGCGTCCTGATGTTAATGCAGTTGTTCACGCTCATCCTATGTATGCAACAGGCTTTGCTATCGCAGGCATTCCCCTTACTCAGCCCATTATGCCTGAGGCTGTAATCGCTCTCGGTTGCGTTCCGATTGCTGAATACGGCACACCCTCCACCGAGGAAATCCCCAACGCCGTTGCTAAGTATCTTCAGTCCTTTGACGCTGTTCTCCTTGAGAACCACGGCGCACTTACCTTCTCTGATAACCTTCTTGCTGCTTACCACAAGATGGAGTCTGTTGAGTTCTATGCTAAGCTCCTCTACATCTCCAAGCAGTTAGGCGGTCCTAAGGAGTTAAATGATGCTCAGGTTAAGCGTCTTTATGAAATCCGCCGTCAGTTCGGCATGACAGGTAAGCATCCTGCTGACCTTTGCCCCAATGCTAACAACGGCAAGCCCAGCTGTCACGGTTGCGGTGGTAACTGCTCAGGTCATTGTTCTTCTGGCGATGCTGATTTAGTTTCCGAAATCACCCGCCGTGTTCTTGAACAGTTAGGCAAATAAGAGGAATTAATATGGACGAGAAGGCCTTAAGTTCAATGGTGGATGCCATTGTTAAACAGATAGGTGCTTCCCCTCGTGATATAACCCTTAGCGAGGCACGAAGCCTCAGTGAAAAAATTCGGCAAAAGGCCGAAAGTATGGGTGTTAAAGCGGTGGTAGCAATATCCAACCGAGCCGCCCGTCCCATTCTGGTTGAATGTATGGACGATGCATATATTGCAAGCTACGATGTGGCGGTTCAAAAGGCATTCACGGTAGTATCACTTAAAATGTCCACCTCTGATTTAAAACCCCTCGCCCAACCGGGAGGCTCACTTTACGGAATTCAGTTCACCAATGAAGGTCATATAGTTATCTTCGGAGGCGGCGAACCGCTAAGAAATTCCGCAGGAGCCATAATCGGCGGACTGGGAGTGAGCGGAGGCTCAGAGGAACAGGACACCGCTTTGGCGGCTTACGGAAAAGAAATTTTTGAGAAAGGCGGATTTTAATAATGGACATTAATTCTTCCAATATTGAAGAAATTGTCCGTCAGGTGTTAGACGGTATGAAGGGCTCAGCCCCTGCAGTTTCCTCAGCCGGCGGAAATGTTCCCTCAACCGCCCATGTTGCAATGCTGACAGAGCTTGAGAAATTCGAAATAAAAGAATATCCCATGCCCACAGTCGGCGATGATGACATACTCGTTAAGGTTGAAGGCTGCGGCGTTTGCGGAACAGACGCTCACGAATTCAAGCGTGACCCCTTCAGTCTTATCCCCGTTGCTCTCGGTCATGAGGGTACAGGCGAAATTGTCAAGATGGGCAAAAATGTTAAAAAAGACAGTGCAGGTAAACCCCTTAAGATAGGCGATAAGGTTGTTACCTGTATGATATTCAAGGATAACCCCGACATTACGATGTTTGACCTTAATAAGCAGAATGTTGGCGGTGCTGATGTATACGGTCTTCTTCCCGATGATGATATACATCTTAACGGTTGGTTCAGCGATTACATATTAGTTCGTGGCGGTTCAACCGTATTCAATGTTAGCGACCTTGATTTAGATTCCAGAATACTTATTGAGCCCTGCGCAGTACTTATTCACGCAGTTGAGCGTGCTAAAACAACCGGTATACTCAGATTCAACAGCCGTGTTGTTGTTCAGGGTTGCGGACCTATCGGTCTTATATGTATAGCAATTCTTCGCACTATGGGTATTGAAAACATAGTTGCTGTTGACGGTGAGGCTAAGCGTCTTGAGTTTGCTAAGCTTATGGGTGCCGATCATGTTGTTAACTTTAAGGACCACAAGGGTATTGAGGCTTTAACAGGCGCTGTGGAGAATGCCTTCGGAGGATATCTTGCCGACTTTGCATTCCAGTGCACAGGCTCACCCGTTGCTCACAGCAATATTTATAAGTTTATCCGCAACGGCGGCGGCTTATGCGAATTGGGATTCTTTATTAACGGCGGTGACGCTACAATTAATCCCCACTTCGATATCTGCTCAAAGGAAATCACAACGGTTGGCTCTTGGGTTTACACCCTTCGTGATTATGCAACAACCTTCGATTTCCTCAAGCGTGCTAAGGCAATAGGCCTCCCCCTCGAGAAGCTTATAACCCACAAGTATCCTCTTGAAGAAATAAATGAAGCACTTAAGACCAACCTTAAGATGGAAGGCTTAAAGATAGCTATCGTTAACAAGTAATCGGAGAGTGAAGTACTATGGGAAAAGCTACCGGTATAGTTGAGGTATTCGGACTGGTTACCGCCTTTGTTGCCTGTGATGCAGGCTGCAAGGCCGCAAATGTTACCGTTGAATGTTTTGATAAAAACAAACCGGGTAACGCCGATGAGCTGGAGGTTCCTCTCATTGTTGCAATCAAGTTCCGTGGAAGCGTGGATGCGGTTGAAGCCGCAGTTGAAGCTGCAAAGATAGCTGCCCAACAGGTTTCCGGCGTTGTTACCTCACACATTTTAACAAGCACCGAGCCCGATACAGAGCCGATGCTGAAATTAAATGCTTTTGATAAAAATTAATTTATAAAATTTAAGGAGAAATAATTATGTCTAAAGAAGCTCTTGGTATGATCGAAACCCGTGGCCTTACCGCTGCAATTGAAGCTGCTGACTCTATGGTTAAAGCTGCTGAGGTTACCCTTATCGGTACCGAAAAAATCGGCTCAGGTCTTGTATCTGTTATGGTTCGTGGAGATGTTGGCGCTGTTAAGGCTGCCGTTGAAGCAGGTTCTAACACCGCTTCCCGTTTAGGCGAGCTCGTAGCTGTTCACGTAATTCCCCGTCCCCATGCAGACGTTGAAAAAATCCTTCCCAAGTTTTAATTAGGAGTTTTTAAAAATGAAGTCTTTAGGACTGATAGAGGTTGTCGGTGTTACAGGCGCCGTCGATTGTCTTGATATTATGTGTAAATCGGCAGATGTGGAGTTTGTAACCTGGGAGAGAAAACTGGGCGGACGATTAGTTACGGTTATCGTAAGAGGAACTGTATCGGCTGTTACTGCGGCTGTTGAAAACGCTATGGCTAATTCCATAGTTAAACCCGTAGCCAAAGCCGTTATAGCAAGTCCCCACGAAGAAACTCTCAGACTAATTAACTTAAGCGCATCCCGATTAACGAAAGGCAGGTAATCTGTTATGGCAGAAGCCAAGAAAACTGTTACTCCGGCCGAAGAGGCCCCAAAAGCAAAAACAGCACCCAAAAAGGAGGTAAAGAAGATGGCACTTGAAGCATTAGGTATGGTTGAAACCAGAGGTTTAGTTGCTGCTATTGAAGCTGCAGATGCAATGGTTAAGGCTGCTAACGTTCAGCTTATCGGTACTGAGAAAATCGGCTCCGGTCTTGTATCTGTTATGGTT
>JAFPAV010000064.1 GCA_017390725.1 Clostridia bacterium | reverse complement strand
TCTCGGTTTCGTATATACCAAAGGCGATAACAGCATAACAAAAAAGGAGCAGGATACCCTGCTCCGATACATAGAAAATACTGATGTGCATAAAAAAGAATGTTCATAACGGTCAAGTCCGTTATGAACATTCAACATGGTTGCGGGGGCCGGATTTGAACCGACGACCTCCGGGTTATGAGCCCGACGAGCTACCAGGCTGCTCTACCCCGCGATATATAGGGCACTTTTTGAGTGCCTTATTATTATACACACTTTGTGTATTTAATGCAAGTGTTTTTTTAATAATTTTAAAAAATATTATATAATATCTTTTAACTGTGATATTTTATCTATGCACTCTGAGCATATTTCGTAACCTTCGTACTTTGTTCCGTCAGATATGTTATCACAGAATATACAGGTTGGGTGATATTTTTTAAGTATTATTTTATCCCCATCCATAAATATTTCAAAGCTATCCACATCATTTTGTATCTGGAGTTGCTTTCTTATCTCCTTGGGGATAACAACTCTGCCCATTTTATCAACCGGTCTTACTATTCCTAATGCTTTCATAATCATCCCTCCGATTGAATAATACCATACTCGCAGATAAATGTCAATATTTGACATTTATCTAATTTCCCAGTCAATAGGCTCCATACCGAACTGCATCAACAATTCATTTGTCTTTGAAAAATGCTTACAGCCCATAAAGCCTCGACTTGCTGAGAGGGGACTGGGATGAACGGTGATAAGCTTTTTATGTAAGGGATTTGTGATTATCTGCGCCTTTTTCTCGGCATTGGCGCCCCAAAGAAGAAATATAATAGGTTCTTCCTTGCGGTTAAGCTCAGATATAATTCTATCGGTAAAAATTTCCCAACCCATACCTTTATGACTGTTGGGTTGACCCTCACGAACGGTAAGAACAGTGTTGAGAAGCAAAATGCCCTGCTTTGCCCAGTGGGTAAGCTCGCCGTGATATGGTATTGGCATTCCGATATCCGAATTTAACTCTTTATAAATGTTTTTAAGGGAGGGTGGAGGAGTAACACCTTTTTTCACCGAGAAGCAAAGCCCGTGAGCCTGACCTTCGCCGTGATAAGGGTCCTGACCGATAATTACCACCTTGGTATCCTTAAAGGAGGTATATCTAAGCGAATTGAAAATATCATACATATTAGGATAAATTTTTTGCTCTTTATATTCTGTTTTTAGGAATTCCCTTAGCTTTTGATAATAGGGCTTCTCCCATTCATCAGCTAATATTTGGTCCCAGTCGTTACCTATATTTACCATAGCTTAAACTTCCTTTTTTAATCCTCGTAGGGACGTATGCGAAGTGTTGCTCCTACCGATTCGCAGATTTTTCTGCAAAGCTCCTGTTCTTCGGGGGAGGTTACAACGTCTACCACTGTCATAATAACATTTGGAACATAATTTGTACAGTCTTTTGTGAAGTTAAGCATTGCTTCGTAAGAATCTATACCAAATTTTGGGCGGACAGTTTTTAGGTAATCTTCTTTGTTTGTAGCATTAAGACTGATGGAAACTGTATCAATAAGTCCTTTGAGCTTATGTGCGGTTTTTTCACCGTGTATAAGGTCGCAAAGACCGTTAGTGTTAATACGAATTTTTATATCGCTTTTGGATTTAATGTATTTTGCCACTTCGAGTAAATCGTCAAGTCTTTCGGTGGGTTCACCGTAGCCGCAGAAAACAATTTCCTCATAATTTTTTAAATCCCATTTATCAATATCAGCGCATACCTCCTCTATGGTAGGCTCACGCTCAAGCCATAAGGGATCGGAGCCGTAAACACTGTCACCGTTCTGACGAAGACAGAAGGTACAAGCGCAGGGACAACGGTTGGTCATATTAATATAAATTCCTTTTTTCACAGGATAGGTTATTGTCATCATAACTATTTTCCCCCGTTAATTAAATGCTTAATTTTAAGTTTATCACAGGAAATCCCTACAAAGATGAAAAGAATACTGCTTAAAATGCTTTGGGTTACATAACCGGGTATACCTGCAAGGGGCGACGTGAAATTGCCCGTTATCAGAGATTCGTAGAGGTAATATCCTCCTATGCAAAGAGTACTTGCCGGAAATAATGCAAGACAATTCTTAAGAGTGATTATTTTATCATTTCGGCAAAAGAATATAACCGAAAGAGATTTTATAATAACCGAAGCGGGAGCCCACAGGGCAAATCCTGTGAGACAATCGGCAAGAAGAGCTCCCACAGCGCCTACAAAAATACCGTATGGTAAGGGTAACATACAGGCGGCAAGGTAAATAAAAGCATCGCCTATATGGGTGTATCCTGTATGACTTGGTATGTGAAAATATGCTGTAAAAACAAATACTATGGCGGTAAAAATACCTGTTAGGCTAATTAACTTAATTTTCTTCATAACTTAAATTTCTAACAAAAATTCTTCAAAGCAAATGCCATCGGTTTTGGGTAGGTCTAATTCAATAGTTTTTCGAAGCACCTTGGCAATAAAGCCGGAAGCGTGGGCTACGGAGTCGGCAAAATCCATCCCATTAACCGCATCGGCGGCTATAATGGATGAGAAAACATCTCCTGTTCCTGAACGGCAAGGGCCTACCTTGTGTTCACGGATAATTTGTGGCTTATTTCCCGATTCATAAATAAAGTTTTCCAGGTCATCGCCCCGTTCGAGCCCCGAAATAACAATTTTTTCAGGACCTAATGAGCTTAGCTTTTTGCAAATTTCAGTAAGCTCGAAAGCATCCATATCGGCTTTATATTCGGTACCTGTCAATATACAAGCCTCGGTAAGATTAGGAGTTAATATATCTGCATAGGGCACAAGTGCACTCATCTTCTCGGCTAAAAGGGGAGAATAGGTTGGATAAAGCTTGCCGTAATCCCCCATAACAGGGTCAATAACCGTTATGGTATTATCTTTTTTAAAGTTATCTAAAAAGCTTTTAACTATATCTATCTGTTCAGGAGAGCCTAAGAAACCTGTAAGAATACCATTAAAATTGAGGCTTAATTTTTTCCATTCATTAATGTAAGCGTCCATATGCTCGGTATAATCGGTGTAATAAAAGCTGTTAAATCCCGTATGGTTGGAAAAAACAGAGGTGGGCAGGGGACAGCACTGAATTTTAAGAGCCGATATAATGGGCAGTGATGCCGCAATAGAGCAACGGCCAAAACCGCAAAAATCGTTTATAACGGCAATCTTTTTCTGATGATTATGGGGCATTTTTATAGCCTCCTTGATTTTTGGATAAAAATACTATATAATAAATTTGGTTGTATTAAAATAGTCAGAAAAGGAGAAAATTATATAACCAGATGAAATATGTAATCGAAAAAGGCCAAAATTCTCCCGCATATATCCAGCTTTATAAACAGGTGAGGGAGGATATCGTAAATAAAATATATCTGTATAACAGTAAGCTCCCTTCAAAGAGGATAATAGCAGATGAAACAGGTGTCAGCACCGTAACGGTGGAGCATGCCTATGCTTTGCTGAGCGAAGAGGGATACATTGAGTCGAGAGAACGAAGCGGATATTTTGTTATTTTCAGAACAGAGGATGGCTTTGTTTCATCAAAGAGTGTGAATATACCGTCTCCCCATATCCACTCGGCAAAATCCTCTCCCGAATTCCCCTTTTCCGTTCTAGCAAAAACTATGAGATGGGTAATCAGCAATTACGGAGAATCTATATTCGAAAGGTGCCACAATTCGGGAAGCGAGGAGCTGCGTGATGCTATTTGCCGCTATCTTGCGAGAAGTAAGGGTATATCGGCTAATGTGAATCAAATAATCATCGGCTCAGGCTCTGAGTATCTTTACAGCCTTATAGTAGAGCTTTTGGGCAGAGATAAAATATATGCTATAGAAGCCCCCTCATATAAAAAAATAGAACAGGTTTATAGGTCATGCGATGTAAAATATGAAATGTTACCGTTAGGAAACGACGGTATCGAAAGCTCATTTCTTAAATCCACCGATGCGGATGTTTTGCATATTTCACCATACCGAAGCTTCCCCAGCGGAGTTACAGCATCCGCCTCAAAGCGTCACGAATATGTTCGTTGGGCTTCGATTAAAGAAAGATACATTGTTGAGGATGATTTCGAATCGGAATTTTCTCTCTCCAAAAAAGCAGAGGAAACATTGTTTTCCCTTACCGACTCCGATAATGTTATATATATGAATACCTTTTCGAAAACAGTATCAGCCTCACTTCGAGTAGGGTATATGGTACTGCCAAAGCATCTGGTGTCCGCCTTCGAAGAAAAATTAGGCTTTTATTCCTGCACTGTGCCAACATTTGAGCAATTAGTTCTCGCCCAGCTTATAAATGGAGGCGATTTTGAAAGGCATATAAATCGGGTAAGAAGAAAGAAAAGAAAAGAAAATACGGTGTAGCTATATGCTGCACCGTATTTTTTAATCTGTATTTTTTAATCTGTAGGAAAGGGTCATAAGAGTGTCCACAAAGTGAACATTTTCAACCGAAACATCCTTATATTTAAGAGCAATATCATAATGACTGAAATTCCAGAAGCCTTTAATTCCTAAAGAAACAAGCTGGTCTGCAATAGCAACTGCCGCATCCTTAGGTATACAAAGAATAGCAACCTCAGGTCGGGATTCTCTGCAGAACTCATCAAGGGTTGATATGCTTCTTACAGGCAAACCCCTTACAATTTGTCCAACAAGGGATTCCTTACTGTCAAACATACCGGCAAGATGGTAGCCCTGAGCTTCAAAATTGATATGTAGCGCAACGGCTTTACCTAAATTACCTACGCCGATAAGTATTGCATTTTTAGGTCTGTCTAACCCCAAAATTTTGCCTATTTCACTGTATAAAAATTCGATATTGTAGCCATATCCTTGGTGACCGAAACCGCCGAAGCAATTAAGGTCCTGACGAATCTGACTTGCTGTAAAGCCCATCTTTTCGGATAACTCACGAGAGGATATGCGATTTAATCCCTGTGATTTTAGCTCACCTAAAAAACGGTAGTATCGAGGCAATCTCTTTATAACCGAATCTGATATTTTACAGGTGTTCATATATATTTCTCCATAAACATTAATATATATAATAATATATTCTTGTGAAAAAAATGTCAAGTTTTAAAAATTTCCTATTGACAAACCCCAAAAATCGTGTATAATAAAAACAGTAATCATTACTGATTTTGAGGAAAACCTATGAAAAACTATTCAAGACAACGGGAAGCAATAATGAATGTTCTTCATTCAACCGATATGCATCCCACTGCTTCACAGGTTTATAAGAGGGTAAGGCAGATAATCCCTAATATAAGTTTGGGAACTGTTTACCGTAATCTTTCAGCCCTCAGCGAAGCGGGTGAGATATTAACCATATCGGTGGGAGAGGGATGTGACCATTTTGACGGTAATGCCAAACCGCATCTTCATCTGCACTGCAGAAATTGCGGAAACATTGCCGATGTGGAATTCGATTTTAAATCGGTGGAAAATAAAATAGCCGATTTAAGCTTTGCGCCTGAAACATCAGTCCTTGTTATTCATGGAGTTTGTAAAAACTGCAATAAATGATTACTCGTAAAGTTAATTAAAATTTTGGAGGAAAATATTATGAAAAAGTATGTATGTCTTGTTTGCGGTTATACCTATGAGGGAGATGCTGCTCCCGCTGAGTGCCCCATCTGTCACGCACCTGCATCTAAATTCCAGGAGCAGGCAGGGGAGAAAACCTGGGCTGCTGAGCACGTTGTAGGTATCGCTAAGGGTGTTGATGAAAAAATCATCGAAGGTCTTCGTGAGAACTTTAACGGCGAGTGCTGTGAGGTTGGTATGTATCTTGCTATGGCAAGAGTTGCTCACAGAGAGGGCTATCCCGAAATCGGTCTTTATTGGGAAAAGGCAGCCTATGAAGAGGCTGAGCATGCAGCAAAGTTTGCTGAGCTTTTAGGTGAGGTTGTAACCGATTCTACCAAGAAGAACCTTGAGATGCGTGTTGACGCTGAAAACGGCGCAACCCTCGGTAAATTCGAGCTTGCTAAACATGCTAAGGAATTAGGCCTTGATGCTATTCATGATACCGTTCACGAAATGGCTCGTGACGAGGCTCGTCACGGTAAGGCATTTGAGGGACTTCTCGCTCGTTACTTCAAATAATAATTTTAAGTATAAAAAAGACTGTGCTTAGAAGCACAGTCTTTATTTTTTATATTCCATTATATCTTCTATATCGCAGTCTAAGGCGGTACAAATTTTGTCAATGGTTTTAGTCTCAATATTCTCATTTGCTTTTAAGCGTCGTACAGTTTTACTGTCAATTCCGCAATTTTCTCTTAATTTATAGGTCGAGAAACCTTTTTTCTTCATTGTTTCCCATAATTTATCAAATACAATCATTATAACCCTCCTTGACAATATTTATTATGGGGGTTATAATCTCAATTATTAAGGGGATATAATCCCCATATAAAAAGAAGGATTTGTATGATAAAAAGAATAGTTGTTGCGGGTTGCAGGGATTATAACAATTATGATGAAGCTAAAAAATATATTGATTTATGTATCGAAAAAATAAGGCAAAATTATAAGCTTATATTTGTATCGGGCGGTTGTTCGGGAGCGGATAAATTAGGGGAGAGATATGCCTTAGAAAAGGGATTTGTGATTGAACGGTATCCTGCCGAGTGGGAGAAATACGGTAAAGCCGCAGGTCCATTGCGAAACAAGAAAATGGCGGAGATTTCAGACTGCGTTATATGCTTTTGGGATGGTAAAAGCAAGGGCACAAAATCAATGATAAACTATGCAAAAGAGCTTAAAAAGCCTATAAGAATTAAAAGGATATAAGTTGAGAGCTTATATCCTTATTTTTTACTGATTTATTTTTCTTGTAATTGTTAAGAATTTAATATATAATAATATATTAGATTGGAGTGGTATATCTTGTTGAGCAGTCTGCTAAACGGCAGTATGGATTTTACTTCCGTAATAATTTATATATTATCATCCCTGATAGTTGTTTTCTTAACACTGCCTATTCACGAATTTGCCCACGGATATGCGGCGGTAAAGCTTGGGGACCCAACCCCAAGATATCAGGGCAGGTTATCTTTAAACCCCTTCGCTCATATTGATTATGTGGGTGCGCTTTGCATTATTCTCTTCGGCTTCGGTTGGGCAAAGCCCGTTCAGGTTAATTCCTATAACTTCAAAAATCCGAAACGAGATATGGCAATAACTGCATTAGCGGGGCCTCTTTCCAATGTAGTTGTGGCATTTCTGGGCTTGCTCTTAGCAAACGGAGTTGCCCTTATCTATAACGCAACGGGTGCAGTAATTGCATTTTATATTTTTTATTTCTTTTATTATATAGCGCAGATTAATGTCAGCCTTGCGGTGTTTAATCTGATACCAATACCGCCTCTTGATGGTTCAAGGCTTTTATCGGCGCTGTTACCCAATAAATATTATTACACACTTATGCGCTATGAAAGATATTTCTTCATTGTTTTATTGGTGCTGCTATGGGTTGGTGTGCTTGATGTTCCGCTCAGCTTCCTTTCGGGTGGACTTATGTCAGGACTTAATTTCTTAGCAGGATTACCTTTTAGATTTTAGCCAAAGCATTTAAACTTGAACCAGCCTAAAAGGGCGGTTTTTAGATGTCTTTCGGCTCATCCGCACACATAGGCGTTAGCCTTATGTGTTTGTCTTCACCAAAATTCAAACAAAAAACCGCACCTTTTAGGTCGCAGAATTTTGTAAATAAAGAATTTTTTGGTGTGCAAGGCACAAAACGCAGCAAATCCTGACGGATTTGCGAGTATTTTAACGAAGCCACAGCGAAAAATACTTGTTTCAAAATCTGATTCAAGTTTAAATGCTTTGGCTATAGGATAGGAAAAAATATGGAAAGTACATTTTCTTATAAGCTGGAGAGCTTTGAAGGTCCTCTTGACCTGCTTTTGCAGCTTATCGCACGAAATAAACTTAATATTAACGATATTCCGCTAACCGAGCTTATTGACCAATATCTTGAACAGATTCAGCTGTTCAAAGAGGAAGAAATGGATATCGCCAGTGAATTTCTCGAAATGGCGGCAAGGCTTATCTATATTAAAACGGTAAGTCTTTTGCCCAAGCACGATGAGATAATTCAGCTCAAAGCTGAGCTTACTGGTGAGCTTCTTGAGTATCAGCTGTGTCAGGAAATGGCGGGTAAGCTATCTTTAATGACGGCGGGATTTGATACCTTTATCAGAAAACCCACTGAATATGAATTTGATAAAACCTATCAGTTAAAGCACGAAAAGGATATTCTTTATAACTATTATTTTGCCGCTGTGGGTAGAGGTCAGCGTAAGCTTCCCCCCGATACAACGGCATTTACCAAGATAGTTGCAAAGAAGATAGTTTCGGTTTCAACCAGAATAGTTTACGTTATGCGTAACCTCTGGCGTGGCGGAACAAAGCGACTTTCCTCTCTTTATAAAACCGCCCGTACCCGTTCGGAGCTTGTTGCCACATTTTTGGCGGTGCTTGAGCTTTGTAAGGCGAACAGGGTTGAGGTTGAAGGCAATTCCGATGAAGCGGAGATTAAATTGATTAAGGGGCACAAACGAAATGAAAAGGGATGAATTAGTAACGGCTTTAGAGGCAGTATTGTTCGCTTCGGGTGAGCCGCTAAGTATTGAAAGAATTTCTCAGATTTTAGAAATAAAACCGGAAAATGTTGAGAAAATAACATTAGAGCTTGCAAAAAAGCTTGATGATAACAAAAGCGGTGTTGCATTGATAAGACTTGAAAACACCTATCAGCTTGCAAGTCGCAAGGAATACGGCGCTTACATTAAGAGAGCATTTGATATCAAGCGCAAAACTCCGCTTTCACCTGCAGCTTTCGAGGTTTTGGCGGTTGTGGCTTACAATCAGCCTGTAACAAAATCCTTTATTGAACAGGTAAGGGGAGTTGACTGTTCGGGCGTTGTTTCAACCCTTGTTGAAAAGGAGCTTATAGAGGAGCGTGGCAGACTGGAGCTTCCCGGAAGACCTCTTCTTTACGGAACAACCAAGAATTTCCTTAGATGCTTCGGTATAAGTGATTTAGGTGAGCTTCCCGAGCTTCCTAAAGCACAGTCCGATATAAGAGATATCGGCGAACAGCTTGAATTAACCGAAACCGAAATACCAACTGCAGAGGTGGAGGAGAATTGACGGTATTTATTATTATACTCGCAATAATTCTCTTGGTAATCAGCGTAATACTACTTAGCAAAGTAAAGGTCTTTTTAGCCTTTCACGGTGAGCTTGAATATTTTGTCAGTTTTTTAGGATTTAAGGTTTTCAGTTCCGAAAAAAATGAGAAAAGCACTCAAAAAACCGATGAAAAAAAGGCAGAGAAAAAGGATAAAGACAATTTCTTTAAAAGGCTTCAAAAAAAGCGTGGCTTTACGGGTGCTGTAAAGGAGTTAGCTGATTTTGCGCTTAAGGCATTAAAAAAGCTTATGCGCCTTTTAAAGCATTTTTCTTTCAAAAAGATTTTTCTTGATATAAAGGTTGCAACCGAAAGTGCGGCAGATACAGCTATTGAGTACGGTGATGTTTGCTCGGCGGTTTACCCTTTAGCTTCGGTTTTTAATTCCATAGCCGATGTTAAATTCAGAAAAATTGATATTTCCGCCGATTTTAATTTAGTAAGTTCCGAAATCGAATTTGAATTCGAGGTTGGCGCAAGGTTTTTTTACCTTTTGATATTTGTTTTTAGTATATTCAAGGAATACAGAAATTTTATTTCAAGGAATGATTTAAATGAGTGATAACAGTATTAAGACTATAATGGACACCACGATGGACAAGCTTCGTGCAATGGTTGATGCGGATACCATTATCGGAACTCCCTTGACGGTTGGCGAAATTACCTTGATACCCGTATCCAAGGTTGCCTTTGGTCTTGCAACGGGAGGCAGTGATTTCCCCAGTAAGAATCAGCAGCAGTTGTTCGGTGGCGGCGGAGGTGCAGGTGTTACTGTAACCCCAGTTGCATTTATTGCTGTAAGCGGGGATAGTGTTAAAATGATGCCGATTTATAATGAACTTACCTCTCTTGATAAGGCTATAAATATGGCACCCGAGCTTATAGAAAAGGTTAAGGAATTATTCCCCAAAAATAAGGAGCATAATATCCCCGAACTGTAATAATAATACCCGTCATCCTAATAGAATTTATTGAGGTGACGTAGGTTTGAAAAGGTTAATTGCTTTAATATCTGCTTTAATATTTTGCATTGTGCCGCTGAGTGTAGATGCGGTATCGGATTCTGCTAAAGCATCGGTTGTTATAAACGGTGAAAACGGCGAGATAATTTATTCTAAGAATGCCGATGCCCGTCTTTCAATGGCAAGTACAACCAAGATTATGACGGGACTGCTTTTATGTGAATACGGTAATTTTGATAAGGAAATCACCGTCAGTGCCGATATGCTTAGAGTTGAAGGCTCTTCTATGGGACTTTTGCCAGGGGATAGAGTAACACTTCACGATTTGCTTTACGGACTAATGCTGGCTTCGGGCAACGATGCGGCAAATGTTATTGCAACGGTAATGGGCGGCTCGGTTGAGGGCTTTGTAAAGCTTATGAACAACAGAGCAAGGGCAATGGGCCTTCAGAATACATCCTTTGCCACTCCTTCGGGACTTGACGCCGAAACCCACTATACAACCGCCTATGAGCTTGCGATAATTGCTATGCACGCTATGGAAAATGAAGCCTTTGCAAAGGCGGTTAGCACGAAAAAGGCTACCCTTAATTACGGTAATCCTCCGTATAGACGAACACTTACAAATCATAATAAGCTTCTTGATATGATGAACGGTGCTGTGGGTATAAAAACAGGATTTACCAAGAAATCGGGCAGATGCCTTGTTTCTGCAGTGGAGGGGGACGGAAAGCTTGTTATAACCGTAACCCTTAATGACCCTAACGACTGGCAGGACCATATAGCTCTTGCAAAGCACGGACTTTCTCTTATAAAGCAGGTGCAATTTACTCCCGAAAATAAAGAGTATAAAATTCCCGTTATAAACGGTGAAAGCAATTATTTAAATGTAGAGCTTAACTCTTTTTTTGTTAATACGGTTGATACTTCGGGTATTGAGTTTCAGGTAAATCTGCCCGAATTTTTATATGCTCACATTAAAAAAGGGGAGGAAATAGGAAGCGTGGTTTACAGCAGAAACGGTGCTGTTTTAGGAGAGAAAAAAATAACGGCGGCTAAGGATATCTGCGAGGCTGAGATTAAAACAGACTTTTGGCAAAAGCTTTTTAATAAGGTTAATTTGATAATAGATAACATTTAGGAGATTTAAATGAAAGATAATAAAATCAGATTGCAAAAATTCCTTTCGGAGTGCGGTGTGGCTTCACGCCGTAAGGCAGAGGAGCTTATAGAATCGGGAAAGGTTAAGGTTAACGGTCATCCTGCTATTCTCGGTAGTAAAGTAGACCCTAAGAGGGATAAAATTACCGTAAGAGGTAAGAAGGTTACTGCCGTTAACGAAAAGGTTTACATAATGTTGCATAAGCCCCGTGGCTTTGTCACAACAATGAGTGACGAAATGGGCAGAAAATGCGTAAGCGATTTGGTTAAGGATGTTGGGGTAAAGGTTTTCCCCGTTGGCAGACTGGATAGGG
Organism: Clostridia bacterium; assembly: GCA_017390725.1. Lineage (GTDB taxonomy): Bacteria > Bacillota > Clostridia > Oscillospirales > Acutalibacteraceae > UBA737. Next base: position 4,297 of record JAFPAV010000064.1, on the reverse strand, counting down.
ATTCCGAGGGTTTACTTATTATGACCAATGACGGTGATTTTTCCAATAAGCTCACTCATCCCTCAAGTCTTGTAAATAAAACCTACCGTGTAACCGTTGAGGGTGATGCGGATGAGGAACAGCTCTTTAAAATGCAGCAGGGAATAGTGATTGACGGTAGAAAAACCGAGCCCTGCGATGTTTTTATAGCTGAGAAAAGAGGAGAACGCACAGTTCTGATATTTATAATTCATGAGGGCAGAAACCGTCAGATAAGAAAAATGTGCGAAGCTGTTGGACTTACCGTAAAAAGGCTTAAGAGAACCGAAATTTCGGGAGTTAAGCTTGGCATGCTTCCTCAAGGAAAATGGCGCCCCCTCAATGAAAGAGAAATGCGTCATCTTACTAATATTACAACAAAGGGAAAAGAAGAATGATAACTTTAGGACCTGTTTTAGATAAGGACAAGCTTACCGATATATATAAGGAAAAAGGTTTCCCGATAAACGAAAATTCCGGTTGTGTTTTAGCAAAATGCGGTGAAGAAATTATCGGTTACAGTCTTTATGATTTAGATGAAAGCAAAATGGTTGTTTTTAAAATTTCTCCGGAAAATGACCTTGCTTTGGCAGACGGAATACTTAGAAGCACTCTGCATATTGCCGCTGAAAGAAGCATAATGGATGCTTTTTGCCAGGGCGAAGAGATAGAAAAGCTTTGCGAAAAGCTTATGTTTTTTAAGTGTAAGCAGAGCAAATCCTTAGAGATTGAAAAGCTTTTTCAAAGTTGTTGCGGATGTAATTAAAAAAACTGTTGCAAATTTTTTTGATTTGTGATATCATATATTTTGCTTAGTTATGTTTTGGAGGTGCAAATAATGAATGCATTTGAGATTATAATCGGAATTCTTGTTATAATTGTTTCTATTATTATTATCGGCGCTGTTCTTCTTCAGCAGGGTCACCGTGCAGGCGTTGGAGCCGTTACAGGTGCTGCCGATACTTTCTTTTCTAAGAATAAAGCAAGAACCTTTGATGCCGTTTTATCACGTTGGACAAAGTATATAGCAATTTTGTTCTTTGTTTTGGCTATCGTTGCAAACGTTATTGCTTTAAGAGGTTAGTTTCCTAAAACTTAAGATGCTGTTCTCGCAAGGAACAGCATTTTTTATGAAGGCTTTTTTTAATAATTTGGCTAATATAACCAATATATTAAAAATTGCTTGACTAAATTTTCTTATTATTGTATAATTAACTTTGTAATTAGCAGACCCCTGCTATCTTGCGGAGGGAGGGAATATAAATGAGTCAGGTTAGAATTAAAGAAAATGAATCACTCGATAACGCACTTCGCCGTTTTAAGAGACAAACTGCGAAAGACGGTGTTATTCAAGAAGTTCGCAAAAGAGAGCACTATGAGAAGCCCTCTGTAAAGCGTAAGAAGAAGTCGGAAGCTGCTCGTAAAAGAAAGTTCCGCTAATATTTGAATTTTAAAAAGCGGTTGGCTGTCAACCGCTTTTTTCTTTGATTTTGGAGTTGTAAAATGATTTTAAAACCGGATATAAAGCTAAATAGAGTAACAGATATAACCTGTGAACTTTTAAATAAATACGGTATTACTGCATTGATTCTCGATGTTGATAATACCCTTTCAACCCATCATGGTCAGGTGTTAACCGATGGCCTGCCTGAGTGGCTTATGTATATGAAGGATAACGGTATTAAATTAACCGTTCTTTCAAATTCTAAGAGAAAAAGGGTAGAACCCTTTGCTTCTAAGATAGACCTTGATTTTATAAGCCTTGGCTTAAAGCCGTTGCCCTTTGGGTATCTTAGAGCTGTAAAAGCCCTTGGTGTTAAGAGAAAAAGTGCCGCCATCGTTGGAGACCAGATTTTCACCGATATTTTAGGCGGAAATGCTGTAGGTCTTAATACAATTCTGTTAACTCCTATAAAGGAGGAGTCGGGCTGGAGCTTCAAGCTCAGGCGCAAAATAGAAAAAAAGCTTTTTAGTTTTTGGGATTTGAAGAATACGGAGGTATAGAAAATGTCTGCTAAATTCGGACCTGCCGGTAATTCGGTAAGCTTCGGTGAAATGGGATATAAGGGCAGTCTTCAGGTGCCTGAATATATAGAAAAAATGGGGCTTGATGCCTTTGAGTATCAGTGCGGCAGAGGGGTTAATATCGGTATGGATAAGGCTTCCGAACTTGGTCGCCTTGCCGCTGAGAAAAATATAACCCTTTCACTTCACGCTCCTTATTATATTTCTATGTCCTCGGTGGAGGAAGAGAAGAGACTGAACTCCATTAACTATATTCTCGCAAGTGCGAGAGCCGTAAATGCAATGGGTGGTAACCGCATAATTGTGCATACAGGTTCTTGCGGAAAAATAACAAGGGAATATGCCTTGGAGTTGGCTATAGATACTATGAAAAAGGCCCTTGATGCCTTGGATGCGGAAAATTTAGGTCATATCCATATCTGTCCCGAAACAATGGGTAAGGTAAATCAGCTTGGAACTTTGGATGAGGTGCTTTCCCTTTGCGAAATTGATGAGAGACTTATACCCTGCATAGATTTCGGTCACCTTAACGCAAGGGATTTAGGTTGCCTTAAAACCTTTGAAGATTATCAAAATATTTTTGATTCTATTGAAAATCGATTAGGGGAAGCAAGACTTAAGAGCTTCCATTCTCATTTTTCAAAGATTGAATATACAACGGGTGGCGAAAAGAAGCATCTTACCTTTGCCGATACTGTTTACGGTCCCGATTTTAAACCGGTTATGGAATTAACCTATAAAAAGGGATGTTCGCCCATATTTATCTGCGAGTCTGACGGTACTCAAGCCGAAGACGCAAAACAGATGAAGAATTACTATGAGAAATTGGGAGGTAATTTATGATTTGGCATAGCACAGAAGCCTCAGATGTACTAAAAGAGCTTGAGGTTGATGAAAATAAAGGTCTTCATAAGGGCGTTGCCCAGCTTCGTCAAGAGAAATACGGTAAAAATATAATAACCGAGAAAAAGGAGATAAAATTTTTAAATTTCTTCCTTTCTCAGTTAAAAAGTAAGACAGTTATTTCTCTTTTCATTATTGCGGCTCTTGCCTTTGCAGTAGCACTGTTTTATGAGGATACCTCCTTTTATACACCGCTTTTAATAGTTGGTATAATCGTTATTAACGGATTAGTAAGCGCTCATCACCTATGGAACAGTGAAAAGGCTCTTAATGATCTTAAAAAGTTTTCAAGTCCCGGTGCTAAGGTGTTGCGTGACGGTATTATTCAGAATATACCTTCCGAGGATTTAGTTCCCGGTGATATAATTCTTCTTGAAACGGGGGACTATGTTTCCGCCGATGCGAGAGTTATTGAAAGCAACGAATTTCGTATCAACGAAATTAATTTATCGGGCGAGGAAATTCCCGTTGAGAAGGATGGAAATCTTATTTTCGATGATATAACCCCCTTACTTGATAGAAAAAATATGATTTATGCGGGAACAAGCGTTGTTCATGGTACTGCAAAGGCGGTTGTTGTAGCAACGGGACTTAGTACCGAGATAGGTCATACTACCGCTATTATGCTGCAAAAGGGCGAGGAAACTAAACTCCCCATTCAAAATAAGCTTGAAAATATAAGCAACATCGTTAATACAGTGGTTTTAATTGGATGTATTTTAATTTTTGTAATCGGTCTTGCACAGAATTTCCACGTAAAGCCCTTTGCGAATACAACTCTTAAGATGCTTGTTAATGCCGCAGCCTTAGCAGTAGCGGCAATTCCCGAAAGTCTTCCTGCAATAGCAACAACCGTTATTGCTATAGGTATCGGGCGAATAATGCACAATAATATTATTGTTAAGGATATCAAGGCCTTGCAGACCTTGGGCGAAACAACGGTAATATGCTGTGATAAAACGGGAACTCTCACAAGAAACAAAATGAATCTTAGCTGTATTTTTGATGGTAGCAAAATGATTGATGTTGAGAACGAGGCTATTGATGAGCCTTCAGCCCTGCTTTTAAAATTAGCAACGGCTTGTTCAACACTTAAAAACGATTCAACAGAGTATGCTATTGAACAGGCGTGTCTTGCATATACATCCTTTTCCAAGGTGGATGTGGATGCTCATTATCCGAGATTTTCCGAAATCCCCTTTGATTCGGAAAGAAAGACTATGACCACCATCAATATGATAGATTCTGTACCCGTAGCCATTGTAAAGGGTGCGCCTGAGGTGGTTTTACCTAAGTGTGTAAACTGTGACCCCGATAAGCTTTTAAAGATTAACGAGGCTATGGCTAATGA
>JAFPAV010000063.1 GCA_017390725.1 Clostridia bacterium | reverse complement strand
ATCCATGTCGCCTCCGCTACATTTATTAACCTTTATATAATACCACACTTTTCAAATTTTTTCTTTAACTTTTTTTAAACAATTAAAAAAAGGGCTTCATATGAGCCGTACCATTAAGGACAGTAAAAAGGCCCCCTTGTGTAAAGGGGGCTGGATTTTTGCAAAGCAAAAAGACTGGGGGATTGTTAAGTGCAGATACCTAACAATCCCTCCGTCAAAAATCAAAGATTTTTGCCACCTCCCTTTACACAAGGGAGGCTTTTTATTTTGTCTTATACCATAGCAAGCAGGACATTTAGGCGCCAAATGTCACTTGTTAGGAGAACCTAAAACCCTCTAATAATAACCCTCTCACATATTAGTTATTAAAACATATTGCAATTATAGTGCAAAAATGGTAAACTATATTTGCCAAACTAATTAAATATGCAAAGTGGTATTTTTTTATGGGGGATACTGTACCCTTTTTATACCTTTCACCAAACTCAGTGAATTTGATAAAAACGCAAATTCCATTATGAGTTTGGTTTATACCATTTTGCATAATTAGTTTGGCGACTATCGGAGTTTGCGTTTTTTATGCGTCTGCTTCGGTAGGCGCATTTTTTATTTTATGGAGGAAAGAAAATGGAAACAAACAACACAGTCGCTAATGTACAAGAGACCGTAAAAAACAAAAATTTGACAGCTTGCAAAACTTGTGGTGCAGAAATTGCAAAAACCGCAAAGATTTGCCCTTCTTGTGGAGCAAAAAACAAGAAAAAACCTATAGCATTAATTATAATTATTGCTGCTATTATCATTACTATAGTAAGTGTATATATTATCAAGATAATGGATTTTAATGCTGTAAAAGCTACGCTTACAGTAAATGGCACCTCGTATTCTTGGAGCGAGTACAAAAATTTATATCACGATTATTATTTAAATGGTAAATCAATTGAATTTCAAGATGAATTTACTCCTGCAACAGCTGAAATAAGTGGTAAAATAACAAAAATTTCTGATGCAATAATCGGTGAAACAATGAACGGAAATCTCCCGTCAAAAAGTACAATGAAGAAATATACAATTACTATAGATGATGGCTGTACATACAATGTTAAATATGGATATTATGACCAAGCAAACTATGATTTTAGCCATTTGGCAGTTGGAGATAAAGTAACAGTAAAAGGAACTGTTACCGAGGAGTCTTTATTTCCTACTAATCGTATTGAGGAATATCTTGATGCTCAATTAGAAATCGAAGGTACTTTGGATGGTATAAAAAAGAATTAAAACGATAAACTAACAAATAATAGTAAGCGTCCCAAAAGACTTGAGCTTTTGGGACGCTTGATTATTTATATTAAATTTGTTATCTTTACTCTCCTTTAGAGTACGACCCTTATGAAGCCCTTTTTATTTTAAATTATTATTCAGCCTCTTCTTCCTTGCCCTTGGAAAGAATTATGTTAAGAACTATACCAAGGATAAGAGCGGTTGCAATAGCGGTGATGGTAATCTTTCCGAAGGTGAGGGAAAGACCGCCGATACCTGCAATAAGAATTGCCGATACAACAAAGAGGTTCTTGTTCTGGTTGAGGTCAACCTTCTGTACCATCTTAAGACCGCTTACTGCGATAAAGCCGTAGAGTGCTACGCAAACACCGCCCATTACGCAAGCAGGGATGGAATTAACCAAAGCTACGAAGGGGCTTAAGAAGGAAATAAGAATTGCAAGAACTGCTGTGGTGATAATGGTTACAACCGATGCATTTCTTGTTATAGCAACGCAGGCAACCGATTCACCGTAGGTTGTGTTGGGGCATCCGCCGAAGAATGCACCTGCCATAGAGCCTACACCGTCACCAAGAAGGGTGCGGGAAAGACCGGGCTCCTCAAGTAAATCTCTTCCGATAATGGAGGATATATTCTTATGGTCAGCAATATGCTCTGCGAAAACAACGAAGGCTACGGGGATATAAGCCATAGCAACGGTGCCAACATAAGCGCCGCTGATTTCCTTGAAGCCGCCGAGAGCGGTGATAAATGTGAACTCAGGAATGGTTATAAAGGTTTTTAAGGTTATACCGTCAGCATAAAGAGCCTTAATAGATGAGAAATCTGTAACCTTAAGAGCATCAACGCCGGCAGCAGCACCGATACCTGTAAGGATACCTGCAACAGCATAGCCTGCGAGAATTCCGTAAATGAAAGGAATGAGTCTGCCGCTCTTCTTACCATAAGTAGAGCAAAGAGTGGTAACCAATAATGTAACAAGTCCGCAAAGAACTGCTATAAGGGTATGACCGCCGGCATTAGCCTTCTGAAGGTCACCAATAGCATTCCCTGCAAGGGAAAGACCGATTATGGAAACTGTGGGTCCGATAACAACTGCAGGCATAAGCTTGTTAATCCAGTTAACGCCAACTGCTTTAACGATAGCAGCAATAATAACGTAAACAAGACCTGCAAGAATAGCACCGATAATGATGCCAAGGTAGCCAACAGCTACCGATGCCGCACCCGCAAAAGCGGCTGCCATTGAACCTATGAATGCGAAGGAAGAGCCAAGGAATACCGGAGATTTACCCTTTGTGAAAAGAGCATAAACAAGAGTTCCCACACCTGCACCGAAAAGTGCTGCCGCAGGACTCATGCCGTTGCCCACGATAACGGGAACAACTAAGGTTGCCGCCATAATGGCAAGCAGCTGCTGGATTGCGAAGACAATTGTTTGACCGAACTTCGGTTTGTCTTCTACATTGTAGATAAGCTTCATATTTAACATCCTCCATATTTTAACCCCTTAGGGTTTATTTACATCTTTTCATAAAGCTCCACCGAGCAACCATCATCAATGGGGGGAAGCTTTACCGCAACTATCTCGGATTTTGATGTGGGAACGTTTTTACCCACATAGTCACCCTTAATAGGTAAATCTCTGTGTCCCCTATCAATAAGCACCGCAAGCTGAACCGTTGCAGGTCTGCCAAAATGCATCAGCGCATCAAGCCCTGCCCTTACCGTTCTGCCTGTATAAATTACATCATCCACCAAAATAACATTCATATCGGTTATGTTAAAGTGTATATCAGTGGGATGAATAACGGGGTCGGCAGATATTTCGCTAAGGTCATCCCTATAAAGTGTTATATCGAGAACACCCACAGGCAGCCTTACGCCCTCTATTGAATATATGTTATCGGCAAGAATATGAGCCAACTCAACACCTCTGCGCTTAACACCGATTATGCACATATTTTCACAGCCTCGATTGCGCTCAAGAATTTCGTGGGAAATTCGCTTAAGTGCTCTGCCTATTGCCGCCTCATCCATCAAAGTAGCTTTGAATTTTTCCATCTCATACTCCAGATAAAAACTTCCCCT
>JAFPAV010000062.1 GCA_017390725.1 Clostridia bacterium | reverse complement strand
GCAGCAGGTTATTTCGTAGGACCGTACATATCTGCCGCAATGAAATGGATAGGTATGCTTGTTAATATCAATGTTGAAAAGAGCCCCATTCTCGGCGGAATAATAGTTTCGGTTGTTATGGGTATACTCTTAACATTGCCTATTTCCTCAGCCGCTATCGGTATTTCTATGGGACTTACCGGTCTTGCCGCAGGTGCTGCAACAATAGGCTGCTGCTGTAATATGGTAGGCTTTGCAGTTATCAGCTACCGTGAAAATAAGGTAGGAGGCCTTATAGCGCAAGGCGTAGGCACCTCAATGATTCAGATGCCTAATATCGTGAGAAATCCTCTTATATGGGTGCCCTCTATAATATCCAGTGCGGTTTTAGGTCCTATAGCTTCGGCTGTACTTAAAATGGTAAGTAATCCCGTTGGCTCGGGCATGGGCTCTGCAGGTCTTGTAGGCCAGTTTATGGCTTATGACAGTATGGTATCGGCAGGTACCAGTCCCGTATTAACCTTAATCGAAATTGTAGTAATGCATTTTGTAGCACCCGCTTTGGTATCTCTTGCCGTTGCACAGGGTATGAGAAAATTGAATCTTATTAAATCTAACGATTTAAAATTGGTGGATATTAATGCGTAAAAAGGAATTAGCTCAAATAGCGGTGGAAGCATTAGAAAAGCTGTATCCCGATGCCATTTGCTCTCTTGATTATAAGGATGCCTTTCAGTTGCTTATTTCAACAAGGCTTTCTGCTCAGTGCACCGATGCCAGAGTGAATCTTGTAACACCGCAGTTGTTTGAGAGATTTCCCGATGCCAAGAGTATGGGAGAAGCAGATGTAAGCGAGGTTGAGCAGCTTATTAAAAGCTGCGGTCTTTATAAAACCAAGGCAAAGGATTTAGTGGGCATCGGCAAAATGCTGACGGAGCAGTATGGCGGAGTTGTACCTGATACCATTGAAGAATTAACAAAGCTTCCGGGTGTAGGTAGAAAAACGGCAAATCTTGTTTGCGGTGATATTTATAAAAAGAGCGCAGTTGTAGCGGATACCCATTTTATAAGACTCTGTAACAGATTAGGCTTTGTTAATACTACCGACCCATTTAAGGTAGAAATGGAGATGCGCAAAATTTTACCTCCCGAGAAATCTAACGATTTTTGTCATAGGGCGGTGCTTTTCGGCAGAGATATCTGCACAGCGAGAAAGGCATTTTGCGAAAGGTGTCCTATAAACGATAAATGTCCTAAAAAGATAAAAAAGAAATAATTTAAAGAGGATATCGCTGATATCCTTTTTTTTACGGCATAAAACAAATAAAAATAAACCATAATATATCCGAGGTAGATAATTATGGTAAAAAGAGTTCAAAAATATCTTTCGGCGGTAGTGATATCAGTTATATGCGCCGTTATTTTTATAGGAATAGGATATCTTTATATCTCCGCCAACATCAAGCAGGCGGAGGGTAAAAGTGAGAGTGTACCCTATGCTGTATCAGTACCCGAAAACGTTGGTATTATGTTTGAAATTAATGATAGTAAATCCCTTATATATCTCAACTTCGAGGAGCAGAGTATAACCTATCTTAATGCGGACGATAAGAGTGCTAATAATGGAAGTTGTTGCGGATATCCGTTGGATTACAGAATATCCGCAGATTATGAATTTTTATCAGGCCTTATTGATAGGTTAGGGGGGATAGAGCTTTATTACGAAAGTACAGTTCCGCTGAATTTTACGGGAGTTCAGGTAACTGATTTGCTTTCACATACTGTGGAAAGAGAAAGTTTGCGCAAAAGTATAATTATATCTATAATCGAAAAAATTTCGCTGGTAGGCTTTTCGAGAAGTGATTTTGCCTTTATTATTGAAAATTCTTCTACAGATTTAACTGTGCCCGAATGTTATTATTGGAATGAATATATGAAAAATATGTGTATGAAGCCGCATATTGTTAATTGACAAAACCGACGATAAAGGATATACTTATCATATATATCTAAAAATAGGGGTAATGTTTTTTGAGTAAGAAAAATATTTGCGAAATATTTGGCAGCAATGTATTTAATGACTCGGTGATGAGGGAACGCCTTCCCGAGGATACATATGCCGCATTAAAAAGTGCAATAAAGGAAGGTAAGGGTATTGACCGCAGTATTGCCAACACCGTAGCATCTGCTATGAAGGATTGGGCAATCGAAAAGGGCGCTACCCATTTTACTCATTGGTTCCAACCCTTAACGGGTATAACCGCCGAAAAACACGATAGCTTTATCGCCCCTACGGATGACGGTCATATCATTATGGAATTTTCGGGTAAAGAGCTTATAAAGGGTGAGCCCGATGCTTCATCATTCCCTTCGGGAGGTCTTAGGGCTACCTTTGAAGCCAGAGGATATACCGCTTGGGACCCCAGCTCCTATGCCTTTGTTAAGGATGATACACTTTGTATACCAACAGCCTTCTGTTCCTATTTGGGAGAGGCTCTTGACCAGAAGACACCCTTGCTTCGCAGTATGGAGGCAGTTGAAAAGCAGGCTCTTCGTATTGTTCACCTTTTAGGTCTTAAGGATGTAAAACGAGTTGAAACAACCGTTGGTCCCGAACAGGAATATTTCCTTGTTGATAAGGAGATGTATCTTGCCCGTCCCGACCTTATGTTCTGTGGAAGAACCCTTATCGGTGCTATGCCGCCTAAAGGTCAGGAGATGGATGACCATTATTTCGGTGTTTTAAAGCCGAGAGTGGCTTCATTTATGCGTGAGCTTGATAATGAATTATGGAAGCTTGGTGTGCTTGCAAAAACTGAGCATAACGAGGCGGCTCCCGCACAGCACGAATTGGCTCCCATATTTACAACAACTAATATTGCGGCAGACCATAATCAACTTACAATGGAAATGATGAAAAAGGTTGCCGATAAGCACGGTCTTGTTTGTCTGCTCCACGAGAAGCCATTTGACGGGGTTAACGGAAGCGGAAAGCATAACAACTGGTCTTTGACAACCGATACGGGAATAAATCTTTTAAGCCCCGGCAAAAAGCCTGCTGAAAATCCGATTTTCCTTATAACCTTAGCAGCAGTTATTGCCGCTGTGGATAAGCATCAGGATTTGCTTAGAATATCGGTTGCTACTGCAGGCAATGACCACCGCCTTGGCGCAAACGAGGCTCCTCCCGCTATTATTTCTATGTTCTTAGGGGACGAGCTTACTGATATGCTCACCGCCATTGAAAAGGGTGTTCACCGTGATGATGCGCAAAAGGTTAATATGACGGTTGGCGCAGAGGTTATTCCTTGTATCAAGAAGGATAATACTGACCGTAACCGAACATCTCCCTTTGCATTCACAGGAAATAAATTTGAATTCAGAATGTTGGGTTCGGCCTCATCTATTTCGGATACCAATGTTATGATGAACACTATGGTTGCCGATACCTTCTTAGAATTTGCCGATAGACTTGAAAAGGCAGATGATGTTACGGCAGAGGTATTTGCCATTGTTCGTGATACCGTTAAGAATCATAAGAGAATTATCTTTAATGGTGACGGATATTCGGATTGCTGGAAAAACGAAGCTGCGGCAAGAGGGTTGCTTAATCTTGAAAGCACTGTTGATGCGGTTCCGCATCTTGCAGATGAAGAAAACATAGCTATGTTTAAGCGTCACAAGGTTTTAAGTAAAACTGAAATAAACTCAAGGGTTGAGATAGTTCTTGAAAACTATTCCAAGGTGCTTCATATAGAGGCGCTCACTCTCATAGATATGATGAGCAGAGAGGTAATTCCTGCAATAATGGAATATAACGACATACTTTGTGGCTTGGTAAATAATAAAAATGCCGTTGATGCTTCTCTTGATGCATCGGTTGAACTTGAGCTTATTGCAAGACTTTCTGCGGCAAACAGGGAAATTTACCGATTAACCGCAGAACTTAAAAACTCGGTTGCCGCTGCAGAGAGGGAAGAGGATGTTATTGATAAGGCTGTATATTATCACGATACAGTTCTTAAGATAATGAACGATATCCGCAAATATGCCGATTCTGCCGAAGCGGTAGTACCCAAGGATTATTGGCCCTATCCAAGCTATGGCGATTTGCTTTTTAAGGTTTAATCAAAAAAAGAGGTTCTTCCTTTGAAGAACCTCTTTTAATTTTACACTTAATCTATTAGATTTCAGCGAAGTACTTGATAGTACGAACCATCTGGCTTGTGTAGCTGTTCTCGTTATCATACCAAGAAACAACCTGTACCTGATAGGTATCATCATCAATCTTAGTTACCATAGTCTGAGTAGCATCGAAGAGAGAACCATAGGTGATACCGATTATATCGGAAGAAACGAGCTGCTCCTCGGTGTAACCGAAGGAAGCAGAAGAAGCAGCCTTCATAGCAGCGTTGATGCCTTCAACGGTGATGTCCTTACCCTTAACAACTGCAACAAGGATAGTTGTAGAACCGGTAGGAACGGGAACACGCTGAGCAGAACCGATAAGCTTGCCGTTGAGCTCAGGAATAACAAGGCCGATAGCCTTAGCAGCACCTGTAGAGTTAGGAACGATGTTGCAAGCAGCAGCACGTGCACGACGAAGGTCACCCTTTCTGTGAGGACCATCGAGAACCATCTGGTCACCTGTCCAAGCATGAACGGTGGTCATGATACCGCTCTGGATGGGAGCATACTTATTTAAAGTATCAGCCATAGGAGCGAGGCAGTTGGTTGTGCAGGATGCAGCAGAGATGATGTTATCCTCAGCTGTAAGAGTATCCTCGTTTACGCTGTAAACGATAGTCTTAAGGTCTTTACCTGCAGGAGCAGAAATAACAACCTTCTTAGCACCGGCATCAATGTGAGCCTGTGACTTTTCTTTAGAGCAGTAGAAACCTGTGCACTCAAGAACAACGTCAACACCGATTTCGCCCCAGGGAAGATCAGCAGCGTTCTTCTCAGCATAGATTTTGATGGTCTTACCGTCAACAGTGATGCTATCTTCACCAGCAACTACGGTATCAGCAAGAGCATATCTGCCCTGTGCAGAGTCATACTTGAGGAGATGAGCGAGCATAGCAGGGCTGGTAAGATCGTTGATAGCAACAATCTCATAGCCTTCTGCGCCGAACATCTGGCGGAAAGCAAGACGGCCGATACGGCCAAAACCATTAATAGCAACTTTAACCATTGGAATATACCTCCTAAAATTTTTACTTTATTATTTTAACCTATTTATGTCACTTTTTCAAGATGTTTTGTTTAATATTTAACAAATTTTAAAAAATTTATCTATTTTGTGCAATAAAAGGGTTGTTGATAAAATAAATATGATATTTTTGACTATTTTTTATAACTTTCTATAACCGACTCGGCAATTTTCATACCGTCCACCGCAGCCGACATAATTCCTCCCGCATAACCTGCGCCCTCACCGCAAGGATAAAGACCGAAAAGGGAGGGGGAAACGCCTTTTTCATCCCTGAGAATGCGAATAGGGGAGGAACTTCTCGTTTCAGGGGCGGTAAGAATGGCATCTTTATCTGCAAAACCGTGAATTTTTTTATCAAATTCCACAATTCCTTTTTTAAGGCTCTCGGTTATAAATTTCGGGAAAATATCATCAAAATCGGCGTTTGCCGTATCGGGCTTTACGGATGGTTTAACTTTTCCTATTTTAAAGTCTTCCCCGAAAACAAAACTTCCAATCGTTGTAATCGGAACCTTGCCCGAAGCTATCTTAAAGGCTGATTTTTCGATTTTTTCCTGTAAAGCGCAGCCACCTAAAATGTCGTCACCCTCAATATCCTCCGGGTTTATTCCAACGAGTAATGCGCTATTGGAATTTTCTCCGTTACGGGCATTTTTGCTCATACCGTTGACTGCAATTCTATGGGGCTCGCTTGATGAGTTTATAACCTCGCCACCGGGGCACATACAAAAGGTGTAAACATCCCGTCCGCTTTCAAGATGGGTAACAAGCTTATAGTCGGCAGCCCCCAAGGCAGGGTGGTCTGCAAAAGCTCCGTAAAGGGAAGTATCGATATCACGTCGTAAATGCTCAATCCTAACACCCATAGCAAAGGGCTTTCTCATCATCTCAATATTTTTAGCCTTAAGCATAGAAAATATATCCCTTGCCGAATGTCCCGTTGCGAGAATGAGATTAGAGCAAGGAATATTCTCACAGTTTACGGTAATATGATTTATTCCCGTTTCATTAAAGCTTATATCCTCAAACTTTGAGGAAAAACGGATTTCTCCGCCTAAGGATATAATCTGTTCTCTTAAATTTTTAACAACGGTTTTAAGTATATCGGTGCCGATATGTGGCTTTGCATCTGTAAGGATATTTTCAGGGGCACCCGCTCTCACGAATTCCTCTAAAACGGTGCGTATTCGGGGATTTTTAATTCCCGTATTAAGCTTTCCGTCAGAAAAAGTTCCGGCGCCACCCTCGCCAAACTGAACATTGGATTCAGGGTTAAGCTTTCCTGTTTTAAAGAAATTATCTACATCACAGCTTCGCTCGTCAACCGATTTTCCCCGTTCTATAACAATGGGTTTAAGCCCTGCTTTAGCAAGGGTTAAAGCGGCAAAGATTCCTGCAGGACCAAAGCCCACAATAACGGGACGTTCCCTTTCACCTAACTCTGCCTTTTCCCAGGTGTATTTTTTAGGAGTATAAAGCTGAGTGTTTTTAAATCTTTTAATAAGTTTTTGTTCGTCCCCCAAAATTTCCGCCAAAACAGAACAGCAAAAATGAACATTATCCTTATGCCTTGCATCCACCGATTTTTTATAAAGTGAAGCTTTGGATATTCTGTTTTGGGAAATTTTCAAAGCACTTGCTATGACTGGTGAAAGGTTGGAAAAATCGGTATCAAGCGATAACTTTAAATTGTTTATTAGTATCATTTGTTATCTCCTGCAATACTGTTTGCGGCGCAAAATGCCGATGCAAACGCCCAGGCGAGATTAAAGCCGCCGCAGTCACCGTCAATATCCAGTATTTCCCCTATGGCATAAAGGTTTTTAAAGCCTTTACTCATCATAGTAGAGTCATTAAATTCATCGGTATTAAGTCCGCCGGCAGTAGCCTGGGAGTTTATAAAGCCGCCTGTTCCCGTTACCTTAAATTCAAAATTCTTTATATTTGAGCATAGCTTTTTAAGTCTCGGTGAATCAAAATCGCAAACCTTTTCGTTCATTTTAAAACCTGAAATTTTAAGCAGAACCTGACCTAAGCGCTTATTAAGCATACCGGTGAAAAATTCATCGGCTGTTCTGTAACTTAATATCTTTTTTCTGTCGTTTAGCATAAGAATAAGGTCATTAAAGGAAGTTTCGGGCAAAATATCAAGGCTTAAGGTAATTGCTTTATTTTTGTTTTTAGCCACTCCTCTTGAAATCTGCAAAACGGGAGGACCTGATAGTCCGTAATCACAAAATAAGGTTTCACCAAATTCGGTTCTTATTTTTTTGCCGTCACATTTAAGGGTTACGTTGGCATCAACCTTAATGCCCTTAAGCTGTTTTACTATATCGGTTTCGGTTTTAATTTGAACGATGGATGGAGTTGTTTCAACCGTTTTTACACCCATTTTTTTAATAATGGAAAGCAAACCGCCGTCACAACCTAATTTTTCACCGCCCGATAAAAGTCCGCCTGCGGCAACAAGACTTTTGCAAATAAAGGTCTGGTCCGTTGTTTTAACCGAGTATTTTGAGTTGTCCCTTTTAATATCTGTAACAAGGGTATCAAGCCTTATTTCAACCCCTAATCTATCACACTCAAAGCGTAAAGCATCAACAACCGAGGATGCTTGAAGACTGGCAGGGAAAAGTTTATCTGCCTCGCTTATAAAGGGAACACCAAGACTATAAAAAAAGTCAGTACAAAAGGCGGTGCCGTAATTTGATAGAGCAAAGCTACAAAATTCGGGATTTTCTCCGTGATATCGGCCAATAGATAAATCTTTGTTGGAAATGTTGCATCTGCCGTTACCTGTAACGGCAATTTTTTTACCCACCCTCGATAATCTTTCCAGTATAAGTACCGAAAGGGAAGAATTAAGCCTTTTTAATTGTATAGCGCAGGTCAGTCCCGATGCGCCTCCGCCTATTATAATAGCATCATAGTTCATAATTAATGCCTTTCTTCGTCGGTAAATTTTTCGCAGAATCGTGCCATAAATGATGGTTCCTCATCGGCAACATATAGGTGAGATGTGTCACCATAGGAACTACAACGGAAATATGCTATTCCTTTCTCCCTTTCCTCAGTAACAAGGGTTGTAACGGAGGAGGGAAGAGCTACAAAGCCTTGCAGCAAAGGCAGAGGTGATATATTTAAAAGATGGGAAAGAAGAATGCAACCAACACCGAAATGGCAGAAAAGGAGCAAAGTATCCGAGTTGGGATTCACCGCTTTATAGAGGTTACCCTCTCTTATATAACCGTGCTTTTCAAGCAATCTATCAAATTTTTCGCAAACCTTTTTATATTCTGCTTCAACATTTCCTACCTTCATCAGAGGAGTGTTGAACCATTCATTACGGTCAAAATACTTTTCCTCATTTACCCAGTAGTTAGGCATAAAGTCCCATATTCTTCGAGCTTCTTCCTCAGTATAGGGGTCATCAATGCGGGCAGGAAATTCTTGAAGAAAATCACATATTTCTAAATCTAAACCCTTATTTTTAACAGTAAAGGATGCAGTATCCTTTGCTCTGCCCAAGGGAGAGCAATAAGCTTTTGAAATATCAAGCTTTGAAAGTCTTTCAGATAAGAGTCTTGCCTCACGCCAACCCTTTTCGGTGAGAGAATCAATGGAATAATCGGGCTCAGCGTGACGAATAATTAAAAGTTTCATATTATCACCAAAAGTATTTTATCATATTTGAAAAAGTTCTTCAACAAGTAAAAAAATAAAGACTCTACTATAAAAGTAAAGTCCTTATCTGGCGCGCTGAAGAAGATTCGAACTCCCGACCTTCTGGTCCGTAGCCAGACGCTCTATCCAGCTGAGCTATCAGCGCATATATTTTTTGTCGCCATAGTATGATATCACAAATTCAGTTCAAAATCAATACCTAATTTCAAATTTTTTAAAAAATCCCCCAATTATTTAATCGGGGGATTTAATATTTAGGTGTGATAAAGCTTTTTAGTCTGGTATTTTGGCTCAAATGTCATATTAACGCCGAGCTTTTTAAATACTTGCTCGTCTACTCTTGAGAGAATAACACTCGAATGAGCTTCAAGTCCGAAAAGCTTAGGAGCTTGTTCCAATGCTTTCTTGGCAACATCGTTAGTAACGGCGCATATTGAAAGTGCAAGAAGAACCTCATCGGTGTGAAGTCTCGGATTATGATTTCCCAGAACATCGGTTTTAAGATTTTGAATAGGTTCTATTATATTGTGAGAAATAAGCTGAATATCATCGGGTATGCCTGCAAGTTCTTTAAGACAGTTAAGCAGCATTGAGGAGGATGCGCCAAGAAGAGAAGAGGTCTTGCCGGTGATTATTCTGCCGTCAGGCAGTTCAATTGCCGTGGCAGGCGAGCCGGTTGCGGCTGCCTTTTCATTAGCGGCGGCTATAACCTTACGGTCGGAAGTATTGATACCAACCTGATTCATAAGAAGCTCTATTTTTGAAACCTCAGAATCATCACTCATACCTTGACGGACATTTACGAGGGCGCCATAATAACGGCGGATGATTTCGAGTTTAGCGGCTTCTTTAACCGCCTCATCATCGGCGATACCGAAGCCGGCCATATTAACACCCATATCGGTGGGGCTGTTATAGGGGGATTTGCCGAGTATCTGCTTAAGCATAGCGTTAAGAACGGGGAATATTTCAATATCACGGTTATAATTTATAGCTGTCTTACCATATGCTTCAAGATGGAAGGGATCTATCATATTAACATCGTTAAGGTCGGCGGTTGCGGCCTCATATGCCACGTTAACAGGGTGAGCCAGCGGAATGCTCCAGATGGGGAAGGTTTCAAATTTAGCATAGCCTGCCTGAATACCCTTTTTGTGATCGTGATAAAGCTGAGAAAGACAGGTTGCCATCTTTCCGCTTCCTGGACCGGGAGCGGTTACAACAACAAGCTTTCTGCTGGTTTCTATATAGTCATTCTTTCCAAAGCCCTCTTCACTAACTATGTAGGAAAGATTAGAGGGATAATCCTTAATAGGATAGTGGCGGTATACCTTGATACCTAAGGAAATAAGTCTTTGCTCAAAGGCAACAGCTAAAGGCTGACCTGTAAATCTTGTTATAACAACACTGCCCACAAAAAGTCCTATGCCACGAAATGCATCTATAAGGCGCAATGTGTCAAGGTCATAGGTAATACCAAGGTCACCTCTGCGCTTGTTCTTTTCAATGGCATCGGCGCTTATAACTATGACTATTTCGGCATCATCCTTAAGCTCAAGAAGCATTTTAACCTTTGCATCAGGTTCAAATCCCGGGAGAACTCTCGCCGCATGGTAATCATCAAAAAGCTTGCCGCCAAATTCCATATATAGTTTGCCGCCAAACATAGCTATACGGTCACGGATATTCTGTGACTGCAGCTTTATATATTTCTCATTGTCAAATCCCTTTTTATACATCTTTTAAAACTCCTATACTCCCAGTACCACAGAGGCTATACCAAAATAAATCATCAGTGAAAATGCATCAAGAATAGTGGTTACCAGAGGACTTGCCATAACGGCAGGGTCCAGATTTATTCTTTTAGCAAGTATGGGAAGAATACAACCCACCAGCTTTGCAACAATTACAACTAAAACAAGCGTAAGACAAACAATTATCATTTCAGGCAAGGCAACCGACTTATCAAGGTTATTAAGAAGAAGATAATCGATAAGATAAATCTTTATAAAGTTAACAGCACCTAAAACAATACCACTTACTAAGGATACACGAAGCTCTTTCCAGATAACACGCCATATATCCTCAAACTCAATGTCACCCAAGGAGAGTGCACGTATTACCGTAACGGAGGACTGACTTCCTGAATTACCGCCCGTACCCATAAGCATAGGTATAAATGCTATCAATGCGGCAAACTGAGTTAGCTTATCCTCATAGCCCGAAATAACGGCACCCGTAAAGGTTGCGGAAATCATAAGAAATAAAAGCCAGGGAATTCTTGCCTTAAAGGTTTCAAAAACTCCTGTTTTAAGATAGGTTTTCTCACTGGGGAGAATAGCCGCCATCTTTTCGATATCCTCGGAAGCCTCTTCTTGCATAACGTCGATAGCATCGTCAACCGTGATAATACCTACAAGGCGGTTTTCCTTATCAACAACGGGCAGAGCCAATACGTCATATTTTTCAAACAGACCAACAACCTCTTCCTGGTCATCAAGGGTGTTGGCGTATATTATATTTTCCTCCATTATATCGTTTATAATGCAGTCTTTTTTGTTAAGGAGTAAATCCTTTACCGTTACAATACCAAGCAAATGTCTGCTTCGGTCGGTAACGTAGCAGTTGTATATCGTTTCGGTATCAAATCCGATTTTACGAATACGGTCAAAGGCTTCATCCACCGTCATATCCTTTTTAAGGTCGATATACTCGGTGGTCATTATACTGCCTGCGCATTCATCGGGGTAGGCAAGCAGATGATTTATCATTTTTCTTGTGGCAGCATCGGTTTGCTTTAATATTCTTTTTGCAACAGATGCAGGCATTTCATCGATAATATCAACGGTATCATCCATAAAAAGCTCATCCATGACCTCACGAAGCTCCTTATCACTGAAGGCTTCAATGAGTAGCTGCTGCATATCACTGTCAATCTCAACAAAGACTTCGGCTGCAAGCTCTTTAGGCAAAATGCGGAATATAACCGCAAGCTCCTTTTCGGGTATTTCCTCAAAAATAACCGCAATATCGGCAGGATTCATTTCGGAAAGTTGTTTTCGTAATTCGCCGTACTGCTTATTAGCTATGAGTTCTAAGATTTTTTCTTCCAAAATGACTCCTCCTTTTGTTAATTTAAAATAAAAAATCCCCGTCTGTTCTTGGGTGTGAAGAAAATCAAACCCACTTATATGACGAGGTTAGTGCAAATCTGCACTAAAATACTAATATATTATACTTTTTTAAGCAAAATTTGTCAATCGTTTTTAATATTAATTAAATGAGCAATTCCTGGGATACTTTCGCCTTGTAGCGCAGAGGTGGGGGACATAAGCGCCCCTGTTGACATAAAGAGAATATTTTTAAAGGTGCCGTCAAGAAATCGGTTCATAATGAAGGAACAGAGCACCGATGCTGAGCATCCACAGCCCGAGCCGCCGGCGTGAACATCCTGTTTTTCTCGGTCATATATAATCAGTCCGCAGTCGCTGTGGCGACAGCGTATATCATAACCCTCTTTTTCCATAAGCTCGTAAAGGAGGTTGCTTCCAACATAGCCAAGGTCACCAGTATAAATGATATCATAATCCTCAGGGGCAGTTCCCGTATCTTCGAAAAACGCAAGTAGGGTAGAGGCTGCAGCAGGGGAAAATGTCAAGAGAACACCATAAATTTTTGCCTTCCAAAAATTCCCTTTAATAATGCGAGTTTAGAGCACTTATGGTGTGTAGGCGGCTATAGCCAGGTAGATGTTAAACATACACCATATGGCGGTTTTATAGTGCATTTTACACAAAAACTAACATACCAATTTGACATCGAATTTTGTGAACGAAAATTTTATATTATAAATAGTGCTCATATCCGAACGAGTAATTAAAATACATTGCTATATCTTTCGTCTTATGTTAAAATATATTCGATAAAATACTGGGAGGTTTCAGTATGAGTATATTAACTGCCGCAAGCAGCAAAAGTGCTTGGCGCGGATATGAATACTTTATGGAAGATAAAGTACAGTTTGTCAAAAAACTTGATGACACTCACTTTGGTGGTGCAGTTGCAGGTAATGAAGCAGAGTCATATGCTGTAACGATTGATATTGAGCATCCGAAAAGGTCTACTTGTGATTGTCCATTTGCTAACGGACTTAAAGTATGTAAGCATATGGTTGCCATTTACTTTGCCGCCTTCCCTGAAGAAGCAATTAAGTTCAAAGCAGCAATCGACCGAGCACTTGAAGAGGAAGAACAATATCGTGAAGAGCTTCCCGGAAGAATTGAAAAGTATATAAACAAACTTAACAAAGCACAACTCAAAGATTTAGCATTAAATCTAATCTACGAATTACCCGAATATGAGTTTGAGAGATTTGTAAGAGATTATATTGATTAAAAGATTAGCAGGCATAAACTTTCGAAAGTTTATGCCTGCTTTCCTTAGATTGAGTTTTCTAAAATTTCAAGTCTTTTAGAGAACATTTCATATTCTTGTTCTTTCGTAAACCATTCTTTTTTTACATCGGAAATTTGATTTAATCCAATTTTTTTAACTGCTTCTATTGCAGCTTCACGTTGAGTAATCTTCTTATCTGTAGTTTGGCATTTTGCGCCTTCAATAGTATCGTATGATAAAAACGATTTATTAAAATCCATCAGCGAATATAGACCCTGCAATTTGTTTGTGGAATTATCAACCAAAAAGCCCCAATTACCCCAATGTCTATCTGTATTACCGATAAGATAATCAATTATATTCATCATATAATACGAATAACTATCTTTCTTTAAAACATACTCAAACTTATTTATGTCACGATTTGCGCAATATACATCTATAAACTCAAAAGATACGATGCTTGTTTGTTCGGAAGTAATTATCTTACACTTAGACACCTTTAATCCATCGAAAAAGTCCTCTTCATAAGGCACGTAGTCCACTTTAAAGCAACCAACAATTTTTGAAGCAAGAAGTTCAGCATCCACATCACGTTCGTCACCATCTTTCAAAAGATAGAAATCTCCGTTTTTTCTAACCCAAGCTTTTGGTGCAACTCCAACTGTTCCAATGTCTCCCGCTGCTTCCTGTGTGATAAAAAGTTCAGCATTTTGAAGAGTTATGTCTTTTCCTCTAAGACTTACATCCGCAAAGGCATCCGAAAGAGAATGATTATATAAATTAAGTTCGTCAAAAGTAATCTGTTCTTTGGCACGTTTTATCCAAAACACATCAGTTAAAGTTAATCCATGATAAGAAACAGCAATCATAGCTCTGTCTTTATCAGTTACCGCTTGATTTGCACCAATAACTCTCAAAATTTCTTTAGCATATTTTCTATCTAAAGTTAATACTCTTGAAGCACACCAATAATAAAAATTGTTTAAATTATTTACCCTGCTATCAAAATCGTTTGATTTCTCAAAATATAGGTTGTATGGCATAAACGTAGGATAATATATCATACATCTTCCATCTTCGTAAATACGAGCTACTTTTCTATCTTTATGCATTATATCAAAAAACTTCCAACCTTTTTGCATTAGATTAGCTTTAACTCCGATACCCATACGATCACCTCTTTATTATCAAGTTATATATTCATACTAATATTTATAGTTTTAAAAAAAGAATTTACGAATCACACAAACAAAAAGTATTGATATTTTTTATTATTATACCACAATTAGATAAAAATTGCAACGGTCAGTAAATATTAAAATGCATTTGCTTTACACTTAATTTTAATATTCCCTAAATATTTGTTTTGAGTTTTTTAGTAAAATATTAATTTTTTACAAAAATAACTATTAAATCGCTTAAAATACTTTATTTATCAGTGTTTCGAGACTTTAATATAATGTTGTTTTATATCGAAAGTTGGAAAATTATGGAGAACTCTGAAACTGGGGAAAATGTCAAGAGAACACCATAAATTTTCGTCTCCCAAAATTTTCCTTTATTAATGCGGGTTTGGGACGCTTATGCATTGTGTTCTAAGACATACGCATCCAATTTGATTGCAAGGGACGGATCATCAATGTTAATTCCGGAGTTTTCAAAGGCGACGGTGTAAACGTAGCTTAAATTTCCATTCGTATTCATACGAACTGTTGCCACATAATACACGCTAAGCTCTGCACCGACGATTGGCTCTTTATCATACTGTTCCGTCAGCGTTACAGAAATAGATCCGTTTTTTTGAGGATCAAACTCCTGCGCAAAAGCTGTGAGTGAACAGCTTAGAATCAGTAATATTGTCACACACAAGGTTAGTATTCTACGGCGCATGCTCTGTGCCTCCTTCCTCTTTTTTCTTCTGCTGCACGATTTTCGGCGGCTCTCTGTACTTAACAAGCAAGTGAATCAAAAGTACTAAGAGCATCGGTGCAGCAACTGCCGGTGTTACCAGCAAAGGTTCTATGCGGAATGCCTCGTTAGAGACATAAATAATCGGTTTTTCCTTAATTGTTTCAATTCTGACGCCCCGTACCAAAAGTCGATGGGTATTGATGCCGTAAGGTGTGCAGGTAAACAAAGTGCAATAGTCTCCGCCTTCAATGATCTGCAGATCCGAAACATCAGTAGGTTCTATTACTTTTATAAAATCAACCTGATAGGTCAATACCTGATCCAATATGATAATTTGAAAGGTATCTCCCTTTTCTACTCGGTCAAGGTCGGTAAACAGCTTTGAGCTGGGCAACCCTCTATGAGCAGACATAATACTATGGGTGTTTTCACCACCAATAGGCAAACTGCT
>JAFPAV010000061.1 GCA_017390725.1 Clostridia bacterium | reverse complement strand
TCATCAATGCTTGTGAAAATCTGGTCAATACAGGTGTTGGTACAACCCGCATCCAGCTTTTTGGATAATTCCCAATGCTCGTTAAGAAGTCGACAGAATTTATCAAGATTTCCACCCTCAAGGCTTATAGCCATATTCTGAGCTACATCCTGAATTTTATCCAGAACCTCTATAGCCGTGGGGTCGCCTCCGATATACTTGCCTACAACCTCACGAAGGAGATTTCTGGCAAGTCGGCGTTGACCTGTGTAAATAAGACAGAATCTTTCTTTTAATTCCTCTAAAATATTTTCGGGAATATTTAACTTTCTTACATTTATTTTCTGCTGTAAATCTGCAGTAGAGGTAAGCATCTTTATGCCGGGGAGCATACCGCCTATCTGGTCCTGCCAGCCTCCGCCGGTGGACATCAGCTGTTCCATACAAACAACCTTGCTGTACATAGCTCTTTCATCGGCTTTCTTGCCGAAGAATTCGTATATGGCCTTAACACAAGCGGCAGCCAAAATGGAGCTTGTTCCAAGACCGCTTCCCTTAGGAATTCCCTCAACCCTTGTATTGAGATAAATTCCGCCGCCCATATCCTTGCAAAGGGTACTTAAATCGGTTTCGCCGTTTTGGGGGATAATTCCGCAGGCGATAAGTGCCGCCTTGTGAAGGGCAAAGGGGTCGTGGGGGTTTGAGCAGCTTGTAAGCTCGCAGATATCTGTGAATTCTTTATATGAGCCATTGTCGGTGCTGGTGAGGATTATTTTATTCTCCTTGAGTCTCTTAACCGTTACGGCAATGGGCTTCTCGTTGTTTAAAAGCACAGCGGCATTAAGCACAGTTCCGCCGTTTTCCATACAGTATGGCGGCGTATCCGACCATCCGCCTCCCCAGTTAACTCTGATAGGCAGTCTTGCGGTTACCTCATCCTTTGCAATATGCAAGGCATCCTTTACAGTATTATCTTCCGAAAGATTAGAAAGAAGGGTTTCTCTTATAATATCAAAGCTCTTAAAAATGAGATTTTCATCGCCTAAAAGCTTGCCAAGATAGAAATAAATGCGAAGCTTAAGTGAAAAACCGCTTTTTTCGGCAATTCTTATAAGATATTTTCGAACTCTCGGTGTGATGAGGCTTCCATCAATTTCGCTAAGGGGTGTTAAATTGGATATAGAATCAAGTATACGCTCAACCCTTATCTTATCGTCAAGCTTGTCCTCCCAGGGAAGAATCTGAGTTACATCGGCTTCATTAAAGCTACTTTTTAAGGAATAATCGCCCTTAACACCTTGGAGGGTGGCTAAGGCTGCCTCCTTCATACTGTCAAATGCGGCAAAGAGAGGAGCATCCCAAAGGGGAGTGCTAAGCGTATTTCCCATCCAGATATTTTCCTTCGGATTATCATTGATACTGAGCATACGAACAACGAATTTTCCGTTTTTGAGTTTAAGACCGTGTAACAAAGTGTTTTCAGGTATGTTTGCATTCTCAAGGGTTACGCCTGATATGATACAACCCTTGCCCACAACTGTACCTGCATCAACGGTGCTGTTTTCAATGTAACATCCCTTTTGGATGGTTGCGGATTTGCTGATATAACTGTTATAAACGGCATATTCCTTTGATGGGCGGTTGGTGTTAACCGTATTGCTCCAGTCGAGGAATTTATAGTCGTCAATTTTTTCGGTAACAAGGGATAAAAGCTCGGTAGATGTACCAAAATGCAAAAACGAAGCGGGGGAAAGGCAGATAAGCTTCATACGGTATTTGTGAAGAATATTCCATAAAACAGTTCTTGCATCTTTCAACTCATCACTGAATTCGCCCTCTGGCTTTTCATTATAAAAATCCTCGAGGGTTGCATTTTCAGCCAGGGGATAAACAAAATCTGCATAGAAGGAAAGTCTTACCTTATCATTAACATATTTATCAAAGCCTTCTTGTGTATCAATAAGACAAGACAGGTCGTTTAATATATCACTACCGAAGCAGATAGCTCCCGTATCGATATTAACCTTACCATTTTGGTCAATAGCACCCATAAGGTTTAAGGTTTCTTCGGTTTGCTTATGAAGGAATTTATCAACATTTCCGCTGCCGTTTCGGAGGAAAACACCGTGGTTTTTACCTGTTTTTACATCCTCTTTCATAGAAAATGCTGCGGCACCCGAACCAAAAAAGTCAATCTGCAATGGATTAAAGAGAAGCAGAACGTCTCCCGAAAGCACCAGCATACCGGCACCTATTCTAGAGGGAACGCCCGACATTCCAATCATAAATTCATCGAATAATGTAGAACGGCGTCCGTCAGGTAGGAGTCTCGGAACAGGGGAGAAAAGCTTTCCGCAAGCAGAATATTGGGGAACTCTTTTTGAGTCACCGCCCGAATGTATAACCAGAATTTTAAGACCGTCAAAGCTTCCTTCACGGTCTTTTATATATTTCATAACACTCAGTGTAGCTCCGCCCGAGCCAATACGCTTGCCCTCATAATCGGGAATTACGGCAAAATGGGTTTCTTCGGGCAAAACACGGTGTCTTCTTCGGTATTCTATCTGTTTTCTGTAGGATTCTGCCTGGCTTTCGTTAGATGCAGTAAGTATACAGTAATCCCACAAAGCAGGCTTTCTCGCTGCCGAGGAAAGCACTGATGCGTAGGTTTCGTAGCTATCAAGGTAGGACTGCCTTAAAAAAAGATTTTTAAAGTTCATTTTTTCCTCCGTTTTAATCCTTGAAAATATCAAAGTTAGAGTAAATTTCTTTTCTTGATTTTGCCTTAACCACTATTTTTTTGGATACAATATTTTTCCTTTTGCCGAAAAGCATTCTTATAGCATACCTTCCACCGAAAACAATCCATCCGAGAGGTATAAGAATTCGGATTTTTTTGGCTTTAGGCCACTTGGTTTCTATAACCGAGTTAGCCCAGGTGATAAACTGAGCCGGCATATTTTTGGATATACCGTCCTCTCCTTTATTGGAGATAATACTGCCCTGACTATATCGTTCTTTATCCTTTTGACCAAAATTTCCGCCCTCAATAATATCGGAAATCAAACTGCATGTAAAATCTTCCTCGCATTCTCCCATCCACTCACGGTAGGGTAAACCTAAGTAGTGAACGGCGGTCAGACTTAAAAGGCGGGCAAATTTCCAAAGAGAAGCTTTCTTTAGCTTTTCTTCAAACATATCTTTAAATTCTTCGTCTGAAAAGGAATTTACAAAAACTGCCCAGTCACACAAATGACGAAGTCCAATGCCCTCAGATAAAAGATGATGATATGTATGGCATAAAAGAATAAGTCCGTGATGAAAATGAGAAGGCTTATTAAAATCAACCAAATTTCGGACCTTTTCATTTTTTTCGAAAATATCAGCAAAAAATTCCTTCAAAACAATGGAATATTTTCCCTTATCGGGAACACCTGCAGGCTGCAAATGCAGTTCAATATGAATATTCTTTTTTGTGTATACAATGTGATGCTTGGTGTTTTTATTCCAACGGGTAAAGCCGTTTTGTAAAAGCAGATTATTTGTTCTTTCGTAATCTTCTTCTTTGATAATAAAGTCCACATCCCCCATAGAACGGTAATCCGGACGGGGATAATAGTATGCCGAGGAGCAACCTTTTAATATAGAATAATCGATATTATTTTCGCAAAAAAGCTTATCAATCACAGCGTGATTACCGTGTATATGAAGGCTTTTAGTGGAAATGGAAAGAGCTGTTTTCCAAAAATAGCAATACGTTTTGGAGGGTATTTCTTCTGCTTTTTTTATGCCCGCAAAGGCGATTATGGCAACCGATTGCAAAACGCTTTCTTTAATTACCGAATCCTAATCGATATTATTATCCTGGAAGGTGTGCTTTGTGTCAAATAAGCTGTTTGAAATAAGCTTTAGCAGAACCTGATGGGTTGTATTAAGTTTATTAGGGGAAGACATACCAACCCGCCTTTCAAATTACTATTGACATACAATAATATTTTACCACTTTTTACACTGATATTCAAGTCTATTTACCAACAATGTTTCTTATCCACATACCCTTCTTAACCATAAAAAAGCCTACAACACATTTTAAAAATTCCAAAGACTGAACGGTGAAGTAAAGTGTCAGTATAGGAAGGGAGGTATATCTTGCGAGAAGAAAAGCTGCCGGAACACACACTCCCCAGGTGAAAAGACTGTCAAACAAAAAGGTGATAATAGTTCTTCCGCCTGAACGGAGAGTGAAATAACAGTTGTGGGCAAAGGCATATACGGGCATAAGAAATGCTACCGTATATAAAAATCCCGTTGCCATTTGCTTTACATGAAGCTCGGTGTTATAAATGTTTGGAATAATGGGTGCAAGTAAAGCCATCAGAGTTCCCATAACGGCACAGGTTGCAACCGCAAGGGAAAGCAAACGCCAAACAGAGGCCTTGGCCTCCTCTATCTCATTAGCTCCTAAATGCTGACCTACAATTACCGCAACGGCATTGCCCATGGTTAAAAATACAACATTGAAAAGGTTGTTAACGGTGTTGGAAATGTTTACGGCGGCAACAACATCGAGACCTCTTACAGAGTAACACTGCAGAAGCATCGCCATGCCTGCCGACCATAAAAATTCGTTTATCAATAGCGGCATACCCTTTGTAAGAATACTCTTGCAAAGACTAAGGGGCACATAAAGACTGCGCAACGCTCCTTTAATAAAGGGATATTTATCACTTTTAAGCGTGGAAATAACAACTATTATAACCGCTTCGGCAAAACGGGACATTACGGTTGCGATAGCAGCTCCCGCAACGCCTAATTTCGGAAATCCGAATTTGCCGAAAATGAGAAGATAATTAAAAACGAGGTTTATAAAAATAGCAACTAAGCTTGCTATCATCGGCAATTTGGTTTCGCCGATTTCACGAAGGGTACTGGAATATATTTGGGTAACAGTAAAAGGGATAAGACCTATAACCATTATTTTAAGATAAGAAAGCCCATAACCTAAAGTAGCGGATGCGTCTGAGGCGGAGGTGCCTTCCGCTAAATACATTGATATTAAAGGTTTTGGAAAGACAAAAAATATTATTGCTGCCAAAATAAGCATGGTAGCTCCGATAACGGTTTTTGCACGGAAACAAAAACGTACGCCGTCATTATCCTTAGCCCCTGCATATTGGGTCGAAAAAATTCCCGCTCCCGCAAGCCCGCCAAAGATACAAAGGTTAAAAACAAAAATAAGCTGATTAACGATAGCAACGGCAGACATTTGCAAAGTACCAACTCTGCCCACCATAACATTATCAAGCAGATTAACAACGTTGGTAACGGTCATCTGAATTATCATAGGTAATACTATCGAAACCACCCGAAGATAAAATTTTTTATCTCCTATAAGGGTGTTTTTTATTTTACTTAATTGCATTTTTATCTCTCCGTAAGTCTTATTGCCTCAATACTATAACACAATAAAAAATATTTGTAAATGCTTTTAAAAAAATAAACCCGAAGAATTTTCTTCGGGTTTATAAAACTTATTTTATTTTGCTTTTTTTGGTGCCTTTTTAGCTTTGTAGTTTTTCCAGATAACCCACAGAGGACCTGCAATAAACAAGGATGAAACGGCACCTGAAACAACACCGAAAGCCATAGGAATAGCAAAGGTGCGAAGTGAGGTAAGACCGTAAATCTCCGATACAACAACAATTGTTATTATAGCAAGGAAGGTTGTAACAGAGGTTACAACGTTTCTTATAGAAACCTTGCTTATACTCATGTTAACAAGCTCACTTATTTCCATATCGGGATAAAGCTTGCGGTTTTCTCTTACACGGTCATAAATAACGATGGTATCATTAAGGGAATAACCGAGGATTGTAAGAACAACTGCGATATAGTTGGAATCTATCTGCAGTCTGAAGAAAACGCATATAAAGAAGGAAATAAGAACGTCAAAAACCAAGGCGCAAAGGGCGGTTAAAGCCGCTGAAACACCGCCGATTTTACTGAATCTTATACCAACATAGATAATAACGAGAACTGCGGTTATAAGAACTGCAACAAGACTCTTTGCAAAGAAGGTTCCTGCAATGGTAGGACTAACCGAGTTGGAATCGTAAATATCAACCTCGTTATCCTTGAAATCCTCCTGGAGGGCGGAAAGCATATTTTCCTGAACCTCGGCAGAGAGAGACTTGCTTCCTATAAGACTTACGGAGAAGGTCTTAGTATCACCTGCTAAAGAGGTGCTTTTATCAACGTTAAAGGAGCCATCAATGATATCCTCGAGGGAGGCTTCAATATCAGAATCGGCAATATCGCCTGTGTAGGAATAGCTGATTCTTGTACCGCCACGGAAGTTAATATCAAGGTTAACACCGAAAATACAGGTTACGATGATACCTGCAACAAAAACTGCGGCATAAACTATAAGGACTTTGATTAGAGATTTATTGAAATCAATCTTAAATTTAGACATTTTTCTTACCTCCGTAAAGCCATGGTTTTCTGAGGAACTTGAACTGAGAAATGCTCTTAAGCATATACTTGGAAGCAAGAACGCCCATTATAAGGTTGAAGATAACGCCTACGATAAGAGTATAACCGAAGGAGTATATCGAACCGGTTATGGAAGAACCGAGAAGAGACATTATGGGGGAGAATATCTTTGCGATAATGCTGTCGGGTGTACCAAAAGCGCCCATAAGTACGAGGGATACGATAATAATGGTAACATTACCGTCAATAATAGCGCTTAAGCTGTTCTTAAAGCCGCTGTCAATAGCGCCGTCAATGGTTTTACCCTTTGCAAACTCGTCACGGATTCGCTCGGATGCGATAACGTTACAGTCAACACCAACACCGATAGAAAGGATAATACCTGCAATACCGGGGATGGTTAAGGTAAAGCTATCGGCATTCGGGAAGAAGCCCGAGATACAGGCGATAGAGCCTGCTAACTGACCGAGAAGTGCAATGGAAGCGATAATACCATTCAAGCGGTAACGTAATATCATAAGTAAGCAGATAACACCGAAAGCAATAGAACCTGCAATAAGCATAACCTTTAATGCATCGGAGCCTAAGGAAGCAGAAATTATCTGAAGCTTACTGTCGTCAACGGTCAAAGAGAAGGGCAGCGAGCCTGCGTTAATCTTATCTGCAAGTTCCTTAGCTGCTTCAGAGCTTTCCATACCGTTTATGTAGGCAGTACCGTTGGTAATAGCCTCGTTAACGGTGGGAGCGCTGATTTCGGTCTCATCCATCCAGATGGAGATTTTTTGACCTACAAGCTGTGCAGTTGCGGTTGCAAACTTAGATTTACCCGTTTCTGTGAAATAGAGGTAAACAACGTATGCCCCGTTTTCATCAACACCGGGTTCAGCTCTCTGGATATCCTCCGAGCCGCTTAGGATAACATCATTTTTATCCTCGTTTCGGCAGAAGGTAAGGAGAGCGGTTTCGCCTAATTCCTGAACTGCTGCAGTTGCATCAAAATCGCTTTCGTCGGCTGCCCAGGGGAAGCGAACGATGATTTGATGGTTATCGTTGTCGGTGTAAACCTCATAGTCGGTAATGTTGTTGTTTACAAGACGGGTTTCAATGATAGCCTTTGCGGCATCCATATCCTCATCCGTAATCTTAACATCCTCAATGTCGGGCGAGAAAACCGCTTCAACACCGCCACGGATATCAATACCCCAACGGATGTCGCTTGCGCCCTTTACATAAACGTTTCTGGTGTCTCCGTAGTAGCTTTCGATTCCGAAAAATGCCGAAAAAGTAAGGGCGATAATCAGAATAAACACTACAAAAAACGCCAGCTTGCCTGTTCTTTTGGATTTCATGGCAAATCCTCCATTTTTTGCGTTATTTGTTTATTATACAATTAAAAGACCTTAAAGTCAATAATATGACTTTTTTGTCATTATTTAAGAAGCTTTTCAAGGGAGGCATATTTAACCGCTACACATAGCACCTTTGCTGCCTGACCGATTTCTTCAACCGAGGGATAGGAAGGGGCGATACGGATGTTTGTATCCGCAGGGTCATAGCCGTAGGGGAAGGGGGCACCGGCGGGAGTAAGTATCATTCCTGCGTTGGCGCAGAGCTGAACAACCCTTTTAGCACATCCGGGCATAACATCGAGGTTTATGAAATATCCGCCACGGGGCTTAGTCCACTTTGCGATTTCCTTGCCGCTAAGCTGATTTTCCATTTCACTAAGAACACTTTCAAATTTAGGTCTTAATATAGCGGCATGCTTCTTCATATGCTCCTTGACATCGTCAGCCGTACGGAACATTCTGGCGTGACGAAGCTGATTAAGCTTATCGGGGCCTATTGTCTGGAATTTCATTCTGCCCTTAAGTATAGCCACATTGTTAGGACTTGCAGCCTCTGCCGCAACACCTGCACCGGGGAAGGTTATTTTAGAGGTTGAGGTGAAGATAATGGGTAAATCAGGGTTGCCTGCCTTAACGCATTCATCATATATATTAAGGAGATTATCTCCCTGCTCGTATAAATCGTGTACCGCATAGGCATTATCCCAGAAAATTCTAAAATCTGCTGCAGCAGGTTTGAGGTTTGCCATTCGGCGAACAACCTCATCACTGTAGGTAATACCCTCGGGGTTAGAATATTTGGGAACGCACCATATACCCTTAACGGCAGGGTCCTTAACCCATTCTTCAACCGCATCCATATCGGGACCGTTTTCATCGGTTGCGATAGGAATCATTTTAAAGCCGAAATATTCGGTTATAGCGAAGTGACGGTCATACCCCGGAACAGGACAGAGGAATTTAAGCTCCCCCTGTTTAGCCCAGGCTTCACCGCCCATACCGTGGGTCATACCCTGAGCGATGGTATCGAACATCATATTAAGGGAGGAGTTGCCGCCAACAATTATCTGGTCGGCAGGGAGTCCCAATATCTCGCCGAAAAGATTTTTAAGCTCATCCAGTCCGTCAAGACCGCCGTAATTACGGCAATCAATACCGCTGATGTTTTTAAAGCCTGTATCGTTGCCTACAAGGTCAAACATATCCTCACTTAAATCCATATTATCAAAGCCCGGCTTACCTCTGGACATATCCAGAGAAAGATGGAGAGAGCGAAGATGCTCATATTCACTTTTCACCAGAGCAAACTCTCTCCCTAGTTCTTCAATATTCATTTTAGAATAAACTGACATAACGGTGCCTCCTAATGCACTAATCTTATATAATATAATACAAATGGCGATATTTTTCAAGAAAATTATGTTAAAAAAAGTCGGCGAAAGGGCAATTTAATCCATTGAAGCCAAATAAGGCTTGAAATTTGAAAAAAAGTGTGGTATTATACTGTTTGCGATGGGGGCGTAGCTCAGCTGGGAGAGCGCTTGAATGGCATTCAAGAGGTCAAGAGTTCGATCCTCTCCGTCTCCACCATTTTTAAAAGCCGTAGTGTCTTGAGCGCTATGGTTTTTTATTTTTAGAACAAAGGGATCGAACCCGAGAGGGTTTCAATTATAAATTGATTTGTTTACAAAGTGATGCTATAATAAAATACATAGTTTTAAAAAGATGTCGGTGAATGGCGGCTTTCGTTTCGGTATAATATAAGTCGAAACGGAGGTGATAAAATGGATATCTTTTTATATTTGTTGTTACAAATAATCAATGGATTTAATTGGAAACCTGAATTTGGCGAAAGTTCAAATTATAAAAATTGGATAGCAATATTGGATTTAAAAACTTGCCCCATATGCCGAACCATGCACGGTAAAATTTGGGGAATTGAAGAAAAGCCCGAAATCGAACCAAAAGTTCATGATTTTTGTCGCTGCGACATTAAGATTATGAAAACGGTAAAATCCGGAACCGCCACAACAAAAGGTTTGGATGGTGCGGATTGGACATTAAAGTGCGAATCAAAATTGCCGGATTACTATTTAACCAGTGCACAAGCCAAAGCAAATGGTTGGATACCTAAGTTGGCGAATCTATCAGCAGCTTGTCCGGATAAGATGATATTTGGCGGGCAATACAAAAACCGTAATAGCCATTTACCAAGTAAAGATGGTCGCATTTGGTATGAAGCAGATATAAATTACAGATTCGGTTATAGAAATAATCAAAGAGTAGTTTATTCAAATGATGGATTAATATTTGTAACATATGATCACTACAAAACATTTTTTGAAATTGTATAGGAGGAAAAAGAATTGAATTATAACGATTTTCACGCTTTTAAAGAAATAACCGAAAACCCTATAATATTAGATTTTTCTAAATGCAAATATTTAGGTGAAATTCATTTAATGCTCAAAGAAAAGTTTGGTTTGCCCCAATATTATGGCGAAAATTGGGATGCTCTTTGGGATTGTCTTAGATATTTATTTGATGATGAAAAATATATTGTCGAATTGCATAATTTAGATTCATTAAATAAAAAGTTGCAAGAAGAATGCAAACTGATGTTAGAAGTTTTTGATGATGTGCATAATGAAACTTCAAATTTTGAGTACAAAATCATATCATAAAATTTGTAGGGTGCGTTTTTAGGTGTATTAGGAGAGCGCTTGAGTGGCATTCAAGAGGTCAAGAGTTCGATCCTCTCCGTCTCCACCAAAAAGCAGTCGACTTGTGTCGGCTGCTTTTTTCGTAGAACTAAGCAACCTTTGGCACATTTGAAAGAAAACCCCGTGATTCACGGGGTTTTCTTTTATGGTAATGTATAGCCTGCGGCAAGGTAGATTTTATACCAATCCTCAGCCGAGAGGGTTATATCCGAGGCGAGGGCGATTTCCTTTAATCGCTGAAGATTTGTGCTGCCAACAATGGGCTGCATTTTTTCAGGTAAACGCAAAAGCCAGGCGATGGCAAGACCGGTATCGGTAATATTATACTTATCTGCAATTTCTTTAAGAACATTATTTAAATGAGCAAAATCATCGTTGCCGAGGAAACTGCCTGAAATAAATCCGTGCTGCAGAGGAGACCAAGGCTGAACGGTTATACCCTTTAGTCGGCAGTAGTCACGAAGGTAACCGTCACGGTTGATTCCTTCCTCGTTGCACATATTAACATTTGCGCCGCTGCTTACCATATAGGCGTTTGTGATGCTTAATTGCATCTGGTTTATAATCAGCTTTTGATTAACGCATTTTTGCAAAAGCTCGATTTGAGCAGGGCTCTGGTTAGAAACACCAAATGCCTTTACCTTGCCGCTTTGCTCAAGTATATCAAAGGCGGCGGCAACCTCCTCGGGGTCCATAAGCAGGTCGGGGCGGTGAAGGAGAAGAACGTCTATGCTCTCAACACCTAAACGCTTAAGGGAACCCTCAACCGAAGAAAGAATATGCTCCTTTGAAAAATCGAACATCCCTTTACGGATTCCGCATTTGGTCTGGATAATAACCTTGTCTTTAAGATTGCTGTTGCGCTTAAGGGCGGCACCGAAAACCTCTTCGCATTTTCCGCCGCCGTAAATATCGGCGTGGTCAAAATAGTTGTAGCCGTTTTCAATGGCTTCCGAGAGGTAACGGTCGGCTTGGCTGTCGGTCATACCGCCAATGCGCATACATCCGAGGGCTACCTGGGATACGGGGGTATTTTCATCAAAATGCTTTATGTATTTCATTTGGTTTCCTCCTGAGTCTTTTTAGCTGTATCAATAGTTTTGCCGAAAACGATAAATCTATCGTAAAGATATTCTGTAACAAAATTTATGAGCATGGTGAGTATAAGTACAAGATATTCGTTCCATAAAAACCCTGCTCCAGTGAGAACGGCGGTCCACCAGGTGGAAAGGGGAGTGAATACTATGTAAAAACAAGCCACCTTAAGCATTGCGATGGGAATATTGTTGGCAGAATAAAAGGTAAATTTGCGGTTCAATGTAAAATTCCACAGAACGGAAAGTATCAGCGAGATAAGATAGGATATCCAGTGTGTCAGGTGAAAAAGCTCTTCAAATACCGTAAAGCTTACAACCTGTATAATTCCTGCGCTGATAGAGAAGAACACAAACTTTAAGGTTCTTATAAATTCTTTTTTAGTGTCAGCCATATTTTTCCTCCTTAGAGATTATGCTTTTATTTTATATGAAAATTGTCCGAAATACAATACCGCATTAAAAAAACGGATGAATTTTTTTCATCCGTTTTCGTTTACTGCTCCATCTGTTTTCCTAAAAAGTTTGCCGCAACGCTTGCAAGCTTTATATCGCTTTCCTTAAGACGTCCGCCGTTATCATTAGAGGCTAAAATAACCGCACCACTTACGTCTCCCGCCGATATTATGGGGGAAGCTACAAAAATATTTCGGTGAACGCCCTCAAGGGCAAAGTCGCCGTCTCCATTTTCGTTGGTAACGGTCTTTCTCGATTCCATTATCTCCTCAAGGGCAGGGGTAATACGCCGCTCAATAGCCTCTTTTTTCGATATACCCGCTGCCGCAATGCAGTGGTCCCTATCGCATATGAATACGGCAAGGTCCGTTGCCGCCGATAGAGAGTCGGCATACTGGGTCGCAAAGGTGGACATTTCACCTATCGGGGAATACTTTTTAAAGATAACCTCCCCGCCGATATTGGTATAAATTTCCAGAGGGTCTCCCTCACGAATCCGCATCGTTCTTCTAATTTCTTTGGGGATAACAACCCTTCCCAAATCGTCGATTCTTCTAACAATACCCGTTGCTTTCATATATGCATTTCTCCTTAAATTACAAATTGTGTTGTTATTATCTGTATTTTAAGAGGGTTTATTCTTTGTCGTTGCTTTTTTTGGCTTTGTATGGTAAAATATGTACAATGCTTTTTAGTAAAGGAAGAAGAAAAATGACAAGCGCTAATAAAACGTTGACTGATAGAGAAAGCACCTCAATCAATATAATCAAAGCAATTTCTATATTAAGTGTAATTGCTGCTCACACTATTTCTTTTTCACCCGTTAACTTGTTCTCTGAGATTATTTCATCCTTTTGGGTGTTATTTGGTGAAGTTGGTGTAATTGCCTTTTTTGTTGTAGGTGGTTTTTTATATAGTAGAAAACCGCACGATGGTAAGATTTTTTGGAAAAAGAAATTTTTTCGTATTGTTGTGCCGTGGTTTATATGTTCTTTACTCACTTATTTACTTACTGCTTTGTTAAATGGTTTTAATGTATCTTACTTTAAGTGGATTTTGGGCAGCGGTACTTGGTACTATTACATCACCATATATACACTTTTTATCTTTATTTTCAAGTGGCTTTATGATAAAGATGCTATTTTGTGGCTTTTAATAGTCGCGCAAATAGTTTCCCTTACACTTGCTTCTTTCGGGATATCTACAACTATTCCTCTCGGATTTTTTACCGATTATCTCAATCCGCTAAATTGGATAGGATATTTCAGCTTTGGTATTTTGATTAGAAAATATCGCTTTGATTTGATGTTGCGGAAACAAAAATTTATAATTATAATTTCGTGTGTTTTAGCTCTTTTTTTATTCTGGATACTTTCCTCAAAAAAGATATTCACATATTTTAATTTATTATCTTTTTTGTTTTGTCTTTCTTCGTTCATAATTATTACAGCAATTTCATATAAACTTGCCACTATTAAGAATGTAAAATACATCGGCACAATCGGCACTTGGTCTTATTGTATTTATCTTTTACATATGCAGATAGTACAATTCGTTGTTAGGAAAATTCCCGATGGTTGGTTCAAATTAATGTTTTCCCCATTCATCGGTTTGATAATTATGATAATTCTTATAATCATTGGGCTATATGTCTGTAAAAGGATAC
This sequence comes from Clostridia bacterium, assembly GCA_017390725.1. Classification (GTDB taxonomy): domain Bacteria; phylum Bacillota; class Clostridia; order Oscillospirales; family Acutalibacteraceae; genus UBA737. The sequence goes on along the minus strand of JAFPAV010000061.1, from coordinate 24,409 downwards.
CATTTGGAGAAAAAATTAAGACCTGGGTGGGTTTATAAAATTAAAATATGGCAACAGCGGAGTGAAATCACTCCGCTGTTTCTTTATATCTTTCCACCACACTATGTATAGCCCAGCAAAACCTGTCGAATGGTGTCAATGTTGTATGAGATGGGTCGCCTTCACGAATCCGCATCGTTCTTCTAATTTCTTTGGGGATAACAACCCTTCCAAAATCGTCGATTCTTCTAACAATACCCGTTGCTTTCATATATGCATTTCTCCTTAATTTACAAATTGTGTTGTTAGTATTTGTAAACACACGAGATTTATACTTTCTCAACAAAAATACTGCACAAAAAATTGTGTACATAAAATCATTTTTGCAACAGTTTTTTTATTTTACTTTTTATCTTGTTTTTTATGGGTTGATGATTTAAATGACATATTTTATGAACCTTTTCCTTATTAGGAAATTCGTGATGTTTTATAAAATAATCATACAGTTTTAGCATGCCATTTTTTTTTTCACTGGGCAAATGCAAAATTGCAATCTCATTGTATTTGAAGCAAGTTGAAACAAGATAAAAATCACCCGTCCAAAAACGGTATATGTAGGCTCCAGCATTTTTTATAGTATTCCTCATTTTGCTGGCTGCAATGGATGTAATAAACTCGTCTCCTTTTGTTGTTGAAAAGTTTTTTTCCAACATTTCCTCAAACACCAACTTGCATTGGCGAACAAACAGCATTGCATTCTCGCGTGATGCTCCGAAAAACTCACCGCCATAATGAGTGATATATGAGTCAATACCGAATCTTTTAAATTCATCAATAATAATTTCATAATCACGTACAAAAAGGCCATGGTTAATATCATATAAAAGAATATTATCCTTCAACTCTAAAAAAACCTTATCAATAGATTTTTGCACAAAAACATCTGCATCTGTATAAATATAATTGTCATAATCATATTTGGCAACCATTTTTTCTAATGCACATAATTTATAGAAGGCCAGACACCAAAGATATTTATCATCAAAAACAAAAGAATCAAAAGGCTCAATAAAAATCAAAATATCGTTTTCAAGTAATAATTTTTCTTGCTCTGTTGGAATGTTAATGTTAGAAACAAGTGCAACATCAATGTTGGGATTAGATTTTTTAGCAGAGATTAAGGAAACGCATAAATTCTTTAAATAAACATTTAAAGCATCCTCTCTTATATTTGCTCCTGTCATTTTATTTTCTGCAAATGCAAAAGGAACAAAAAATAAATTTTTCATAAATTATTACCTCTCCCAAAATTAAATATAGTAGTTCTAATAATATCACTAGTTTACGCTCATTATTTTAGCACAAATCGTCATAATTTTCAACTCTCTAATTCTAGAAAGAATCAAAGCGACTGTACGCTACTTCTTTTTTATATCTCTCCGCCACACTATGTATTACCCAGCAAAACTTGTCGAAAGGTGTCAATGTTGTCAGTAGAGGCTCGCCTTCTCTTATCCGCATAGTGCGACGGATTTCTTTTGGAATAACCACACGACCAAGGTCATCTATACGGCGTACTATACCTGTTGCTTTCATATATACATTTCTCCTTAAATTACAAATTGTGTTGTTATTATCTGTAAAGAAGGAAGAAAAATATGAATACAGTCAAAACTTATATTGCGACTTCTTGACAAACAATCTCAGAAATGGCATAATACATTTGTTATAGGAAGTGGGGGGTTTCTTTATGGCAAAAGTTACTGTTTATAAAAAATCAAAGTTTGCTACTTTTCTTAGTTTCGTTGGCTATATCATAATCATTTATGGTATGTACTCCTTTTATTTCAATGATGAATTGGAAGTTGAAATGGAGCTTGCTTTAATGTTAATTGGTTTATCCATAAAGGGTTTAGGAAGTTATATCGGCCATAAAAAAGCCCAAAAGGAAGAACAAAAGAACAAATCAGAATAAGCAAAAACGGAGCAGAATAAAATATTCTGCTCCGTTTTTTATATTTTATCTATATCGTTTGCATTTTACAACAAACTAAAGTTAATAACCAAAGCTGCAAATACGATGGAAACCATCGATAGAAGCTTTATAAGAATGTTAATTGCGGGGCCGGAGGTGTCCTTGAAGGGGTCACCTACAGTGTCACCAACAACGGCGGCCTTGTGGCAGTCAGAGCCCTTTCCGCCGTGAACACCGCCCTCGATATGCTTCTTAGCATTATCCCAGGCACCGCCTGAGTTGGACATAAATACAGCCAGCAGGAAGCCCGTTGCTGTTGCGCCTGCCAACATTCCAACAACGCCTGCGCAGCCTAAAAGCATACCCACAACAACGGGAACAACTATAGCGATAACTGTTGGAAGAATCATTTCCTTAAGACTTGATTTTGTACAAAGGTCAACGCACTTAGCGTAATCAGCTTCTGCCTTGCCCTCCATAAGTCCCGTAATTTCGTGGAACTGACGGCGTACCTCTTTAACAACGCTCTGCGCCGCTCTGCCAACCGATTCCATAGTAAGGGCCGCAAAAACGAAGGGAAGACAAGCGCCTACAAATAAACCGATAAGAACGGTAGGATTCATAAGACTAAGGTTAGCGATTTTTTCTGCGCCGCCTTCAATGCTCTGTACCTTCTCTATATAGGAAGCCATAAGAGCGAGAGCGGTGAGAGCGGCTGAGCCGATAGCAAAGCCTTTACCGGTGGCGGCGGTGGTGTTGCCTAAGGCATCAAGAGCGTCGGTGCGCTCACGCACCTGCTTTTCAAGTCCCGACATTTCGGCAATACCGCCTGCGTTATCGGCAACGGGGCCGTAAGCATCGGTGGCAAGGGTTATGCCGAGGGTTGAAAGCATACCAACTGCTGCAAGGGCTATACCGTAAAGTCCCATAGAAGCACTCTGTGCTCCGCCTGAAACGAAATAAGCAACAAGAATACAAACGGCAACTATAACGATAGGCAATGCGGTTGAAAGCATACCGAGAGATAAACCGCTTATTATTATGGTAGCAGAGCCTGTTTCGGAGGAATCCGAAAGCTTGCGGGTGGGCTTGTAGGTGTCGGAGGTAAAATATTCGGTAGCCTGACCGATAAACACACCTGCAAGAAGACCTGCGAGAATTGCGAAATAAATAGTCCAGTTATCCTTACCTAAAACGAAATATACCAGAGGTAAGGAAAGAATAGCGATAACAACTGCAGAGAAATTAGTTCCTTTGCTTAAAGCCTTTAAAAGCTCTTTCTGACCTGCTCCCTCTTTGGTGCGAACAAGGAAAGTTCCGAATATAGAGCAGATTATGCCTATAGTGGCAATCAAAAGGGGAAGGGCCATAGCCTTGATATCGCCGCTAAAGGCGGCAACGCCTAAAGCAGATGCAGAAAGCACGGAGCCTACATAGGATTCATAAAGGTCAGCGCCCATACCTGCAACATCACCAACGTTATCACCAACATTATCGGCAATAACTGCGGGATTTCTCGGGTCATCCTCAGGAATACCTGCCTCAACCTTACCAACAAGGTCGGCACCTACATCGGCGGCCTTGGTGAAAATACCACCGCCCACACGGGCGAATAACGCCATTGAGGATGCGCCCATACCGAAGGTGAGCATAGCACTTGTAATTTCTATTGTGGGAAGACCAAATACATACTTTAAGAGGAAAAACCAGATTGAAATATCAAGCATTCCGAGTCCAACAACGGTAAAGCCCATAACTGAGCCTGCGGAAAATGCTACTCTAAGACCTCTGTTCAGTCCCTCACGGCAGGCATTGGCTGTACGTGTATTAGAAAGAGTTGCTATCTTCATTCCTATAAAGCCGGATAAAGCGGAGAAAAATCCCCCCGTTATAAAAGCAAAGGGAACAAAGGGGGTAAGCAATTTTAAAAGGGACATAACGCCTAAAACGATAAACATTACAATAAAGAAAACCCCAACAACCATATATTGCCGTTTTAGGTAGGCGTTTGCGCCCGACCGGATGGATTCGGATATTTTTTTCATTTTATCCGTTCCTTCGGAGAATTTTAAAACCTTTTTTGCCGTAAACACTGCAAAAAGCAGAGCGGCGACAGCGCCGATAAAAGTAAACAAAATTAAATATTTTTCCAAAAAACTCACTCTTTTCGTAATTTTAAATTAGGGAGGGAAAACTATTCTCCCTGAATAGAGAAAGGGAATATAATTATATAACTTTGTTATATTTTTGTCAAGTAATAATTGTTTACATTTTATTGTAAACAAAACTTCACAATAAGAAAAGCGGAATAGGCTGTTGTTCGTATTGCTCCTCCTCAGAGGATTCCGTATAGGTATATGCTTCCCCATCGGAGTCGTTGTAATACACTTCATCCTCTTTTTCCTCTGAAGGGTTATATATATATAAGGTATGGGAAATTCCGAAAGTATTTTCTATTAACAAGGTTAATTCGCTTAAAGGCGCCGCCATATTTGTGCGAAACCATTCAATTAAAAGATGGGCAACGGCACCGGAAAATAATGTTCGCTTATATAAATATAGGTGAGGTTGGTCGGTGCCTTCAAAAAAGTTATCGGATATCCTAAATAAGCTTTTTGAAATTTCCCCGGTGGCAATACCCTCAAGAGAGAATTCAAACATTTTTTGCATAAGAATTTTATTTCTCCTTAAAACATCAGAATAGTATTCGAGATTATCCGAAAGATTTTGTTTATCGTTATCAGAAAACTGTTCTTTAAAAAAGAAATACAGAATTTCCTCCTTGCTATTAAAGAAATTGTAAAAGGTTTGACGGGAGAGTGAAGCACTTTGACAAATGTCAAACACGCTTATTTGATAATAATCTTTTTCTTTTATTAGAGAAACAAGGGCATCCGCCAAAAGGCGTTGAGAGTTAAGTGCTTTAGGATTCGTTCCGCTATACATAAAAATTTTCCTTTCCAAAAAGAAATTTGACAAATGTAAAACTTTGTTTTATGATAACATAAACTTTTACATTTGTCAAATATAGAAATTAATAAAAGCCTCCTGAGTATTGCTTCAGGAGGCTTTAGATATATGCGGTGTTATTTTAGAAATACTTCAATAACGGGAATTTCAACATCCGGCTTTATGGGTGGTAAACGGAAGAATACCATATTATCCTTAAAGGTCTGACCCTCTCCGCTGAAATGACCTGTTGAATTGCAGGTGTAAATAATTTCACTGCCATCGTGTAGGAACTGAGCATATTCAATCTTGTCAGCAAGGTCTTCCATTTCAAGGAAGGCGAAGGGATATTCCTTTAGGTGTATGTAAAGGCGTTTTGAGTCTATGCTTTGGGTAAGCCATTTTGTGGGCTGGAACTGTTCGGGTGTCCAGAGGTCAGCCTCAAGTCCTGTGCGGTTATCAATGATAATTCCGGGTTGAAGCTTTCTTGTGAGGGCTATAAGTTCCTATGCCTCCCATTCCTTTGCACCTTTGCCGCCATCGTGCTGCATCCAGTCCATATATGTTCCGCAACCGTTATATTTATCATAGGAGAAATCATACCAAAACTCCTTTGCTGACTTTGAGTTAAGATTAGCATAAAAGCGGTATAAAAGCAAGAAAAAACATATCCGATAGGATATGTTTTAATTAATTTGTGTAATTTTCAGGAGAAAAAGAGGGAAGATTACCTAGATTATCGTTTTCTTGTCCGTTGGGAACAGCCTTTAGATATTGATTATTGCCTCGGTGGGCAATGCCGACACCGCTAATTTGTCCTTGCTTTGCCATCTGCACCGCTTCTTCCTTTTGCACAAAGGTTTCGTCAGATAATTTATATCCGGTAACTCTGCCGTTTTCCTTAACAAGTCCTACAATGCGTTTTGCGTTTTCGTTTGCCTTGGGTATGCTGTCGAGTGTGTTTTTAATAAGAGAATTTGTATTCATTTTTTTGCTCCTTTCAATTTAAGTTTTCTGCTTTTTAGAGATAATATGCAAAAAAACAAATATAAAATTATAAATTGATAACTTTGCTTATTGTGTAAAATATTTCCAAATGATATAATGAAATCAAAAAAGTAATTTTTATCGAGGTGAAGATAATGACTTGGCTTCTAATGGCAATTTTGTCGGCGGTATTTGCCGGACTAACCTCGATTCTCGCCAAGTGCGGAATTAAGAAAACTGATTCGGACTTGGCAACCGCTCTTCGAACTCTTGTGGTTCTGGTGTTTTCGTGGATTATGGTTTTTGTGGTTGGATCTGCCGATAAAATAACAAGTATAGATGAAATATCTCTTATATTTTTAATCCTTTCGGGTTTGGCAACGGGAGCATCCTGGATATGCTATTTTAAGGCGCTTTCTATGGGTGATGTAAATAAGGTTGTGCCTATCGATAAATCAAGCACTATTTTAACGGTGCTTCTTGCTATAATATGTTTTGGTGAAACGGTAAATCTTTGGGTTAAACTTATAGGAACGGCATTGTTGGCAGTGGGAATATTCCTAATGATAGAGAAAAAGAAAACCGAGGCTAAAAAAGGAAGCTCTGCCTGGATGTTTTATGCTGTTTTTGCCGCAATTTTTGCCGCATTAACATCCATTCTTGCTAAGGTGGGAATTTCCGGTGTAGAATCCAATCTCGCCACCGCTATACGCACAGGTGTAGTGCTTATTATGGCGTGGATAATAGTTTTTGCCCAAGGAAAGCAAAAGGGTATTAAAAATCTTGATAGGAAAGAACTTTTATTTATTTCCCTTTCGGGTGTGGCAACGGGAGCCTCCTGGCTTTGTTACTATTACGCCATCCAGAACGGTGTGGTAAGCGTGGTTGTTCCTATCGACAAAATGAGCATTTTGGTTGCGGTTACGTTTTCTTATTTTGTGTTTAAAGAAAAGCTATCAAAAAAGGCAGTTCTAGGTCTTGTCCTTATGCTGTTAGGCACCCTTGCGATGGCTATATTCAGTTAAATGTTTTAAAGGACATAATAACTAAAGAGGTGCAAATGCTATGAAAAAACTGAGAGGACTTGTTATAATGCTTTTAATTTCACTGTCACTGTTTGGCTTAACCGCTTGTAAAGACGACGGAAATAATGCTACCTACGAGCAAATTACACCGCAAGAAGCCAAGGCAATTATGGATACCCAACAGGATTATATTATCATAGATGCACGTACTGAGGAAGAATTCGCCGAGGGACATATTGAAGATGCTATAATGATTCCTGAATACGAGATTAAAGATAGAGCAGAAAACGAACTGCCGAATAAAGATGAGTTAATCCTTGTTTACTGCCGAAGCGGCAGACGAAGCAAAATTGCATCGGAAGAGCTTGTAAAACTTGGCTATACCAATGTAAAAGAATTCGGTGGTATTATCGACTGGCCCTATGAGGTTGTAAAGGAGTAGCAACTATGCAAAATTACGATAAGGAAGTACAAAGACGTTTCGGAGAAACAGAAGCCTATAAAGAGTACGAACAAAAGACCGCCAACTACACAAAAGAAAAATGGCAAGAGGTAAACGATGGGCTGAATACAGTTCTTATGAAATTTGCAAAGTGCAAAAAAGAGGGATGCACTGCCGACTCGGATGAAGCACAGGCACTAGTAATTGAACTTCAAACTTACATCACCGAAAATTACTACACCTGCACAAACGAAATCCTTGCAGGACTCGGACAGATGTATGTTGATGACGAACGCTTTAAAGACAATATTGATAAGCACGGTGACGGAACAGCAGAGTTTGTTGCAAAAGCGATAGAAATATATAGTAATTAACAAAATCCCGATGAGCAAAGCTCATCGGGATTAATAATTTCATTATATATTAATGTATTAGGTTCGAGCCCTACACGCAAAAGAAAACTCCAAACCCAACCCAAAGGTCAGATTTGGAGTTTTGGTCGGAGTAGCGTTATAGTAATCAGGCGGAAACCCGCATAAACACTAGGTTTTTCGCAGCCAAAAACAGTACAAAGGTCTTGATTACTATTCGGTTTAGTATTTGTGGGGTGTTCATAACCAACCCCACAGAGAGAAACTTTTATTTGAACAATCCAACTATTTGGAATACACTTCCTATTATTTGTATCGTACTTCCAATCAAGATATATCGTAATGCACTACAAGCCTTGCTTTTTTCCTTTTTGGCTTGTTCTCCTCTTTCGTATAATTCTTTCCAAGTTCCAGCCTTCTTTAAGTCAATGTTGATAACATTCCATAAACTTAAGTAAGTGCCGCCAAAAGCAAGACTTATACCAATTATCACCAATACAATACCACTTATTGACCACCACATTTTAATATCTCCCGTTTTTTGTTTTTCTACAAATAGGACAGCCACGGCCTTTGTTTCTATCTGCAATCCTCGCCTGCCATTCGTGACCTTCGCTGCACTTCCACCATACATTCTTTCCGCTATTAGGCAATACATCCATAGGTGTTAATCCATTGTTTTTTTCATAATTCCATTCTTTTGCTAATGTTGGATTAACCGTTTGCAAATCATTTTCGCCTTTAATAGCATTTCGACCAGAACAATATGGACAACAAGCACCTTTATTTCTGCTTGATACCATAGCTTGCCACTCGTGTCCATTACTACACTTCCACCAGACTTTTTTATTGCTATTTGGCATTACATCGGAAGGCGTTAATTTATCATTTTTTTCATGATTCCATTCTTTGGCTAGGGTTGGATTGATTGTTAGCAAATCGTTATAACCTTTTAAAATTTTTTGGCTAGCACAATATGGACACCCTCGCCCTGTATTTCTACTATCAATTGTAGCTTGCCACTCGTGTCCACTACTACACTTCCACCAGACTTTTTCATGACTATTTGCCAAAAAATGCGCTGGTTTTAAACCGCCATTTCGTTTGTAATTCCATTCATTAGCTAAATCGGGATTAATTGTTTTTAAATCGTTTTCTCCCGTAATAACGTATCGACCAGAGCAATATGGGCAATCGCTACCATCATTTCTGTGTGCTATTGTTGCTTGCCATTCGTGTCCGTTAGCACACTTCCACCAAACCTTTTTACCGCTGTTAGGCATTACATCCATAGGGGTTAATCCAAAATTCTTATTGTAATTCCATTCTTTTGCTAAATCGGGATTAACTGTTTGCAAATCGTTATAGCCTCTTAAAATTTTTTGACTTGCGCAATATGGGCACCCTGTTCCTTTGTTTCTATTGATTATTGTAGCTTCCCACTCGTGCCCTTTACTGCATTTCCACCATACTTTTTTATCGCTATTGGGCATTACATCTGAGGGTGTCAATCCATTGTTCTTTTCGTAGTGCCATTCTTTTGACAAGGCAGGGTTGATTGTTTGTAAATCGTTTTCGCCTTTAATAACGTATAACCCTGTGCAATATGGACATCCATTTCCACTATTTCTGCTGTTTATTCTAGCTTGCCATTCGTGCCCTTTGCTACACTTCCACCATACTTTTTTATTACTGTTAGCTGAAAAATGTTCCGGCTTTAGTTTACCGTTCTTCTCATAATTCCATTCTTTTGCAATTTCAGGATTGGAGAATAAAAGAGAGTTTTCTTTTTCCGTAAATTCTCGCAGATTTTCTATAGCAATAGCATCTCTTGTTAGGTCAATATCAACGATTTTACCAATTATATCACTTAAAACTTTTCTAAGAATTTGGGACAAATCTTTTTTGGCTTCTTGAACAACGTAATCTATAGAGCTGTCATTTAATGGTGGCAGCCCTTCTCTTATACGAAATAGTTTAATCCCATCTTTTTCACACTTGAAATTTTTTTCTAAATCTTTTTTTATTTTGTTCTGGTGCCAAAAACTTCCATCATATTCAATAGCAATTCTTTTTGATGGGATATAAATATCCAATTCGTAACCTTTTTCTTTATACGAATGTATTACCTCTAAACCACATTCTTTAAGATAATATAAAATCGCATATTCAGGGAAAGAAGTATGTCGTTCAGAATTGCAAACAGGGCAACCATATCCATAATTTCTATTAGCTATCGACGTCTGCCACTCGTGTCCTTTTTGACATTTCCACCAAACTTTTTTATTGCTATTGGGCATTACATCCTCAGGTGTTAATCCTTTATTTTTTTCATAATTCCATTCATTTGCTAATATTGGATTAACTGTTTGTAAATCATTTTCGCCTTTTATAACTTTTTGTCCAGCGCAATATGGACAACCAGAACCATTAGTACGGTGAGAAATTGTTGTTTGCCACTCATGTCCTTTTTGACATTTCCACCACACCTTTTTTTGACTATTTACTGTAAAGTGTTCAGGTTTTAGACTACCATTTTTTTCGTAGTTCCATTCGTTTGCTAAAGTGGGATTAACAGTTTTTAAATCATTTTCACCTTTAATGGCGTATCGACCTAAGCAATATGGGCAACCGCTCCCTTTATTTCTATTAACTACCGATGCTTGCCATTCGTGTCCCTTGCTACACTTCCACCAAGCTTTTTTATTGTTTCCAATGGTTAATGTTTTAGGGCCTAATTTCAATTCATTATTCTTTTCCCAATTCCATTCTGCCATCAGTTCGGCATTATCAATTACATATTTCTTTTCTGCCATAACTTTGGCACCTCGCTTTTAAAATTATTACTTATAAATTATACCATAAGATTTTCCAATAGTAAACAAGCACTGTTTTACGATAAATACAAACAAGAAAGGAGTGATGTTATTTGTTTGTTTAATAGTTTTGAATCAGTAAAAATTCGACTGGAGAATGTGAATACGCATAAATAAAGGGTTTATAAAAAGAAAAGGTTCTGTTTTTCGAAAAAATGTTCAAAAAACAGAACCAAATCATATGGTCGAGGTGACAGGGCTCGAACCTGCGGCATCTAGTTCCCAAAACTAGTGCGCTACCAACTGCGCCACACCTCGATATTAAATTGTTTAAAATTTGAAAAGGACGTTTTGGTAACCCTCTTGCGGTACCCGACGACTCGATACTGCTGTATCTCGCTTGTCGACCGCAGCGCTTCGTTTTGCTCGCTTCATCTCACACTGTGAGCGCTCGCAACCTCACCCAAAACTAGTGCGCTTCCTGTTGCAACTAAGGCTCTGTCGGCGTGAGAAGAGCTCACTTGCCAATCGCCAAGTTGCTGCCACTCCTTTTTCCTCGCTTCATCCGCCACCGGCGGCGCTCGGAAACGTCCCCAACTGCGCCACACCTCGATAAAAATGAATTTTTATCAGCAATTCAACATTATACAGTAACTATCTAATTTTGTCAACTTTAAAATGGTAACAAACTACAATCATTATTGCAAAAAAAGTTAGGAAAATGTATAATATTTAAAAAGCTTTGTTGCGGAGAAAATAAAATGCAGAAAAACGATATTATAACACTTGATATAACCGATATGACAACCGACGGAAGCGGTGTGGGACACTATGACGGTATGGCGGTGTTTGTGCCCCTTGCGGCTGTGGGCGATACCCTTTCGGTAAGAATTTTAAAGGTTAAGAAAAGCTATTGTTACGGCAAAATTGAGGAAATAATAAAGCCTTCGGCTGACCGATGCGAAAACGATTGTGCTACTTTTAAGCAATGCGGCGGTTGCGTTTACCGACATATTGGCTATAAAGCGGAATATGATATTAAGAAAAATAAGGTGGCTGCGGCAATAAAGCGAATTGGCGGCATTGACCTCGAGACTCGGGATATAATTCCCTCAAACCGTGTGGAAAGATACCGCAACAAGGCTCAACTACCTATGAGTGCTGACGGAGCTTTGGGCTTTTTTGCTAAGCATTCTCATAGAGTTGTTCCCTGTAGTCAGTGCTTGCTGCAACCGCAGATATTTGATGAAATTATGGCGAGTGTAACCCGTTGGGCGAGGAAATACGAAATTACCCCTTATGACGAAACTAAAAACAAGGGACTTTTCAGACACTTATATTTGCGAATTGCCGAAAAAACCGATGAAATAATGGTTGTTGCGGTTATAAACGGCAACAAGCTTCCCTTTGAGGATGAATTTGTACAATGTATAAGGTCTGTATGCGGTGATAGACTTAAAAGCGTTCAGATAAATGAAAATAAGGAAAAAACCAATGTTATAATGGGTAAAAAATGCCGCACTCTTTATGGGCAGGACTATATAACCGATATCCTTTGCGGCATCAAAGTGAGAATTTCGCCCCTTTCATTTTATCAGGTGAACAGAGATATGGCAGAAAAGCTGTACCTAAAGGCGGCAGATTATGCAAAACCACAGGACAAAAATATTCTTGACCTTTACTGCGGCGCAGGAACGATAGGACTTTCAATGGCGAATAAAGCTACAAGTGTTGTTGGAGTTGAGGTGGTACCCGAAGCCATAGAGGATGCAAAATTCAATGCCCGAAACAACGGTATTGACAACGCAAGGTTTATATGCGCCGATGCGGCAAAGGCCGCCGAGGTTTTAGCGGCGGAAAATTACCGCCCTGATGTTGTTATAGTTGACCCACCGAGAAAAGGCTGTGAGGAATCCCTTATAAACATAATAACGGATGATTTTTCTCCTGAGCGGGTTGTTTATGTTTCCTGCGACCCTGCAACCCTTGCTCGGGATACGGCAATTTTCGAGGACAAAGGTTATAAACTAAAAGAATACACCCCCGTTGACCTGTTCCCAAGAACGAGTCATGTAGAGTGCTGTGCGCTTTTTGTGCACAGCATAAGGAGATGATTTTATGAAAAACATATTTATAAAGCTTTAAAAAATTATCACTTATATCTGTATAGCAGAAATTGTTTTAATGGTTATCTTTTTGTTTGCAATACAAATAATAGGAAATTTAGTATCCAAAGAAAGTGAAGGAATTTTAACTGTTAGTTTAACTGCTCTGGGTATGGGTATAGCCGTAAAGGCAGGTAAATATATCTTCCATAAATAACCCTTTTCAACGCTTCGCATAAAATATAGTGAAATAAATTTTTTTGCTGTGATTAAACAAGGGAAAATAAGGCAAAAATATTATTAGAAAATTACAGCGGAGCGTGAAACAGCAATGAATATCAAGCGTGGCGAAATTTATTATGCTGATTTGAGTCCGGTTATCGGCTCTGAACAGGGCGGAGTAAGACCGGTACTTATTATACAAAACGATGTTGGCAATAAATACAGTCCAACGGTTATTGCGGCGGCTATAACAAGCCAAAGGTATAAAACCAATTTGCCCACCCATATAAAAGTGGATGCAGATGGTTGCGGTTTATCAAAGGATTCCATTGTTCTTCTCGAACAGGTGAGAACCATAGATAAGATGCGACTAAAGGAAAAAATGGGAAGCCTTGACCTTAATTCAATGGACAGGGTGGACAAGGCATTAAGCGTAAGCTTCGGCCTTAATTTTACAAGCGTGGTATAAAAAAGAGCAAGGATAATAAAATCCTTGCTCTTTTCGTATTATTTGATTACCTTATTTTCGATTTCTTCTACAGCCTTGGCTATGAATTCGGCAACGGGCATTGAGCCTAAATCGCCGCCTTCGCCACGCTGTCTTACCGAAACGGTGCCGTTTTCGATTTCACTATCACCGGCAACCAGCATATAGGGTACCTTCTGAAGTCTTGCTTCTCTTATCTTATAGCCGATTTTTTCGTTGCGGTCATCAAGTTCAACACGCATACCCTTTGCTTCAAGCTGCTTCTTGATTTCATACATATAATCAAGATGACGGTCGGCAATGGGAAGGAGTTTTACCTGTGTGGGAGCGAGCCACATCGGGAAAGCACCTGCATATTTTTCGATAAGCAGAGCGAGAGTTCTCTCGTAGCAACCGATAGAGGTGCGGTGGATGATATAGGGATTCTTCTTAACACCGTCACGGTCAACATATTCCATACCGAACTTTTCGGCTAACATCTGGTCGATTTGAATGGTGATAAGGGTATCCTCTTTACCGTGAACGTTGCGAATCTGAATATCAAGCTTAGGTCCATAGAACGCCGCCTCACCAACACCTATCTTGTAGGGGATTTCAAGGTGGTCAAGTATCTTAGCCATAACGCCCTGAGCCTCATCCCACTGTTCAGGAGTGCCGATGTATTTTTCTTTATCGGCAGGGTCCCACTGGGAGAAGCGGTATGATACATCCTCATAAAGACCTAAGGTTTTAAGCATATAAATTGCAAGCTCTAAACAGCCCTTAAATTCCTCTTCTAACTGCTCGGGGGTACACATAAGGTGGCCTTCGGAGATAGTAAACTGTCTTACCCTGATAAGACCGTGCATTTCACCGCTATCCTCATTTCTGAAAAGGGTAGAGGTTTCGTTATAGCGCAAGGGTAGGTCACGGTAGGAACGGGCACGGTTGAGGTATGCCTGATATTGGAATGGACAGGTCATAGGACGCATCGCAAAGCATTCCTTAGTTTCGTCCTCAGGGTCACCCAAAACAAACATACCGTCTAAATAATGGTCCCAGTGGCCCGATAGCTTATAAAGCTCACGCTTTGCCATATAGGGGGTTTTGGTGAGAAGCCAACCACGTTTTGCCTCCTCATCCTCAACAAATCTCTGGAGAGTTTGTATTATTTTTGCACCCTTGGGTAATAAGATGGGCAGTCCCTGACCGATAACGTCAACGGTGGTGAAAAGCTCCATCTCTCTGCCTATCTTGTTATGGTCACGCTTCTTAGCCTCTTCAATTCTTTCAAGATGCTCTTCGAGTAAGGATGCCTTGGGGAATGCAGTACCGTAAATTCGGCAGAGCATTTTATTATCCGAGCTTCCTCTCCAGTAAGCACCCGTTGCAGAGGTTAATTTAAATGCCTTAACCATACCTGTGCTCAAAAGGTGTGCACCTGCGCAAAGGTCGGTAAATTCGCCCTGAGAATAAAAGCCTATTTCGGCATCCTCGGGTAAATCACGAACTAGCTCAACCTTATAAGGCTCGTCAAGCTTTTCAAAGTATTTAATAGCTTCTTCTCGGCTCTTTGTAAAGCGCTCAAGCTTTAAATCCTCTTTAACGATTTTCTTCATTTCAGCCTCGATTTTAACAAGGTCATCGGGGGTGAATTTAACCTCGGTATCAAGGTCATAATAAAAACCGTCATCAACAGCAGGACCGATAGCAAGCTTGGTATCGGGATAAAGGCGCTTTACTGCCTGAGCTAAAATATGAGAAGCGGTGTGACGGAAGGTCCATCTGCCGTATTCATCATCAAAGGTTAAAATTTCTAAATTGCAGTCTGTTTCAAGGGTTGTTCGAAGGTCGGCATTTTCGCCGTTTATTCTTGCGGCGCAGGCAACACGGGCAAGACCCATGCTTATCTCCTTAGCGGCTTCAATTACGGTAATTCCCTTAGGAAATTCCTTAAAAGAGCCATCCTTCAAAGTTACTTTAATCATAAATTTACCTCCAAAAAATAAAAAACTTCGTCCCTAAAAAGGGACGAAGTATACTTTCTCCGCGGTTCCACCCAAATTCCGCAATATGCGGCACTCAAAACCCTTAACGCAGGCTAAACGGCCGTGTTTTTTACCCACGGCGCTCGAAGGTGGTGTTCACTTAACCTAAATATAATATGGCTTTCAGCCGATGACCATACTCTCTTTATAATTTTGGAAAAGCTACTGTTCTTCTCAACGCTTTATTACATAATACAACCTAAAAAAAGTGTTGTCAAGCATTTTTGCTTGAATATAATATACTCTTATGATAAAATATTAATCAATAAATCAACTATTATACGGTGAAAAATATGTTTTTTAAGAAAAAAGAATCGGCTTATGATTGGCTGATAGTGGGACTTGGCAACCCTGGGCTTCAATATGAAAAAACCCGCCATAATGCAGGGTTTATGGTAATTGATGCTCTGGCTGAAAAATACGGTGTCGGTTTCCCGAAAAGAAAATATGATGCTTTAATAGGCGAATGCAAAATCGGGGATAACAGGATAATGCTTGTAAAACCCCAAACCTTTATGAATTTATCGGGCAAGGCGGTAACCGCAATATGCTCCTTTTATAAAATACCCTACGATAAGGTTATCGTTATGTTTGACGATGTTTCTCTCGATGTGGGCAAAATAAGGGTAAGAAGGAAAGGGAGCGATGGCGGTCACAACGGCATTAAAGATATAATCGAACTTTCAGGCACAAGCGATATTCCGAGAATTAAAATAGGTGTTGGCAAAAAGCCAAATGCGGAATACGACCTTAAGGATTGGGTTTTGGGTAAATTCTCTAAGGAGGATTTGGATAACTTCCAAAAGGCAACCGAAATCGGAGTTAAAGCCGCCGAGGAAATCGTAAAACGTGGAATTGATTCTGCGATGAACAGGTATAACTGATATATGGAATTTCTAAATCAGGTACTGAGTCTTGACGGGGATTATAAAGCTCTGCTAAATGCCGTAGGCAAAGGGAGGATGCCCTTAGTATCCACAGGGCTTTCCCTTATTCACAAATCAGCCGTCACGGCGGCTCTCTGTGAGCATACGGGCAAAAAAGCGGTGATAATAACCTCTGATGAGGCTCAGGCAAACGAAATTAAATATGATATAAATTCTCTGGGATTAAAGTGCATAAATTTTCCTTCGAGGGACTACTGTATTGGTGAGCTTACGGGCTATTCGAGGGAATACGAGCACAGGAGAATACACACCCTATCCGAGCTTTCGGATGGGGATTTCTGCGTTATTACAATGTCGGTAGAAGCGGCTATGCAGTATACTCTGCCGAAAGAGGTTCTAAATAGTAGCCGAGTTGAATTAACCGTTGGAAAATGCCTTGATATGAAGGAGCTTGCCTTGTGCTTTACCGAGGCGGGTTACAGCCGAAGTGAGCTTTGCGAGGGAGCGGGACAGTTCTCAGTTCGAGGCGGAATAGTTGATATTTTCCCCGTTAATTCCCCTCATCCTTACCGTATTGAATTCTGGGGAGATGAGATAGACAGTATTTCCGAGTTTGATATACTCTCTCAGCGAAGAATTGAATCGGTGCAGAGCATAACGGTATCCCCTGCTACCGAGATAGTATATTCCCCCGAAAAGCTTATTAAAATCCTTGAAGAATACTGTGTCAGCACCAAAAATCTCAGTGATAAGCAAATAAACAGGATAAGCCGTGATATTGAGGCGCTAAAGGGCGGAATTTCCATTTGCGCCGATAGATATATTCCTTTAATTTATCCCGAATGTCCAACTGTTTTTGATTATTTAGAGGATGATTGCCTTTTTATTATGAGTGAGAGCGGCAATATTGCCGAGCAGATAAAGGTGCTTTTTGATAGACAGTCCCTTGATATTGAAAACTTTTTAAGCGAGGGAATTTTATCCAAAAAAACCGCCAAGCTTTATCTTGATAAAAACGAATTTTATCAAAAGCTTTCAAATGTATGCTTTTTTGAAAGCTTTCCCCGTAATTCCTATGAGCTGCCCGTAAAGGATATTATAAATTTCAATTTTAAGCGCAGCGCTCCCTGGGGCGGCGATGTTTCGGTGCTGCTTGATGATATTTCCTATCTATTGGAGCAGGGCGGAAGCGCCGTTATATTAGCGGGCGAAAAAAGAGCGGCAAAAATCCTCGATGAAGAGCTAAATGATAGAGGAATAAAGAGTGTATTTGCCGAAAATCCTCAGGAGATAGGCAAAGGGGTTACGGTTTGCTGCGGCGGTCTATCGGGTGGTATGGAAATACCGTCTAGCAAATTTATCCTCATAACCCACAGATATATTGCCGCCGAAACCAAGAAACGCAAAAGACATAATAAGGATGCTAAGGCAATAGGCTCCATTGAGGAGCTTAAACGTGGCGATTATGTTGTTCACGATGCCCACGGTATAGGAGTGTTTGACGGTATTAACCGCATCACCAATGACGGTATCACTAAGGATTATATTCGTATCAAATATGCAAAAAGCGATGTATTATATGTACCTGTAAATCAGCTTGACCTTGTTTCGAAATATATAGGCGCCGCCACCGAAAATGGTAGTATAAAGCTTCACCGCTTAGGCGGAGCCGAGTGGCAGAAGACGAGAAAAAGGGTAAAAGCGGCAGTTCGGGATATGGCAAAGCAGTTAACCGCCCTTTATGCAAAGAGAATGGCGGCAAAGGGATATGCTTTTAGTGAGGATACGGATTTACAGAACAACTTTGAGCGCCGATTTGAATACGACGAAACCGATGACCAGCTTCGTTGTATAAACGAAATTAAAAAGGATATGGAACGCAGTGTTCCTATGGATAGGCTTCTTTGCGGAGACGTGGGCTTTGGCAAAACCGAGGTTGCCTTGAGGGCGGCATTTAAGTGTATAAGCGAGGGTAAGCAGTGCGCCGTTTTGGTGCCTACCACTATTCTTGCTATGCAGCATTATAACACCATTGTCCGCCGATTTGGAGAAATGCCTGTTACGGTTGCTATGCTATCCCGTTTTGTAACCAAAAAAAGACAGGAGAAAATTATATCCGACCTTAAAACAGGCCGACTTGATTTGGTTGTGGGAACCCATCGCCTTATATCTAAGGATATTGCTTTTAAGGATATTGGTCTTGTTATTATAGATGAGGAGCAACGCTTCGGTGTTGCCCAAAAGGAAAGACTAAAAGAGCTTTATCCCCATGTGGATATCCTCACCCTTAGCGCAACGCCCATACCGAGAACGCTTAATATGGCGATGTCGGGCCTTCGTGATATGTCCTCAATAGATGAGGCGCCCGGGGACAGACACCCCGTTCAGACCTATGTTTTAGAGCAGAATATGGGCGTTATAATCGATGCTATTAATAGGGAAATCCGCAGAGGCGGTCAGGTTTACTATCTTCATAACAGGGTGGATACCATAACCCACTGTGCCGCAAGGCTAAAGGCAAGGTTGCCCGAAAATGTTAATATAGGTATTGCCCACGGAAAAATGAGTGAAGATGAGCTTAGTGATATCTGGAAAAAGCTTCTCGAACACGAGATAGATATACTTGTCTGCACAACCATAATTGAAACGGGGGTTGATGTGCCGAATGCCAACACCCTCATAATAGAAAACGCCGACAGAATGGGACTTTCTCAGCTTCATCAGTTAAGGGGTAGAGTAGGCCGTTCACCGAGAAAGGCTTATGCCTATTTCTGCTTTGAGAGAAATAAGCAGCTTTCGGATGTGGCTACAAAAAGACTGGAAGCGATAAGGGAGTACACCGAGTTTGGCTCAGGCTTTAAAATTGCTATGCGTGACCTTGAAATAAGGGGAGCGGGAAGCATTTTAGGGGGAGAACAACACGGTAATATGGAGGCTGTTGGATATGATATGTATCTTAAGCTTCTTTCCGATGCGGTTAACGAGCAAAACGGAGTTGAGGTCAAGGAGGAAACGGTTTGTAATATCGACCTTAATGTTTCTGCCTTTATTCCCGATAGCTATATTGAATCATTGCCTGCGAGACTTGGTATATACCGCCGCATTGCCGAAATAGGCAATGATGAGGATGCAAGTGATGTTATCGATGAGCTGTGTGACCGTTTTGGTGAACCACCAAAGCCCGTTATGGGACTTATAGATGTATCACTGCTTCGCAACAAGGCGCAAAATGCCGATATTATCGAGATAACAGGAAACGGCAAGCAGGCTCTACTTCATACCAATTCTTTGAAATCCGAGGTTATGACAAGACTTTCCGAATATTTCGGTGATAGGTTCAGCATTTCGGCAGGAAATAAAACGGGATATCTGATTAAGCTCGGTGCAGGACAGAAAATGGACGCCCTTATAAGTGAAATAATCAAGGCGTTATAGGTGTATATATGTTTACAATTTTTTAGTAGACTTTTTCATTTCAATGTTATATAATTGTTACATTGTAGATAAAAACTACGGAGGAATACAAATGAAAGCTTTAAAGAAAATTTGTGCGGCAATACTTGCCATTATGATGTTGGCTGCTATGACAGGCTGTCACAAAAAGAACGAGGTTGCAGTAACTGTAGGTGATTATGAGTTTACCTCGGCTTATTATATGACTGCTCTTATGGCAGCCGATTCAGAGGCTAAAACCAAGGTTGATGAGGCAAAGGCTGAAAAGGAAGATTCTAAAGAGGAATCTAAAGAAACAGAAGAAACAGACTATTATGCTGAGAAGATTGACGGTAAAAAGTATGTTGAATGGGTTGAGGATAAGGCTATTGAAAATCTTAAGAAGATAGCTGCTTACAAAACTCTTTGTAAAGAAAATAAGCTTGAGCTTGATAAAGAAACCGAGACTAATGTTAAATCCTATGCGGAATATTATTGGTCAAGCTATGGCTATGGTGCTTATTATGAGCCCAACGGCGTATCCATTGATACCTATACTAAGTATATGAGAGATAGCTATTACTCCAGCCTTTATTTTGACCATGTTTACGGCGAGGGTGGAGAAAAGGAAATTGCCGCTGATACCGTTAAGACCAAGATAAACGAAAACTTTGTTATAGCCAATATTCTTTCCGCTTCCTTCTCGGAAATGACCGAAGAGGATGCAAAGTCAACTAAGGATAAGTTTAACGATTATGCTACCGAGCTTAAGGAGGGCAAGAGAAGCTTCCTTGAGATTTACAACGAGTATAATAAGGTTGAGGAAAAGAAGGAAGAAACCAAAACCGAGGAAACCGATGAGCCTAAGCCTAAGGATGAAAATGCATCCATAATCGGTGCCGAGGATACCACCTATGAATCCGAATATTACAAGGATATCAAGGCAATGGCTGTCGGTGAGGTTAAGGTTATCGAAAATGAGGATGAGAGCGGTATAATTCTTGTTGTTAAGCAGGATTTGGCTGCTGATGAATATTATTACGATACCCTCGATACCGAGGCTCGTCACCTTATCGCTGATGAGGAATACGAAAAGGATATTACCGATTATGCCAAGAAGCTTGACTGCGAGATAAACAAATATGCAGTAAGCCAGTTCAAGGTAAAGAAAATTAAAGCTCCCGAAGCAACAGCATAATTAAAAACCGCCGCAGAAATTCTGCGGCGGTTTAAATTATAACACCAAAATAAATATTGACTTTTGTTTTTCAGTTATATATAATTATAGGGCTATATAAGTATCGAGGCGTGGCTCAGTTTGGTAGAGCGCTGCGTTCGGGACGCAGAGGCCGCAGGTTCAAATCCTGTCGCCTCGACCAAATTTTTGACCGAAAATGAAGGTTTATCCTCCACTTTCGGTCATTTTTTATGTTAAAACCGTCCAAAAAACATATCTTTTTTCCAAATAATATAACTTGTTTGTTGAGATGAAAAAAAGTATAATGTAAACGGGGTATTGTATTATGAAAGGGGCGGTTAAAAATGTATCGAATTTTAGTTGCTGATGATGAGGATATTATCAGAAAAGGAATATCCGGTATGATAAGAAGAAAACGTCCGGAGCTTAATATTGTTTGTGAGTGTTCAAGCGGAGAAGCTGTGCTTGAATATATAAAAAACAATCCGATTGATATCATTGTTACGGATATTTGTATGCCTGATAAAACGGGGCTTGATATTGCTAAATATGTATATGAGAAAAAACTGCCTATTCACATTATTATAATAAGCGGATATGAAGAGTTTGAATATGCAAAAAAAGCTATTGAATATAAGGTGAAAAGTTTTTTAACAAAGCCGGTTAATACAGCTGAAATACTGAAACAGCTTGATGCATGTAAAGAAATTATTGATAATACCCGTGCAGATGCTACAAATCAGGCAATGAATTTTGTTAACAATTTTGAATATTTTAAGGATAAGCTTTTTGCGGTCTTGAAAGGTAATATAACTTATAAATCGTTTTATGATTTTTTTATTCACCGTCAGGGTGATTTGGATATTCTGGGATTTGATAAAGCTGCTGTAGTAAAATTTAAATGTGAAGAAAAAACATTTTTAGATAATGAGATGGAACAAATTAAATCCTTCTGTGAAAATGCTTCTGATAAATATATTTCGCTTTTTTGCGGATATGATGAATGTTCATTTGAATGTATTATTATTTTTCGTTCAAAAACAGAGGATATAAAGCTGTTTGAAGATGAAATAAAGCACGCGTTAGCACTGTTTTATTCCAAGGGGCTTAAGTCTTCATCGAAGGAATATAAAGGTATTAAGCATTTAATAGCTTCGGTTTCTGCGGAAAGGGATGCGGATTATTATTTCAGCTCAGTTTTTAACAAGAACTATGATGTAAAAGAAGATATTATTAGAAGTCTTTCGGCTGTAAATGATAAAGAATATGGTGCTTTTTACCGTGAAGAGTTTTTAAATAAGATTAGTGAATACTGTATTGTAGAAAATCAGAGTTTTTCTTCTGAAAAAGAAATGCTTGATTACTGTGCTCAAGCCGCGGAGTGCTCTAAAAGTCTTATTTACGATATACAAAAGTATATACAGGATAATATTTTAAACAATATAACTGTTGTAACAGTTGCGGAGCATTTTAGATTAACCTCGGGATATATAGGAAAAATATATAAAAAGAAAACCGGAAAAAAGTTAATAGATTATATACTTGAGGTTAAAATGGAAAAGGCTAAGGAATTACTTAACGAAGGAAAAATGAAAATAGAGGAAATTTCATTGGCTTTAGGTTATAGCCAGTCCCTTAATTTCAGGAAACAGTTTAAGAAGTTTACAGGCTATACACCGTCCGAGTTTATAAGAAAAAAATAAAGAAAAGGAAATATGCTTGATATGGGCTTTTTTCAACGAATGAAAAATCGCGGAAAGGTATATTACACTAACCTGTTTTTAACGGTTATTCTAATATCGGCAATGGTGGTTTTGCTGTTTATATATGTTTTTATAAGCAATAGTAAATATATTAATTCTCAGGTAAAAAACAGCGAAAATGAGTATCTGGAATATTATAATGCTTATGCCGGTACTGAGCTTGACCGCCTTTGTATGCTTGTTATAAATCTATCTACCGCAGTTCTTGAACCGGAATTTGAATCCGGTTCAAACAGAAGCAGTATAGAGTATGAGGTTGTTAAGTCGCATATGAATCAAAATATCAGCATTCTTGGTATTTCTTTGACATACGATAACGAAAACCTTACTGTAGGAACCGTTTCGGAGGAATTCACCCAAAAGATAAATACATACAAAAATGTTGATTTTTACTGTGATGCTGATTATTCATGGCCGGCTAATCTTCAACTGGTATATAATAATAACAGAAACGATACTACTAAGGTTATAATAGAAATTTCACTTCGGAAATTCAGCGGTGTATTAAACGATAATACCGCCGATGCCGAAAACAGGGAATTTTATCTTACTACGGGTGACGGTATTATACTTTCTTCTGATGATATGAGCCGTATTTTTACAAATTTAAATGAATATATTCCGCAATTCAAGCCTTTGGATGACTCTATTAAACAGATAAAAAATGATAATAAGGATTATTTTTTAATAACAAAAAAAGCGAAAATTTCAGGGTTATATGTAATTAGTTTTGTTGATTCCTCGGTTTACAGGACAAACATACAGCAAAATACTGTTTTGGTATGTATGCTGGGTATAGTTTTTTTAGCAGTGAGTGTAATAGTGAGCTATGTAATCAGTACGAATACTTATAAACCTATCCGCAAAATAATGGAATCGCTTTCAAGTAAACTGCCTGACGATGTAAGTGCTCTTGGCAGTGAGGTTGTTCTTATCAATACAAAAATCAAAGAGTTACTCGATAATAACGATGAATTAAAGCAGACACTTTCGAGTAAGATTGAAACCTTAAAGCAGATACAGCTTATGGCGCTTCAGTCACAGATAAACCCTCACTTTCTTTATAATACTCTTGATTCCCTGAGGTGGATGTCTATCGATATGCTGGGGGATGATAATCCTATAGAAAAGAGCCTTGTTGATATAAATGACATTTATAAGGCAAGTGTTGATTATAAAATTAATCTTATACCTTTAAGAGAAGAGGTAGAGCTTTCAAAATCGTATGTAGAAATAATGCTGTTAAGATTCGGAAGCAGTTTTGACGTTGAATGGTGTATTAATGACTCGGTTCTTGAATTTAAGGTTTTGCGCTTTATACTGCAACCGCTTATAGAAAACTCATTTGTTCACGGAAAGCGGAGGAACGGCAAAACTATAATAACAGTTAAAGCGGATATAGAAAATACGCGCTTGCGTCTCGAGGTTAGCGATAACGGCTGCGGTATGGATGAGCATACGCTTAAAAGCTTAAAATCGGATTTTGACGAAAACAATATTATAGATGTACATCATATCGGAACCGGAAACATAAATATGCGTCTGCGGTTGCTTTATGGAACCCATTACACTTTTGAAATAATAAGCGAGATTGATTCCGGAACAAAATGTATTATTACGATTGATAAAGAAAATTTGAAATAGATTAATTTTTAGCAGAGCCAAACGGCTCTGCTTTTTTATTTAAAAAGTCAAAAAAGATATGCTATTTCCATTTTTTAATATCTGTTCGGCTTGACTTTAT
>JAFPAV010000060.1 GCA_017390725.1 Clostridia bacterium | reverse complement strand
TGTATCGAGCAACCTTGCCGTTGTACAGGTATACTGTCCCCCGGGCAATTTCATTCTTGATGGTGTTGTATGCTCTACCCAGATGTTTCGCAATTCGGTAAGGTGACCAGCCGTCCTTTAACCGCACTTCAATTTCGTGGCGTTCTTCTGCTAAAAGGTGTTGACCTTTGCGATGTTCAGTATTATAATTCTGAATGTACATAGTGTTCGATCCTTTTGGAGTTTTTTGTGTGGTAACTTAATTCTACCACTGGATCGTCACTATGGATATTTTATTGTTACTATTGCAACTTCATTTTACAACGCGCCAAAATTACATTTTCAAAAATCCATCATAATCTGTATAATAGAATTGATAATTTCTTTACAGAGGAGGGGAAACTCTTGTATAAATACCGCATAGCCGTCTGTGACGACGAAAAGTTAATAAGAAACGGTATATGCAAATTTATCGACGAATCCTTTGAAAATGCCGAAATTGTCGCCTCGTTAAGCGACGGCGAAGAGGTTATTGAACTGCTCAAAACCAGCAGCGTCGATATTGTTATAACCGACATTCGTATGAAAAAGGTTGACGGTATAGCCGTTGCGGAATATACCGCAGAAAAATCACTGCATACAAAGTTCATTTTCATAACAGGGTATCAGAAATTCGAGTACGCGCAGAAAGCGATAAACCTGAAAGCGTCGGGTTTTGTTTCAAAGCCTATCGACTTCGGCGAACTTAAAGGGCTGGTCAAAGCCTGTATGGACGAGATGGATAAGAATACGAACTTCGCCATCAGCGCCTCAAACCGAATGGTAATGCTGCATAACACCGTCAAGGAAAATATCCGTAATTATTATTACGGTGAAATGAGCCTACAGGCGTTAAAAAAGGTTATCGAAAGCCATGACCCCGAAATACTTTCACAAAATGCCGAACTTGTGCATTTTAACGCCGTATCGGGCGAAATTGAAAGTAATGACCCTTACAGAATATGGAATGATTTTGCGGATATGGAGAACGAGTATTTTAAGTCGTTCACCGTTGTAGGAAACAGTAAAAACGCGGTACTTGTGATAGTCTTTTCACGGATGGATAGCGTTTCCTACCGCAAAATGACAGAATATTTAGACGAACTTAAAAAGAATATTAAGAACGCCTGTAATACAGAGTTTTCGTATAACTGTATTCCGGTTGACAATGTCTGCAATATTTATGTTCAGAACGATAAATATTTCACCGAACTTTACCTGGAACGAGCGCTTGCAAGGGACGGCGAGGGCGTAAGAGATGCCGAAAAAATAATGATTTATTCGCTTTCCTTTAACCGGATTCACGCCGTTGCGGAGGAAATTTTAAAATCCGCTGTCAGTGAAGACTCCGAAAAGGTGAAAAAAATAAAAACAAACCTTGAATCTGCAAGAATCAGGGACGATTTTAAGGGTATATTTGAAAAAATGCGCACCCTGCGTTTTGAACGCGGCGACAGCGATTCTTCCGTAATAGCAAGGGCTCTCGAATACATTAACAATAATTACGGCAGCGAAATTTCGCTTAATACGCTAAGCGAATATCTCTGCATAAGCACGGCGCATTTCAGCCGTATATTTAAGCGTGATACGGGTAAGAATTTCAAGGATTATGTAACCGATTTTCGCATAAACAAGGCAAAAGAACTCTTTGCCAAGGGCAGATATTCGGTTAAAGAGGTTTCCTACAAGGTAGGCTTTCAATATCCCTTGTATTTCGGTCAGGTGTTCAAAAAGAATGTCGGAATGACGCCGCACGAATACTCTGTAAAATCACACTCCGATAGGTGAAATCAGTGTTTCTTTTTAAAAAAAACGTTCGCTACAAAAATTTCAAAAAAACCCTTTTAATCATAACGGCGGCGGTATCGGCGATAGCGCTCACGCTTTTTGCGTTCATTTTTGTGAACAGTAAAAAGGCGCTTGACAATCAGATGTATATAACCGAAACCGAACGGCTTACCCGAATGAACGATAACGCCGTGGCTTCAATAGCGCGTATTTCCTCGGCGGCGGCAACCTATGCCACCGTAAAAATTCCCGATAAAACCGAAGTTGACTATCATGCGAGAATACGGAACATAGAAAATCAACTTTCTACCGGTATGTATATGATAGACTACATAAGCGGCGTGCACATTGTCAGCGAAAATGACAGCGTCAGCGTCGGTAATCTGGCGCCGCCCGATTTGTCCGAAAAACTCGGAGAATATAAAAATCTTGAAATTTATAAATCAAAAAACGGTTATATGGCCTTTGTTTTAAAGAATAACGGCTATTCGTATCAAAACAAGGTATACATATATGTAAACACAATGTTTTTGGGCAAACAGATTCTCGGAAGCGACAATACGGATTACCGCACGGGATTTGTCTGCGACGAAAGCGGCAATATCGCCGTATCGGTACGCACCGACACGCTTGATGATAACATTGCCGATTTTTACGAAAGCAAAATAGACCTCTCAAAAGACATTGACTATTCTCAGGGCAAAGCCTGCAAGGTCTATTCGCGTAAACTGGATAATACCGACCTTAATATAGTTTCTGTCTGCCTTAAAGATTATTATAAGGCAAGTTATAATTCGTTGTATTTAAGGCAACTTATGTATTTTATTATGGTGTTCGTTGTGGTCGTCGGCGCGGCGTACTTCATTTCGATCGCCACATACAGACCGATTAAACAACTGCTTTCTTCGCTGGACGATTACTTTCCGATTTCGCCGTTTGAAAGTATTGATGAGGTGTCTTATATCCGCAACTCGGTAAAACAACTTGCCAATAAGTATGCTTCTGCCAACGCCTCGCTTGATGAGCAGGTGGTAGCGTTAAGACAGCAGCAGATAATCTCGCTTCAATTACAACTTTCTCCGCACTTTATGTATAATACGCTTGACGCGATAAACTGGATTGCACTTGATGAACTCGGGGCTGATAATAAAATATCCTACTGTATTCAGCGCACCGTTAAAATGCTTCGCAGCGGTGTTGATGTGAAAAGTATGTTTTCGAATGTCAAAAGCGAAATCGAAATCTGCAAAAGTTGTTTCGAGGTTCTGCAAATAAGATTCGGCTTGAAGATTGATTTTCAAGTTCCCGATATTACGGGTGAACTAGGAAATAAGGTTCTGCTTAAAAACTGCCTGCAGCCGATTATAGAAAACGCCGTTTATCACGGCTTTGCTAATGAGAATATACCCGACGCGCACATAACATTGGATATAACCGAGACAGACGGCGTAATTACCGCGTCGGTAAAGGATAACGGCATCGGCATGGATAGTGAAAAGTTGACCGAACTTACCGAATATATCAATGCTCCGCTGTCGGGCGATTGGAAACATGTGGGACTTCGCAATGTTAATTGGCGGTTAAGACTGCTTTACGGCGATAACTACGGAATAAAAATTGAAAGCAAGGTCGGAGACGGCACAACCTGCTCCATCGTAATGCCCAAGGTGGATTTAGATTTTAGACATTAGACATTATATGTTAGATATTAGATATTAAAAGGCTCTCCTGTAAGGGGAGCCTTTGAGCATGTCGAAAAATACGACATGCTTTTGAAAGGGATGCCATTCGCTCGAAAATTAAAGATTTTCGGACTGCAATCTATCCCCGCCAATACCACCCATGTACCCTTAAAAACCGCATATAAAAGTGTTGATGGATATTTGTTCAGAGTAAATATTCTTGAAAATCTTTTATTTTAATTCCGTTTGTGTTATAATATTTTAAGATTGTGACTTGTTTCGTCAAACAGGGATTTTTGTACCCGTTTTTTCGCTCAAAAGAAATTCTGTGAATATTTGTAAAAGGGGGGCGTAATTTACTATGGATAAATTCAAATTGGTGTCTGCCTACAAACACGGTGATCAAAGAAAGCTGGAGTACACAGGATTCAGTATTTTGGCCTATGGCGGCAGCAACATCTCCAAGCGGCAAAAGCATCGTCTGGCTCAAGGACGGCAGGATATGGAGCTGGAGTGAAGACAAGCGGGAGAAACGCTTTCTGCCGGACGGCGGAGACGACCTAACGGATCGTATCGAAGGGATCCCTGTGTATGATGCCCTTATGCGTGATGACGGAATTCTGGTCCTGTTTCAGGAAGGAAAGGTATATGCGTATCTCTGCGACGAGGATATTGTTCTCGTCCGGAATGCGGATGAAGGCTGCTGGCTCCCTGCCAGCAAGGCGGAATCACCATACAGGAATGACGAAATGTTGAACCGCATACATAAAGCGGTTCGTTACTCTACCTTGAGCAATTATGTTGGAATTCCCACAGACTGTCCTCATAGAGAACAAAATGGTTGGACAGGAGATGCACAGCTATCTGCTGAACAGACCATAATGAACTTTGACGTTAAATCTTCTTACAGTAAATGGTTAGCGGATATAAGGGATGGTCAGCGTGAGAGCGGTCAGATACCTTGTGTTGTTCCGTCAGCAGCTTGCTATAACTGGGGAACTGGCCCTGCGTGGGATGCCGCTTTAATACTGATTCCATACTATTATTTTCAGCTTACGGGCGATAAAGAGCTTATTGAAGAAAACTATGACAGTATGGTTAAATATGTGTCATTTATGTGTTCTATGCAGGATGATTATATAGTATCATTCGGTCTTGGGGAATGGTGCGGCAACAGATCCACACGAATACCCCACAATAAAATATTGGATACATATTATTCTTATTTGATTGCCGATGCAATGATAATAAATTCCAGGGTTCTTCACAAAGAAGAAAAAGCTAAGGAATATGAACTTCTTGCAGATTGCATAAAGAATGCTTACAGACGTCATTTTATACTTTCTGATTATCCGTATGATGAGAGTCAGATATTATTGTCCTGTGCAATAGATTCGGGATTGCTTACTGATGACGAAAAGACGGAAGCAGCAGCAAAGCTGAACAGTTTAATTGTTGCAAATGATTACCATATGGATTGCGGAATCTTGGGAAATAAGCATATATATAATGCCCTTTCGGAAAACGGATACTGCGAAACGGCTTACAAAATGGTGGTCAACCCCACATATCCCAGCATGGCGCATTGGATTTTAAGCGGTATGACAACACTTTGTGAATGTTGGGAAATGACAACATCACTTAATCACCATATGTTTAGTGAAGTGGATATGTGGATGTATAAATATTTGGCTGGAATACGTATTCAATCAGGCGAAATCACTATAAATCCATGCTTTATAAAGAATTTGGATTTTGTTAAGGCAAAGCATAGGGACATAAGCGTTGAATGGGATAAGAAAAAGCTTACAGTTGATGTGCCTAAGAGGGCTACGGTAATTCTTAACGACGAAAAAATTATAGTAGAAAAGGGTAAATATACATTTTCTCTTTGATACAAAGTATAATTTATAAAAATTGTGGAAGAGGACAGAATGGAGTATTTGAAATTTGAAGAACAAGTAAATGCTTTGCTCAAAAAAATGAGCCTTAGGGAAAAAGTAGGGCAGTTAAATCAGCAAGTGGGACCTTGTAACGAAGAAGATATGAAAAGGTTGAAGGATGCTGTTCGCAAAGGTGAAATTGGCTCTATTATTATGGCTCACAGCGCAACTGCAGGAAATGATCCGCAGCAAAGTATAAATATGAAAATGTATGAAGAACTGCAAAGGGTAGCTGTGGAGGAAAGTCCAAATAGAATTCCTTTAATTTACGGCAGGGATGTTATCCATGGTCATCACACGGTTTATCCTATTCCTCTTGCAATGTCCGCATCTTTCGACAGTGGCTTGATTCAGCAATGTTACCGCTGTGTTGCAAAAGAAGCAACAGCTGATGGCATACATTGGACCTTTACACCAATGCTCGATTTATGCAGAGATCCGCGTTGGGGCAGAATTATTGAGGGACCGGGCGAGGATCCCTTGGTTGGCTCTAAATTATCAGAGGCAGTAGTAAAGGGGTTACAAGGAGAGGATATCTCCAAAGAAGATAGTCTTGTAGCGTGTGCAAAGCATTTTATCGGTTATGGCGCATCCGAAGGCGGTAGAGACTACCACCGTACCGAAATTTCGGATTACAGTTTATACAATTATTATCTGCCGGCGTTTAGGTCGGCGGTTAATGCTGGTGTAGCAACTGTTATGTCTTCTTTTAATGATATTAATGGTCAGCCTGTAACATCGGGCTATCACTATCTTACCGAGATTCTGAGAGAACAACTTGGTTTTCAGGGATTTGTTATATCCGATTGGGATGCTGTGCATCAATTGATTAAACAGGGAGTCTGCGAAACAGAAGCGGAAAGTGTTGCTTTGGCAATAGAAGCAGGTGTTGATATGGATATGGCAGACGGCCATTATATCAATCATTTGGAGGAATCGGTGCATTCGGGAGCAGTGCCAATGGATGTTGTGGATCAGGCTGTAAAACGGGTCTTACGAATTAAATTCACAGCTGGACTTTTTGAACATCCGTATTCCAACAAGGAAACGCTTGATAAAAAAGAACATTTGAAAATTGCGCGGCAAATGGCTGTAAAATCTATGGTGCTGCTGAAAAATGATAATCAAATATTGCCTTTGAAAAAGAGTCAAAAGATTGCTCTAGTGGGACCGTTTGTTGATGAACGCCGTGCTCTGTTAGGCAGTTGGACATTAGACGGTTGTGCTGAGGAAACGCCCACGCTATTGGAGACAATGATCGATAAAATCGGAAAAGACCGGATTTTCCTCAATAAAGATTTGAATGGACTTTACGATAATACCGTCGAAACGGCGGCACAAGCAGATGTAATCGTATTAGCATTAGGTGAGAGTGAGAAGGTTACGGGGGAAGCCCGATCATTATCCGATATAACACTCTCAAAGGATCAAATAGAATTGATAAAGACAGCAAAATTTACAGGAAAAAAGGTTATTGGAGTAATGTTTTGCGGCAGACCGATTGCTATGGAGGGTATCGCAGAATATCTGGATGCTATACTTTATGCGTGGCATTCCGGAAGTGCGACTGCAAATGCGGTGTGTGATATTTTATTTGGAGATGCGGTGCCGAGTGCTAAAACACCGATAACTTTTCCACGCCGCACAGGGCATATACCTCTATATTACAATGTCACATCAAGTGGACATTATGTCAACGGTTATTATAATGAAAACCCGCAATATAGTTATAACGATAGCTTATCTTCCCCTTATTATCCGTTCGGTTACGGTCTCTCTTATACAACTTTTTTATATACCGATTTGCAATGTAAAAACAAGACATTGTCTATTGAAGAAATCAAAAAAGGAAAAAAGTATACTGTTGCGGTTACGATACGGAATACAGGAGATTACGACGGTGAAGAAATTGTTCAGCTTTATATACATGATAAAGTAGCTTCGGTTATGCGTCCTTTGAGGGAATTAAAGGCTTATGAAAAGGTTTTTCTCGCCCAAAATGAAGAAAAACAAGTCGTTTTCGAGCTCGGCAAGGATGAACTGGGATTTTATAATTCGCAGGGAGAGTATATCATCGAAAAAGGTGAGTTTGAAATATATGTAGGGAGTAATTGCCTAACAGAAAATAAGTGCAGCATTTTTATTATTTAAAAGGGTTGAATAGGAGATTCTCAATGAAAACATATGAGCTTTTTTATTATGATGAAGCACCATTTGGTTATGAAGATACGCCGCAGTTTGTTCGTAATAATGATGAACGGGATTTAATGGACGGATGGGAAAAATGGTCCCTCCCTTTAGGAAACGGTTATATGGGTGTTAATGTTTTTGGAAGAAAGCACTGTGAAAAGCTACAAATAACCGAGAACAGCTTATGCAATCCCTATGTCAATAACGAAGGCGGTTTGCAATCCTTTGCTTTACTATATTTTGATTTTCCTCATATGGAGTTTAACGGATTTAGAAGATACCCCAATTTGATAAGTGGAATATGTGCTGCGGTGCATGGCAGATGTTCGTATTCAGAGCATTCTATCAAACCCTTATTCGTAGCTTTATAGGTGTTGATTTTGATGCTTTCGGCGTTACATTTTATCCTTATGACGGTGAAGAAAATAAAATCGAAAATCTTAGCGTATTAGGTAAAAAATTCAACATCACAAACAAGGGTAATGGAAGATATATCAAAGAGATTCTTTTAAACGGCAAAGCTATCAAAGGTACCAACAGAATACCCTATGATATGCTATCAAATGAAAACGATATTACGGTTTGTAAATGTGAAGAAAAGCCTTGCATTGCAATACATTCCTTTAATGGTGTGAGCATAACTGAATATAACTTTAAAGAAGGTGTTATTTCCTTTAATGCACAGATTACGGGACACAATCTGTTAAAGATAGAGACAGATTGCGATGTAGACGTTTCCATAAATGGAAACAAGAAAAAATATTGCAGTGAAAACGGCATAGTAAAACTCACTATAACAAACGATAATACCGAAGATTTGCTAAATATTGTGATTTCTAAAGCAGAAAAATAAAATATAAAACCCGCATGAACAAAAGCTTCATGTGGGTTTTTTATATTTGGAAAATAACTCAGAAATCTTACTTATATATTGCAACAAATCGGAAAGTATGGTATATTTTTGTTATGGAGTTTAGTCCCATTTTGTTTGAGGTGATTTTATGAATAAGCATAGAGAATTTTGTCGCAAAGCGGCCGCCGAGGGTATGGTTTTACTTGAAAATAACGGAGTATTACCCCTTGATAAAAATAAGAGTGTAGCGTTATTCGGCAGAGGCCAGTATATGACGCTTAAAAGCGGCTCCGGTTCGGGAGATGTTTGCGGTGTTGAGGTTGTGCATTTAATAGATGCCTTTGATAATGCGGGCATAAGCTATGTAAAAGAGCTGGATGATTTCGGCAGAAGCTGGCATCTTGAAAACGGGGGTAAGGATTGCGAATATTCCCATCAGCTTTATAATATAAAGGATACCTGTGTGCCCGAAATTGAATATAGTGATGAGATAATAGAGGTATCTGCAAAGGCAAGTGATACAGCGGTAGTTATATTTAGCCGTAACGTAGGAGAAACCTATGATGTAAAGCTTGAAAAGGGCGATTACTATTTAAACGATACCGAAAAGCAGTTGCTCTATCGAGTACGAAAGGCATTCGGAAGAGTTGTTGTATTGCTTAACTGGGGTACATATTATGATATAAATGAAATTGCTTCGGTTAATCCCGATGCTATTCTCTTTGTTTCTCAGGGCGGTCAGGAGATAGGAAATGCTATTACCGATGTTTTGTTCGGTGATATCACCCCTTCGGGAAAGCTTGCCGACACCTGGGCTTATGATATAAAGGATTTCCCCTCAACCGAAAGCTTTTATGATATGGATGTTAATTATACCGAAGGAATTTATGTTGGATACCGTTATTTTGATACCTTCAATATAACCCCCTACAAAGAATTCGGCTTCGGAAAATCCTATACATCATTTTCGGTTGATGTAACTGATTTTAAGGCAAACGGACTTGAATGCAATATTGAAATCTCGGTTAAAAATATAGGAAAATATAGCGGTAAAGAGGTAGTTCAGGTGTATTTAAGCAAGCCTGACGGTAAACTCGAACAGCCCTATCAGGATTTGGTAGGCTTTGAAAAGACAAAGCTATTAGCCCCTGATGAGAGTGTGAAGGTTAATATTAAATTTAGTCTCGATGATTTTGCAGGCTACAGCACCGAGGATGGTGCTTACATATTAGAGGTAGGCGAATATATCGTAAGGGTGGGCAACAGCTCAAGAAACACCCATATTGCCACTGTATTAGAGCTTGATAGCAGCATTAAAACTCTTGCTCTTAAAAATGTTATGAAGCCTAATGTGATATTTGATTGCATATCCAAAAAGGGTATCGAACCGTACACCTATGATGGCGAAGAGGGCGAAAAACAAGCTTGCAAGCATATAAAGCTTGATATTTCCGAATTTAATACAAAAACCATAGATTATAGCTATGAAAATAAGAAATTAGAGCAAAAGGGAAGCTATACCCTCAAGGATTTAGCCGAAGGCAAGATCACCGCCCTTCAGTTAGCGGCATCTCTGCCTTATGAGGTAAAACTTAAGCTGTTAAACGGCAACTGCAAGGAGAAAAACGTGGGTGCAGGTGTTATCGGTTGTATGGCTCAGTCGGTAGAGGGAGCGGCAGCCGAAACCTATGAGTTCCCCGAATATTTTATACCGAGAAATATCTGTGCGGACGGTCCTGCAGGAATAAGACTTATGAGCACAGGCTATGATTTCAGCAAAATTTCCAGAGATGACCGCAGAAGAACCCTGACGGCATACCCCTGCGGCAACTGCTTCGGCAATTCATGGAATAAACAGCTTAATCGGGAATACGGAACAAACATCTGCGAGGAAATGGCGGATTTTGGTATCGACGGTTGGTTGGCACCGGGTATGAATATTCATAGAAACCCCCTGTGCGGCAGAAACTTTGAGTATTTTTCGGAGGACCCCCTTCTTTCGGGAACCCTCGCTTCAATGCAGACTGTTGGAGTTCAAGAGGATGAAAATGGCTCATTAACGGGAAAATATGTAACAATTAAGCATCTTGCTTTAAACAACAAGGAATTTGATCGATGCGAAAGCTCAACCGAGGTTGATGAGCGCACCGCCAGAGAGATATATCTTAAGAACTTTGAAATTGCAGTAAAACAGGGCAAACCCCTTGCGATTATGACTTCGTACAACAGAATTAACGGTGTATATGCCACCGTTTGCAAATGGATGTTAAGAGATATTCTTAGAAGCGAATGGGGCTTTAAGGGAATTGTTATGAGTGACTGGGGCGCAAACGGTGATGTTAACGCAAGACCCGAGTGCGGAAATGACCTTAATATGCCCGGAAGCACCCTTGATGAGATGCTTGAAGGCTATGAAAATGGTAAAATCAAGGATGAGGATTTGGACGACTGCGTTGCAAGAATTCTCGAATTCATCCTTAAAACCTCATATTTTTCTCTTCAAAAATAAAAAATTGAAACGGGTGATTCATAGTGTCTTATATAGAAAACGGAAATTCTAATGTTAATTTTATGTGCAGCGATGATAAGGCTAACATATTTTTAATCGGAGATTCTATAAGACTCGGATACTGCGAGACGGTTAAAAAAAGTCTTTCCGATAAGGCAGAGGTGTTCTATATTGATGAAAATTGCCGAAACAGTCAGTATGTTATAACCTCTCTTAATGGTTGGCAAGGGAAATTTGACCATCCTGAGAAGATTGATATAGTTCAGTTCAACTGCGGACATTGGGATGTTGCCCATTGGAGCGGAGCGCAGGAGTCTCTGACCGGTAAGGAGGAATATGCAAAGAATATCCGTCTTATTATCTTCCTTCTTAAAAAATATTTTGTTAATGCAAAGCTTATATTTGCTACTACAACACCTATGAATCCTAATGGTTCGTTAGGTATTAACCCAAGAACAACAAAGGAAATAGATGAATACAACTGTATTGCGATTGAGACTGTCAAAAGCGAGGGTGTTTTAATAAACGACCTTAATGCCTTTGTGAGGGATTGGGATAGCGGTAAATATGATGATTATTGTCATTTTACCAAAGAGGCGTTCCAGTGTTTAGGAGAATATGTAGCAAAGTTGCTGGAAAGCTATCTGTAAAAAAATGAATATGTTTTTTTTAAAATCATATAATATTTATGTCAGCAAAAAATGGTAAGCTACAACTAAAAAAACACCGTTGACAAGAAAAATGTTTTTTGTTATAATGTTCGAGGAGACTCGGCTTTTGTGGAAAGTCTGTCAGGGAGAATGCGTCACCGACTGAAAGCGCATTTGAGATGAGTAGTAAGCTTGGGAACACTCCGAGGTATACTTTAAACTTAATATTAAAAGAGGATGCGCTTTTTTGCGTGTCAATGCGGGTGGCACCGCGGGTTAAATTTTATGTTTGCTCGTCCCGGGAATATTTATATATTCCCGGGATTTTTTTATTTTTTTCAAGATTTTAGGAGGTATATTATTATGTACAGAACGCTATTCTGCAACGATATCTGTGATAAGCATATCGGAAAAACCGTTCAGCTTGCAGGTTGGGTTGATGTTGTGCGTGACCACGGTGGTGTTATATTTGTGGACCTTCGTGATTATACCGGTGTTACTCAGGTAGTAATTCATAATGAGGAGCTGCTTAAAAACGTAAACCGTGAAACCGTTATTTCGGTAAGCGGTGTTGTTGAAAAGCGTGACGAGGATACCGTTAATACCAAGATTGCAACGGGTTATGTTGAGCTTGTTGCCGATTCATTGCAGGTATTGGGCAAGAGCAAAAATATGCTTCCCTTTGATGTAAGAGCATCCAGAACAAGCAAGGATGAACTTCGTCTTAAATACCGTTATCTTGACCTTCGTAATCCTAAAAATCATGAAAATCTTGTTATGCGTTCCAAGATAATTCGTCATTTGCGCAACAAGATGGAGGAGAAGGATTTTCTTGATATGCAAACTCCTATTCTTACGGCATCATCCCCCGAGGGCGCTCGTGACTTCCTCGTTCCCAGCCGTAAGCATCCGGGTAAATTCTATGCGCTTCCCCAGGCTCCTCAGCAGTTCAAACAGCTTCTGATGGTTTCGGGATTTGATAGATATTTCCAGGTAGCACCCTGCTTCCGTGATGAGGATGCCCGTGCTGACCGTTCCCCCGGTGAATTCTATCAGCTTGACTTTGAAATGGCTTTCGCAACTCAAGAAGAGGTTCTTGAGGTTTGCGAGGATGTTATATACGATACCTTTAAGACCTTCTCTGATAAGAAGGTAACCGAAAAGCCTTTCCGCCGTATCACATATGCAGATGCAATGATGACCTACGGCTCGGATAAGCCCGACCTTCGCAACCCCCTTATTATCTGCGACCTTACAGAGTTTTTCTCTGATGTTGATTTCCCTGCATTCAAGGGGAGACCTGTTCGGGGTATAGTTGCCGATTGTAGAGGCAAATCCAATAAATTCTTTGAGGATTCTCTTAAGTTTGCAACCTCAGCCGAGGTGGGACTTGGCGGTCTTGGATATATCACCCTTAAGGACGGCGTTTTTGCAGGTCCTATCGCTAAGTTCTTAAGCGATGCTAAAAAGGCTGAAATAATCGAGCTTACAGGCGTTAAAGAGGGAGAAACTCTCTTCTTTATCTGCGATGATAAGAAAAACGATACCGAGAAAAAAGCAGGACACATCCGCACCTGGCTTGCTAAGAAAGAGCAGTTAGACCTCATTCGTGACGATGCCTTTGAATTCTGCTTCGTTGTAGATTTCCCCATGTATGAAAACGATGAGGAAACGGGTGATACTATCTTCACCCATAACCCCTTCTCTATGCCTCAGGGCGGTATGGATGCTCTATTGAATAAGGAGCCCACCGAGGTATTGGCTTACCAGTATGACCTTGTTTGTAACGGTATTGAGCTTGCTTCGGGAGCGGTTAGAAACCACGATATCGATATAATGAAAAAGGAATTTGAAATCGCAGGCTACAGCGAGGATGAATTAAAATCCAGATTCAATGCTCTTTATACTGCATTCCAGTACGGTGCGCCTCCTCATGCAGGTATGGCGCCCGGTATTGATAGAATGGTAATGCTTCTTACCGATGAGGAAAAGATTCTTGAAGTTATTGCATTCCCCTTAAACGGAAACGCTCAGGATTTACTTTTGGGTGCTCCCGGAGAGGTTACAAATCAGCAGCTTGAGGATGTTCATCTTCTCGGAAACGGCAGTGCTATTGCAGGTCGTGCTTCGGGAAGCGGCTCTGCCCGTCAGTCCCAGGGCAAACGCTCCACTTTTGGCGATGCTCAGCAGTTAAATCAGCTTTCTCTTACCGAGGAAGAGGAAAATGATATGCAGAATATCTTCAAGATGATGGGCGAAAATGAAAAGAAGCTCTCTGACATTGATACAGAAAATGTTGAAGAAATGATATATGTTATGCCTATGACCAATGTGCTTCGTGAGGATGAAAGGAAGCAACCTTTCTCAAGAGAAAGCCTTTTAGAGGGTGCTCCTGAGCGCAGTGAGGACAGTTGGCAGGTACCAAGACTTGTAAAGTGAGGTGTGGAAAATGAAATATTATGCA
>JAFPAV010000006.1 GCA_017390725.1 Clostridia bacterium | reverse complement strand
TTTTTGGCTGGGGAATAGGGATTCGAACCCCAACAAACAGAGTCAGAGTCTGTCGTGCTACCGTTACACAATTCCCCAATATTCACAGCAAGAATATTATACCCCATTTTTGCAGGATGTCAAGGGAATTTTTATCTTTTTTAGCATAAAATTACGAAATTTGTTTGAAGGAGAGCAGTTTGATTATAATTATTCATTGATTTTTTTGATTTTATGTATTAATATATATAATGTATTGTTAGATTTTGAGAAAGGATTCCGTGTATGAAAAATATTTTCGTAAAAAAGATTATTTTTGTTATTGCGGATTTTATTTTTGCTACGTTATCGGTTTGTGCCGCATATTTTTTGAACGAAGGCTTCACAAAGCCCAATAATCCCGATGTTTTCTTTTGCGCATTGGGAGTTTTTCCTGCCATTTTGGTTTTAATGTTCTATATTTTTAAATTTTATAGCATTTTGTGGCGTTATGGCGGAATAAACGATTACATAAAGCTTGCGGCGGCAACCTCATTTGCTTGCGGTATTCTTTATGTTGTACAGTTTGCTTTAGGTCTTAGAATGGAATTTTCTGCGCTGGTTTATATACTGGTGTTTGCGGTTATATTCCTCACTTTTGTAAGACTTTTAATCCGCAAAATTTATATGCCTTCCGATAAAAATGAGGGCAGTCTTTCGGGAAACATAATGATAATAGGAGCAGGCTATACCGGCTCGCTTCTTATAAACGATATAAATAAAAACAGCAATGCAGATGTTAAGTGTGTTATTGATGATGACATTGCTAAAAAGGGCCAGTATATCTGCGGTGTAAAAATAGTTGGTGGCCGTGAGGAAATCGTAGCTGCGGCAAAGGAACATAAAATAGATTTAATCGTTTTTGCTATTCCCACCTGTATGGGTGAACAGAAATCCGCTATTCTTAAAATCTGTCAGAAAACAGGTTGTGAGCTTCGCACAATGCCTTCGATAAATCAGATTTTATCTGTTAGCGATATGTCTGCAGGTATGCTCAGAAGGGTGGAAATAGAAGACCTTCTCGGCAGAGACCCCATAAAGATAAATCTTGATTCCATAATGAACTATGTTCAGGATAAAACGGTTATGGTAACGGGCGGAGGAGGCTCTATCGGTAGTGAGCTTTGCCGTCAGTTGGCAGTACACAACCCCAAAAAGCTCATCATTTTCGATATATACGAAAACAATGCTTATGATATACAGAACGAATTATTAAGAGAGCATCCCGACCTTGACCTTACCGTCTTAATCGGCTCGGTAAGGGATACTGATAGGCTGGATTCGGTGTTTTCGCAGTACAAGCCTGAAATTGTATACCACGCAGCGGCACATAAGCATGTGCCTTTAATGGAGGATAGCCCCAACGAATCTATCAAAAACAATGTTTTCGGAACACTCAATACAGTAAAATGTGCCGATAAACATGGGGTTGAAAAATTCGTTCTTATCTCAACAGATAAGGCGGTTAATCCCACCAATATAATGGGTGCCAGTAAGCGTATATGTGAGATGATAGTTCAAAGCTATAATCATCGCTCCGATACCGATTTTGTTGCCGTTAGATTCGGCAATGTTTTAGGCTCCAACGGCTCGGTTATACCTCTGTTTAAAAAGCAGATAGAAATGGGCGGACCTATCACCATAACCGACCCTAATATAATAAGGTATTTTATGACTATACCCGAAGCGGTTTCACTGGTGCTTCAGGCGGGAGCAACCGCAAAGGGCGGAGAGATATTTGTTCTTGATATGGGTGAGCCCGTAAAAATTCTTGACCTTGCGGAAAACCTGATAAAGCTTTCGGGCTTTGAGCCTTATATTGATATAAAAATCAAGTTTATAGGCCTTCGTCCCGGTGAAAAGCTTTATGAAGAAAAGCTGCTTGCCGAGGAGGGACTTATCCGAACGCAAAACCGTTTGATTCATATAGGACAACCTATAGAATTCGATGAGGATAAGTTCTACATAGCACTTGATGAAATGAAAAAAATTATGTCGGATGATAGCTGTGATATAAGAGCAATAGTTAAAAGCGTTGTTCCAACTTATAATTACAGAGCAACGGCTAATGTTCAAAAATAACAAAAAGCACCTCATTTTAAAATGGGGTGCTTTTCATATATGAAAGAAAATATTGCTAAGGATATAAAAATATTATATAATGTATATGTAAAATTCGCAAAAAGGGGTAAATTATGAGCAGAATAATAACCATCGGCCGTGAATTCGGAAGCGGCGGCAGAGAGCTTGGTAAAAGACTGGCCGAGCTTTTGGGAATAGCCTATTATGATAATGAGATTGTTTCCGAAATAGTAAAACGAAGTAATCTTGCTGAGGAATATGTTAATCAGATTCTCGAAAAAAAGATAATCCGTTATTTCCCCATAACGGTTTCTCATACCCTTTCGAGTCCCGATTACTCACATTTTGATGTGGAAAACAGGGTATATTCCGCCAAGATAAAGGTAATAAAGGAAATGGCTGAAAAGGGTGACTGTGTAATAGTTGGCCGTTGCGCTGATTTCGTTCTGGCTGAAAAAAATCCCTTGCGTATCTTTGTTTATGCCGATATGGATAAAAAGATAG
The DNA here is from genome assembly GCA_017390725.1 of Clostridia bacterium. GTDB lineage: Bacteria > Bacillota > Clostridia > Oscillospirales > Acutalibacteraceae > UBA737. The sequence continues at coordinate 2,726 of JAFPAV010000006.1, read as the reverse complement.
AGCGCTGCCGACTTAAAAATGAAGAGGATAGCAACCTTTCCGATAAGGCATTAAAGCAGAAAATAGTGAAGGTTGATAAGGGCAGAGCCAGATATTATGAGTTTTTCACCGGTAATAGGTGGGGAGACAAAAAGAATTATGATATTTGTGTTAATACATCTAATTTGCCCATCAAACTCATAGCGGAAAATCTTGCGCATACCATTCAAAAGCTGTAATGCAGGAAAACGAGTAAATTTTTTGTTGACATAACCCATATGTTTGGGTTATAATCTAAAATCGTAAGGTTATGTATAAGGGGAATTATCCCCCTCGATAAAGGCATAACCGCCAATGTATAATATAAGGAGGGTTCAAAGTGAAGAGAACATATCAGCCTAAAAAGCTTCATCGTAAGAAAGAGCACGGTTTCTTAAAGAGAATGGCAACTGCCAACGGACGTAAGGTTTTAGCACGTCGCAGAGCTAAAGGAAGAAAGCAATTAACATACTAAAGCCACGTAATTAGTGGCTTTTCCTTTTTTAAAGTGAAAAGAATAGTAAAGTTAAAGGAAAACCGTGATTTTCGCCGTGCCTATAATAAAGGGGAAGCCTTTGTTTCCCCATATTTTGTTGTGTATATTCTGAAAAAGAAGGCCGAAAAGGTAAGGCTCGGCATAACGGTTAGCAAAAAAATCGGCGGCGCAGTACTGCGCAACCGTGCAAAGCGCGTTATAACGGCGGCATTCAGAGAATGTCTGCCGAATATTGCCGTCGGATATGATTTTGTTATTGTTGCGAGAACACGTGTTGTTACTGTGAAAAGCACAGTAATTTCGGAAATTTTAAAGAGTTATATTATCAAAGCCGGAATATGGAATGAAAATGAACTTGATGAGTAAAATACTGATTAGTATTATCAAATTTTACAGAAAATGTATTTCGCCCCTAAAAATTCCCTGCTGCCGCTTTACTCCTACCTGTTCGGCTTACGCCATTGAGGCGATAAGCGTTCACGGGTGTATAAAGGGAACGGCATTGGCAGTTTGGAGAATACTCAGATGCAATCCTTTTTGCAAAGGCGGATATGATCCGGTTCCGCCGAAGAAGTAAATCAAATTAAAAAAGAAGAATCCCGATTGGACGGTGTATATAAATGCAAGCACTATTTAATATAATCAACAAGCCGCTGGGCTGGGTTTTGGAAAACCTTGCAAATGTTTTTAACGGCAATTTTGCCCTTGCGGTATTCTTTTTTACACTTATCATTAACCTGGTATTGATTCCTCTGAGCATAAAAAGTCAGAAGTCTTCTATGCAACAGGCAAGAATCAAGCCTAAGCTTGATGAGCTTAAGGCAAAATACGGTGACGATAAGCAGAAGTATAGCATGGCAATGCAGGACCTTTATAAAGAGGAAGGCGTTTCCATGTCCGGCGGATGCTTACCGATGATACTCCGTCTTGTTTTTATGATGAGTATTTACTATCTTATAATGCAGCCCCTTACCTATCTTATGCATGTTGATGCCGAAACCATAAATGAAGCTGTTGAGGCATTCAAGATAACTGCGGGCAGAGGCGGCTATGAGCTCGGACTCATTGAAAGTGTTTTGGCAAATCCCGGTAAATTCCCCGAGCTTGACAAGGTTGTAGGAAATATTGACTTTAATTTCTTAGGTATAAACCTTACCGGAAAGCCTGTATTCAACATTGATATATTCCATCATTTCAATAAGCTTTGGATAATGCCTTTAGTGGCATTTGCCGCACAGTTGTTTACAAGTTTTCTTTCTCTTATTATGCAGAAGAAAACAAATCCTGAGGCTCCCAGTATGGCAGGTATGATGTTAACCATGCCTTTATTCTCGCTGTTCATCGGCTTCAGCGTTCCTGCCGGTGTTGCATTTTACTGGGCTTGCTCATCTCTCATCGGCGGACTTATTCAGGTGGGTCTTCAGATGTTCTACGGTCCCCAAAAGATGTTGGCAAAAGAAAGAGGCAAGGAAATAGCAAAACAGTGTGATTTTGAGACGGCGCAGATAAAAAATGCGCAGATGAAGAACGAAAATTAATATAGGCATACGGCCTAAAGGAGATGAACCCCTTGATTAAAGAAGCTACGGGCTACGGCTCGACTATAGAAGAAGCAAGAGAAAATGCTGTTGCCGCTTTAAATGCTGCTCCTGATGCAGATATTCAGTTTGACGTAGTGGCAACCCCAAAGAAAAAAACAATGGGCCTTTTCGGCGGAAGAAAGGCAGAGGTTAGAGTTTTTATAGAATTGCCCGATGAAAAGCCAAAAAAGGCTAAGAAAAATGATAAAAAGGAAGAGGCTAAGAAGCCTGCAAAGGCAAAGGCTAAGCCTATGGAAGAAAAAAAGGAAGCTGCTAAAAAAGCAGAGGAAAAAAAGGAAAGCATTTATGATGGCTATTCCGAGCCTGTATCGGCAGATAGTCTTGAAAAGGATTCCAAGGCTGCAAAGGCAGTTGCTTATATTCGCACCATTTTAGCCGCTCTTAACTGTGGTGAGGTTGCTATTACCGTTGCAGAAAAGGAAAATGCCGCTCTCATATCTCTTGAGGGTGAGGATTTAGGCGTTATCATCGGCAGAAGAGGCGAAACCCTCGATGCCGTTCAGTATCTGGCTTCCCTTGCCGCAAATAACGGTGGCGGATACTATAAGGTATCACTTAATATTGGAAATTATCGTGAAAAGAGAGAAGAGGCTTTGATAAGCCTTGCAAAG
>JAFPAV010000005.1 GCA_017390725.1 Clostridia bacterium | reverse complement strand
TGGTGCCGATGACCGGACTTGAACCGGTACGATATTGCTACCGAGGGATTTTAAGTCCCTTGTGTCTGCCTATTCCACCACATCGGCATATTTAATATGATATCCTAAACCTTATCATTTGTCAAGTGAAAATTCCGCTTTTTTTATCCCTTTTCTTATATATAGTTTAATTGACAAAAACAGTGTTAAATGATATAATCTTAATAATTATATTTAAGATTCAGGAGGACAAAATGAATTTCTTTGAGGAACTTAAAAATTATGACAGTGAAATAGCCGATGCCTGCCATTTAGAGCTTGAGCGTCAGCAACACAATATTGAGCTTATAGCTTCCGAAAATATTGTTTCAAAAGCAGTGCTTTTAGCTGCAGGCGGAGTTCTTACAAATAAGTATGCAGAGGGATATCCTACCAAGAGATATTATGGTGGATGCCAATGCGTTGATATAGTTGAAGAAATCGCCCGTGAACGTGCTAAGAAGCTGTTTGGTGCCGAGCATGCCAATGTTCAGCCCCATAGCGGCGCCAATGCTAACTTGGCAGTTTTCTTTGCTCTGCTTAATCACGGTGATACCGTTATGGGTATGAATCTTCAGGAGGGCGGACATCTTTCTCACGGTTCTCCCGTTAACATTTCGGGTAAATACTTTAATGTTGTACCTTACGGTGTAAACAAAGAAACCGAAATGATAGATTATGATGAAATGCTTAAAATCGCTCTTGACTGCAAGCCCAAGATGATAGTTGTTGGTGCGAGTGCATATTCAAGAACTATTGATTTTAAGCGTTGCCGTGAAATTGCCGATGAGGTTGGCGCATATTTAATGGTTGATATGGCTCATATTGCAGGTCTTGTTGCCGCAGGAGTTCATCCATCTCCCGTTCCTTATGCCGATGTTGTTACCACCACAACTCACAAGACCTTAAGAGGTCCCAGAGGCGGTATGATTCTTTGTAAGGAAGAATATGCAAAGCAGATAGATAAGGCTGTATTCCCCGGAACTCAAGGCGGACCTCTTATGCATATAATTGCCGCTAAGGCTGTTGCCCTCGGCGAGGCTTTAACCGATGAGTTCAAGGCATATCAGCAGCAGATAGTTAAAAATGCAAAGGTGCTTTGCGATGAGCTTATGGCAAGGGGAATTGATATCGTTTCAGGCGGAACTGATAACCACCTTATGCTTTTAAAGCTTATAGGTAAGGATATAACCGGTAAAGAGCTTGAGCACAGACTTGATGAGGTTCATATCACCGCCAACAAGAATACCGTTCCCGGTGAGCCATTGAGTCCCTTTATAACAAGCGGTCTTAGAATCGGTACTCCCGCTGTAACTACAAGAGGCTTCAAGGAAAACGAAATGAAGCTCATTGCAGGCTGGATAAGTGATGTTATAAACGATTTCGAAGGAAATAAGGATAGAATCTCCAAGGAAGTTCAGGAGCTTTGCTCACATTTCCCGATATATTAATTCAGAGGTGAATAAAATGGGTTATTTATCCGATATTGAAATTGCACAGCAGTGCAAAATGAAGCATATAAGCGAAATAGCAAAAACTGCTGGTGTTGATGAAAAATACCTTGAGCAGTATGGTAATTATAAAGCCAAAATTGATACTGCTATTTTAAATGAGTCTGACCGTAAGGACGGTAAGCTTATCCTCGTAACCGCCATTACTCCTACTCCCGCAGGCGAGGGTAAAACAACAACAACTATCGGTCTTGCTGATGGACTTCGCAGAATAGGAAAAAATGTATCTGTTGCCCTTCGTGAGCCCTCCTTAGGTCCCGTTTTCGGTGTTAAGGGCGGTGCTGCAGGCGGCGGATATGCTCAGGTAGTTCCAATGGAGGATATAAACCTTCATTTTACAGGAGATTTCCACGCTATAGGTGCGGCTAACAACCTTTTAGCTGCTATGCTTGATAATCATATTCAGCAGGGTAATGCTCTTGATATTGATGTTAGAAAAATTACCTGGAAGCGCTGTGTTGATATGAATGACCGTCAGCTGAGATTTATAACCGACGGTCTTGGCGGCAGAGTTAACGGTGTTCCCCGTGAGGATGGTTTTGATATCACCGTTGCCAGTGAAATAATGGCTGTTCTTTGCCTTGCAAATTCCATTACCGATTTAAAGGAAAGACTTTCAAGAATAATTGTGGGCTACACAAGGGATGATAAGCCCGTTACCTGCGGTGAATTAAAGGCTGCAGGCGCTATGACGGCACTTTTAAAGGATGCCTTAAAGCCTAACCTTGTTCAGACTCTTGAGGGAACTCCTGCATTTGTTCACGGCGGTCCCTTTGCTAATATAGCCCACGGCTGTAATTCAGTTACCGCTACGAGAATGTCAATGAAGCTTAGTGATTACGCTATCACCGAGGCAGGCTTCGGCGCAGATTTGGGCGCTGAAAAGTTCCTTGATATCAAATGCCGTATGGCAGGACTCACCCCCTCGGCAGTTGTAGTTGTTGCAACTGTAAGAGCACTTAAAATGCATGGTGGTCTTGCTAAAACACAGCTTGGAGAGGAAAATCTTACTGCTCTTAAAGAGGGTATTCCGAATCTTCTCCGCCACGTTTCTAACATTAAGGATGTTTATAAGCTTCCTTGCGTTGTTGCAGTTAACCGTTTCCCAACCGATACGGATAATGAAATTGACTGTATTATTGAAGAATGCAAAAAGCTGGGTGTTAACGTTGTTCTTTCTACCGTTTGGGCAGAAGGCGGAAAGGGAGGAGAGGCCCTTGCCCGTGAGGTTGTAAGACTTTGCGAGGAGGAAAAGGGTGATTTCACCTTTAGCTATGAGCTTGACGGAACTATAAACGAAAAAATAGAAGCCGTTGTTAAGAAGGTTTATAGGGGAGCAGGTATTAATGTTCTTCCCGCCGCACAAAAGCAGATTGACCGACTTGCAGAATTAGGCTTCGAAAAGTGCCCTATTTGTATCGCAAAAACACAGTATAGCTTTTCGGATGATGCTACAAAGCTTGGCGCTCCCGAAAACTTTACTGTAACGGTAAAAAATGTTAAGATATCCGCAGGCGCAGGCTTTATCGTAGTACTCACAGGAGATATTATGACAATGCCCGGTCTCCCCAAGGTTCCCGCCGCAGAAAAAATTGATGTTGACGAGAACGGAAAGATAACCGGATTATTCTAAAATTAAAGAGCTATGAACAAACAGTTCATAGCTCTTTTTTATACGATTTCACCGATACAATAATCATCGTATGCTTCGGTAATTTTAACATTATGGATTTCTCCCGTAAATGAAAGGGGAGAGGATACAAGAATTTTTGAATAATTGGGTGTATAACCTACCGCAAAGCCATCATCTGCAGTTTCAAACAAAACGGGGTGGATTTTACCAACAAGGGTATGGAGAAATGCCTTTTCACATTCACTTGCGGCATTAATCATAATGGAGCTGCGCCTTGATTTTTCGGTGCGGCTTACTTGGTCTGGCAGTCCGTAGGCAATGGTTCCTTCACGGCGTGAATAAGCAAAAACATGGGATTTTGCAAAGCCCACCTTTTTCAAAAACTCAACGCTTTTCTCAAATTCTTCTTCTGTTTCACCGGGGAAGCCTACCATTATATCGGTGGTTATGGCGGCATCAGGGAATATGCTTCTTATCCTCGTTATAAGCTCCATATAAAATGCTGAATCATAATGGCGGTTCATTCTTTTTAGGGTTTCATCACAGCCCGATTGTAAAGAAAGGTGAAATTGAGGGCAGAATTTATCGCTTGATTTAAAATCAGTAAGCATTTTATCGCTTATGTGGTCGGGCTCAAGGGAGCCTAATCGCACCCTTTTAATACCATCAACACCGCAAACTGTCTTAACAACATCCCCTAAATCAAAGTCCTCATCTTTGCCGTAGGCAGAAAGGTTTATGCCAACGAGAACTATCTCAGAATAACCGTTTTTAGCTAAATTTTCGGCCTCTTTTCTGATTTCTTCAAGGCTCTTTGAACGAACTGCACCCCTTGCTTTTGGTATGATACAGTATGTACAGTAGCGCTCACAACCGTCTTCAATTTTAACATATGCCCTTGTTCTTTCGGCAAAGCTTGAAATTAAGGGTGTATTAAAAACTTCGTTTCGCTCATGTGGGCAAACATCAATTATTCTTTTTTTGCTTTCTAAAAAGGATGAAACAAGGCTTGGTATTTTAGAAATATCGGTGTTGCCTACCACTATATCCGCTTCACATAGTTTGGAAGCATCCTCGGGAAAGGCCTGAGCCATACAACCTGTAAGCAGTATAACTGCATTGGGGTGGTTCTTTCTGAAATGCCGAACAGTCTGCCTTGTTTTACGGTCACTTTCGGCGGTAACCGTACAGGAATTGATAACAATAATATCGAAATCCTCACGGTCGCTCACAACTGTATAGCCTAATTCGTTGAATTTTTCTCGGAGCACCTCGGTTTCATATTGATTTACCTTGCAACCGAGGGTATAAAAAGCAATTTTCATATTTTGCAACCTAACATTCATTTTATTGAAAAAATTCTATTTCTATGATATTATATATTATCTGAAAAAGGATTGCAACACAAAACGGGGTAATCGTATGAATTGGAGTTACTGTAAAATATCGGATTTTTCTTCCGAAGAATATGATAAAGCATATGAAAATCTATCCTTATCAAGAAAGAAAAGGATAGATAGATTAACTGCGCCCGATTCCCGTATGCGTTCTTTAGCAGGGGAGTTGTTAGTATTACAAACACTTAAAAAGGAATATAATATTGACGGTGTAATCGAATGCGATGAAAAGGGAAGGCCTTATTTAAAAGAAAATAAAATATTTATCAGTATTGCCCATTCGGGAGAATATGTTGCTTGTGCTGTTGATGAAAGCCCGATTGGTATAGATATAGAAAAAATTAGGGATATTGATTTTAAGATTTCAAATAGGATTTGCACCGAGGACGAAAAAGAATACTTGTTTGAACACGAAATGGAAAAGCTTTACAGATTTTATGAAATATGGACCGCAAAGGAAGCCTTTTTCAAAATGCAGGGTACAGGAATTAAGAATTTTAAATCGGTAAATATTTTAGAGCTTAACAGAAAAGTATTTAATTTAGGTGAATATTTAGTTCAGATAGTAAAAAAAGACTGCAATTAGCAGTCTTTTTGTTGTTAGTGATGGTGATGGTGGTGATGTCCCGAATTGGAATTAATTTTTATATCGCAATTCTTTTCGTGGCAATGCTCACCTTCGGCTTCGAGCTCGAGAGTGGCATGAACAATACCATGTTCTGCAAGCTCCTCTCGGATAAGTTCCTTTATTTTATGTGCGTCACTATTAGTTACAATATGCATTGTAGCAAAGTTGCTTTGTCCGTCCATACTCCAGATATGAATATGATGGGCATCGAGCACCCCGTCAATTGAGCATATATGCTCTTTTATTTCTTCAACATCAATGCCGCTTGGTGTCTTTTCAAGAAACAGGTCCAGAACCTCTTTTAAATTCTTAGTTGCATTTATTAAAATAAACAGGGCAACGCCTATTGACATAATAGGGTCAATTATGGCAAAATCGGTGAATCTCATTACAACTGCGCCTATTAAAACTACTATCCAACCAAGAACATCCTCAAGCATATGCAGGTTAACGGCCTTTTGATTAAGGGAATCACCCTCACGGGTGATATATGCAGCGCCAAAATTAACAACTGCGCCCACAACCGCAAATATTATCATACCATTATAGTTTATTTCGGTGGGGTTAAAGATTTTATGAACAGCATTGAAAATAACCGATGCAGAGCCAAAAAGGAGGATAAGGGTGGTTATAACACTGCCTATAACAGAATATCTCACATAGCCGTAGGTATATTTGCTATCGGGCTTTTGCTTACTCTTTTTTTCAAGAAAATAGGATATTCCGATACTTGCGGCATCTCCGATATCGTGTATCGCATCAGAAACGATAGCCACACTGCCGGTGAAAATACCGCCTACAAATTCAAATATCGAAAACACTAAATTTAAAATAAATGCAATTAAAATATTTTTTTCGGTTTTCATACAAATTCGCCAACCTAACAGAATAAATTATGCTAAATAATTATAGCATAATTTATTAGATTTTTCAATAAGCAACGCTTGTCGGTTCGACTCATAACAAAAGAAAAATCTCAGCCTCCCAAATGGGAAACTGAGATTTTTTGGTTGCGGGGGCCGGATTTGAACCGTTTCGCACAAAGGCTATGCCTTTGTTTGCACTCTTGCGGTGCCCGACATTGCGCTCACTTGGAGCGTGGCGCACTTGTCGACCGCTACGCTTCGTTTTGCTCGCTGTATCTCGCACTGCGAGCGCTCGCAACCTCACCCGTCACTCGCACCAAACATTAAAAGCACTTAACTTTTGTTAGGTGCTTTTATTTTTTATCATCATAATTGCGGGACTTGAAACCTAATAAAAAAGGCGGCTT
>JAFPAV010000004.1 GCA_017390725.1 Clostridia bacterium | reverse complement strand
GTTAACGGATATAGGGATAAGGACTTTGAAAAGAATACAGTTGTACCTGCAAATCCGGTAACGGTAATTTCTTCAAAGGATGCAAAATATTTTGGAAACATAACAACTAAAAAATTTCATACTCCCGATTGTTCAGTACTTAAAAAAACAAAGAGCGAAAATCTTTATTTTGCTATAGAGCGTGATGAAATGTTATCAATGGGATACTCCCCCTGTAAGAAATGTAATCCATAATTTATAAAACTTGGTGGAAAAATGAAGATAATAGGATATATAAAAACCGATTTTCCCACTAAATTCGGGCTTCCCCGTCAAAGCGGTTTAGTGGAGGAAATTAAGGGTAAAATTATTTTTGAAAAGGAATACAGGGTGCCCGAAGCCTTCAGAGGGCTATCCGATTTTTCTCATATATGGCTGCTTTGGGAGTTTTCCGAAGCAAAGAAAGAGAATTGGTCTCCCACTGTAAGACCTCCTCTTTTGGGTGGAAATAAAAGAATGGGTGTTTTTGCAACCCGTTCCCCCTTTCGTCCTAATTCAATTGGCTTATCTTGTGTAAAATTAGATAAGGTTGCTTTCGAGGATGAAGGACCCGTTCTTTATATTTCGGGCGCTGACCTTATGAACGGAACTCCAATTTATGATATTAAGCCCTACCTTGCTTACGCTGATGCTCATCCCGATGCAATTGGTGGTTTTACCGAAAATTTAAATGAAAGAAAATTAGCTGTTAATATTCCCGAAAAATTATTAAGTGAAATTCCCGATAATTTAAAAACCGAGCTTATCAAAGTTCTTTCTCTCGACCCTCGCCCTTCATATATTGATGATAAGGATCGAATTTACGGTTTCATTTTTTCGGAATATGAGATTAAATTCAAGGTTGAAAATAAAAATCTTTATGTAATTTCTATCGAAGAATTTTGTTTTTAAACAATTATTTTACATTTTTAATTTACAGTATTGATTAAAAATTTTTTTATGTTATAATCTAGTAAAATTTTCAATTCAGTTAAATGAGGCGATTTTAAATGAATAAAAACTGTCTTAAACCTATTGAAGAAAAAAGGAATTCGATGTTGTAGTAATCGGCGGAGGAATGGCTGGTATCTGTGCCGCAATATCTGCAGCACGTCATGGAGCCAAAACCGCTCTTATCCAAGATCGTCCGGTGCTTGGAGGAAATGCCAGTAGCGAAATCCGTATGCATATAACGGGAGCATCCCGCCATGGTGCTGCAAACCGCAAAAACTTGCGTGAAACGGGTATTATTGAAGAAATATTACTAGAAAATAAACACAGAAATCCCGAATATTCCTATGCTCTTTTTGATACCCTTTTATGGGAAAAGGTTTATTATCAAGAAAATCTCACATTGTATCTAAACACCACGGTTACTTCTGTAAAGGCAGAAAATTCAAAGCTTATCAGTGTTTACGGTATACAAATGAATACCGAAAAACGAATAGAATTTTTCTCTAAACAGTTTATCGATTGCTCAGGTGACGGTATTGTATCGGAACTCAGCGGTGCTGAGTATATGTTCGGCAGAGAATCAAAATTAGATTTTAACGAGCCGAATGCTGTTGATGAATCCGATACCGTTACTATGGGAAATACAATTCAGTTCCGTTCCCTTGACGCCGGACACCCAGTACCCTTTGAAAGACCTGAATGGGCATATGATTTCAGCAAGGAAAAATGGGCTGCTGATATGAAATGGGTTGAAATATCCTCAGGATATTGGTGGTTAGAATTAGGAGGCACAAAATTTAATGTTGTTTCTGACTGCGAAGAAATTAAGGAAGAACTACTAAAGGTTGTATACGGTGTTTGGGATTACATAAAAAATCATAGTGACAAAAAAGAAGATGCAGCAAATTATTACCTTGATTGGGTAGGCTTTTTACCCTCAAAGCGTGAAAGCCGCCGAGTTTTTGGCGACTATGTTTTATCAGAAAATGATATTCTCGAAAATAAGATTTTTGAGGATGCAATTTCTTACGGCGGTTGGCATATTGATACCCACCGTCCCGAAATGTTTTTTGCCTTTGTTAACAACAAACCTCACTTAGTAGATAAAACTGTTATGTTTGAAGGAATTTATACCGTTCCTTATCGCAGTATTTATTCAAAGGATATTGAAAACCTTTATTTAGGTGGCAGAATTATCAGCGCAACCCACAGAGCCTTCGCTTCAACCAGAGTTATGGCAACCTGCGCAGTTGCAGCCCAGGCTGCGGGAACCGCCGCTGCCTTAGCGGTACATAAAAATAAAAGTCCCCGAGAGCTTGGTGAAGATATTGGTGAACTTCAGCAGCTCTTGCTTAGAGATGGATGCTATATACCTGGATATAAAAACGAAGATACAAAAGATAAGGCCTTATTATCCCATATCACTGCTAGTTCTGAAGAAAAGGGATTTGAAGCTATTAATGTTATAAATGGTATATCTCGTCCTGTTGGTGACAACAGTAATATGTGGCAATCGGCAGAACTCTCTTCTCCTCAAAGCATTTCGCTAAAGTGGGACAATATTCAGAACATCAAAAAACTTTATGTTACCTTTGATTCTGATCTTTCGGTTGAAATTATGCCATCCCTTTCAAAATGGCATCGGGTAAAGCAATCAACAAATGTTCCCGATACCATTGTTCGTGATTATAAGGTTAAATATATTTTAAACGGAAAGATTATCGAAACCTATGAAAATCACAGAAATCATCAACGGGTCAATATAATTGATAAAAGTGTTTCTTGCGACGAAATTAAAATTACCGTTAATAAAACTCACGGATGTAATACGGCAAGAATACTGGAAATCCGTGCCTATTAAATTTTTGTATTGAATATAACCTCTTTTTCTGATAGAATTATTAAAACACAAAAAGAGGTTTTTTATGAAAAAGTATTTAATTTTATTGATTATAGTAGCGTTTTTGCTTTGCGGATGTAAAAATTCTGATGATAAGGTTAATTCTTCATCTGTTGGAGCTTCCTCTGAACAAACTCATTCAGAAAAACAAGGCACTGAAGAAACTTCAAGTGATATTTCGAGCAGTTCATCCTCGCAAAATTCAAATTTCGCTCAAAGCTCTTCACAAAGCTCCTCACAGAATTCATCATCTGCGCAAAGCAGTAGCCATGCGAGCTCCTCGCAAAATTCTTCACAGAGTTCAGTTTCTTCTGATTCGTCCTCAAATTCTTCTGAGAGCTCATCAAGTTCAAATAGTTCATCTGCATCCTCCTCAAAGCCCTCGCAAGTTAATGGAAAAGATTTATACATTGATTTCAGCGATTTCTGGGATGATTTGCTTGACGGATTACCCAATGATTCTTGGGTTGCCGAAGATGATTAAAAATAAAAAAACAACAGAGTTTTTACTCTGTTGTTTTTTTATTTTGCTAATTCTTTTGTTCTCTTGTAGGATGCTCCTAAAGCATCATTTACTATTTTATTAAAATCGGAATTGTTAAAATAATTCACGCCTTCTATAGTTGTTCCTCCGGGACTGCAAACATTTTTTATCAGCTGTTCTGGAGAAGTATTAGAATTTTGAAGCATTTTGCCAGCTCCTATAAGGGTTTGAGCGGCATAATCAAGCGCTTTATCCTTTGAAAGCCCACAATTTTCTCCTGCCTGCGCTAAAGCATTTGCAAACAGATATACAAAGGCAGGACCGCATCCCGAAACCACAGAGCCTGCATCAATTAACTCCTCGGGTATTTTATCAAGCCTACCAGCCATTTTCAGTGCATTACAAAATTCGTTAATTTCATCCTCTGTTGCTGAATTAGAAGCAGAATATAAAATCATTCCTTCGCCCACACTTACCGGGGTATTAGGCATTATTCGAATAATTGGATATTCTCCGCCGAGAATCTCGTTGAAATAGGAAATTTTCAGTCCTGCGGCCATAGTTACTAAAATAAAACGGTCATCCCTATGGGCTAAAATACTCGAAATGCTATTTAACAAGTCCTCCATTACCTGAGGCTTTACACCGAGAAATATATATTTTGCTGTTTTAACAACTTCAATATTATCAGCACTTTTGCAACCTAATTTTTCCGCAAGTTTAGCTGCCTTTTCATAAGATTGGTCGGCAATTATTACCTGCTCACCCTTAACGGTTTTAGAGACTGCCTGAGCTAATGCGCCGCCCATATTACCGGCGCCTATAAACCCAAATTTTGTTGATGACATTAAATTACATCTCCTATCTTGTCTGTCCGTTGCCCTTAATAATGTATTTATAGGTATTAAGTTCAGATAAGCCCATCGGTCCTCTTGCGTGAAGTTTTTGGGTTGAAATACCCATTTCACAGCCGAGACCGAATTCACCGCCATCTGTAAAACGGGTAGAAGCATTCACATATACTGCAGCAGAATCAACCCTGCTTGTGAAATAATCTGCAGTTTTTTCGCAATTTGTTATAATGCTTTCACTATGGTGCGTAGAATGTTTGGAAATATGCTCAACGGCATCTTCAACACTATCCACAACCTTCACAGCCATTATATAATCTAAAAACTCGGTATCAAAATCCGCATCAGTAGCCTCAGTAACATCGATGTATTTTAAAACATTAGCATCGCCTCTGAGTTCTACCCTTTTACTTTCATAAAAATTCTTATACAATTTGGGTAAAAATTTATCCGCAATATTTTTATGAACTAGGCAAACCTCTGCCGCATTACAAACAGAAGGGCGGCTTGTTTTAGCGTTATCAATAATCTTCAAAGCCATATCAACATCCGCATCTTTATCAACGTAAATATGGCATATTCCCGTCCCTGTTTCTATACAGGGTACAGTAGCATTTTGTGTACAAGCAGAAATTAATCCCTTTCCGCCTCTTGGAATAAGTAAATCAACAAAACCTTTCGCTGTCATAAGCTCGTTGGCGCTGTTTCGGGTAGTATCCTCAACAAGATTAATATAATCCTCATTGATATTACATTTGTTTAATCCCTTTTTGAGAGCCTTAACAATAGCATATGCGCTATTGTATGCCTCTTTACCGCCTCTGAGCACACATACATTTCCGCTTTTAAAGGCAAGTGCAGCCGCATCAGAGGTAACATTAGGTCTGCTTTCATAAATGATTGCAACCACGCCAAAGGGTATTGAGGTTTTTTGAATAACCAAACCATTATTATGCTCGGTTGCAGATAAAACCTTTCCTACGGGGTCGGGCAAATTCGCAACCTCTAAAATGCCCTTTGCCATAGCCTCAATACGATCTTTATTGAGTTTTAAGCGATCAATCATAACCTCGGAAACAGTACCATCGGCCTTTATAACATCCAAATCGTTAGCCGCAAGAATTTCCTCGCAATTTTCAATTAAAGAGGAAGCCATTGCCTTTAATGCCCCATTCTTATCCTCGGTAGAAAGAGGCGCATTTAAGGATATTTTTTTCGCATTTTTAAGTAAATCGCAGGTTGTTATCATTCTATTCAGCCCTTTCGGCAAAAAATATTGTTCCTATATCCTTTCCCGCAACGATATCGTAAAGCAGCATAGGATTCTCACCGTTAGCAATAACCATATCAGTACCACCTGAATTTGCAATTTTAGCGGCTTTAATTTTTGTTGCCATACCACCTGTGCCGAGTTCACTTCCGGCACCACCAATCATTTTTTCGATTTCAGGAGTAATTTTTTTAACCGAATGCAACAAAACGGCATTTTTATCCTTATGAGGGTCTGCAGTAAAAAGACCGTCAATATCAGATAGGATAATAAGCAAATCCGCCTGTAAGGTTGTTGCAACTATCGCACCTAAGGTATCGTTATCACCTATTACAATTTCATCAGTGGCAATAGAGTCATTTTCATTGAGAATCGGTATAACACCTAATTCAAGCAAACGGCGCATAGTATTTTCAAAATTAGCACGACGGTCAACATGTTCGATATCCTCACCTGTGATGAGAATTTGAGCAACGGTATGATTATATTCGGAAAACAGTTTATCATATGTATACATAAGCTCACACTGACCAACGGCAGCAGCAGCCTGTTTTGTAGGAATATCGGTAGGACGCTTATCAAGAGAAAGCTTGCCAACACCCATACCAATGGCTCCCGAGGAAACAAGAATTATTTCATTTCCTGCGTTTTTAAGGTCACTCATAACCTTGCAAAGCTCTTCGACACGGCGAATATTAATTCTTCCCGTTTTATGAGCCAAGGTTGATGTTCCCACTTTTATTACAATTCTCATTCTTTTGCTCCTATATTATTACGATTAAATATCTTATAGAAAGTTCTTTATACTAAGGTTGCCGCAATAACGGCTTTAATTGTATGCATTCTGTTTTCCGCTTCGTCAAAAACTATGGACTGCTTACTCTCAAATACCTCGTCGGTTACCTCCATAGAATCACGTCCAAAACGCTTACCCATCTCTTTTCCAACGGTTGTTTTTAAATCGTGGAAGGAAGGCAGACAGTGCATAAATACGGCATTTTCCCCTGCGTTTTTCATAATGGCGGAATTAACCTGATATGGAGATAGGTCTTTAATTCTCTCTTCCCATATTTCTACAGGCTCGCCCATTGATACCCACACATCTGTGCAGATAACATCGGCGTTTTTTGTAGCCTCAGTAGGGTCTTCACAGAACTTTAATGTCGCACCACTCTCGGCGGCGATTTTTTCGCATTCTGCAATCAGCTTCGCATCGGGGAAATACTTTTTAGGTGCGCAAGCGGTGAAATTCAGTCCCATCTTAGCGCATCCTACCATAAGAGAATTACCCATATTGTAGCGGGCATCACCCATATATACAAAATTGATTCCCTTGAGTCTGCCAAAATGCTCTTTTATAGTAAGAAAATCTGCTAATATCTGTGTTGGATGAAATTCATTTGTAAGACCGTTCCAAACGGGAACACCTGCATATTTTGCAAGTTCTTCAACTATTTCCTGACCGTATCCCCTATATTCAATACCATCATATATTCTGCCAAGAACTCGTGCTGTATCAGCTATACTTTCTTTTTTACCTATCTGTGAGCCGGATGGGTCAAGATAGGTAACATGGGCGCCCAAATCATAAGCGGCAACCTCAAAGCTACAACGGGTTCTTGTGCTTGTTTTCTCGAAAATAAGAGCAATATTTTTACCCTGACAAATATTATGGGGTATTCCGTTCTTCTTTTTAGCTTTAAGTTCGGCTGCTAAATCAATAAGGCACTCTATTTCCTCAGCAGTGAAATCAAGAAGCTTCAAAAAGCTTTTTCCTTTAAAATCCATAGTTATTACTCCCTTTAACTATTAACAGTTTTTATAACCTCAACGGCCCTTTTAAGCAATTCCCAAGGGATATTAAGTGCAGGTAAAAGGCGGATTTTATCCTTTGCTTTAATGACAATAACGCCCTTTTCTCTGCATTCTTTGATAACCTCGCTCGAATCCTTTAGGGTGTTAAAGCCAAGCATTAATCCCATGCCTGTTATATTACTTATTCCCTTGCATTTGCTTAATTCTTCTATTATATAGTTGCTCTTTTTAGCAACCTCATCAAGAAGCTTATCATCAATTCTTGAAATAATATTAACTGCACCAGCACAGCAAACAGGATTTCCGCCAAAGGTAGAGCCGTGAGTACCCGGAGTTAAAACATTGGCAGTTTTTTCGCCAAACAGCGTTGCTCCTAGGGGTAACCCTCCGCCGATGCCCTTTGCGGTTGTGACAATATCGGGATTTATTCCGTAATTCATATAAGCATATAGCTTACCCGTTCTGCCGTTACCCGTTTGTACCTCATCGGCAATCATCAATATATCTTCTTTTTGAGCGATTTGTGCAATTTTTTGAACGAATTCCTTATCCAGTGGGATAACTCCGCCCTCACCCTGAACTAATTCAAACATAATTGCCGCAATTTTATTCGTTTTAACAGCTTTTTCGAGTTCTTCTGTATTATTAGCTTCAACATAGCAAAATCCATCTGTGAGGGGTAAGAAATCCTTATGAAAGGTATCCTGACCTGTAGCTGCAAGAGTTGTTACAGTTCTGCCGTGAAAACTGTTTTTTAAAGTAATAATGGTATAATAGTCCCCGCCTTTTTTATCTGCGGCATACTTTCTAGCGGCTTTTATAGCACACTCATTTGCTTCTGCTCCCGAATTCGAAAAGAACACCTTTTTAAAACCAGTTTTTTCGCAGAGTAGCTTTGCAAGTTCTGTATCGGGGGCCGAATAAAACAAATTAGAGGTATGCTGAACTGCGCTTAACTGAGCTGTTACTGCACCTATCCATTCTTCATCACAGTAACCGAAGGTATTTACTGCGATACCCGTACCCAAATCTATGTATTCTTTTCCATCTTCATCATAAGCAAGAGAGCCTTTTCCTTTTTCAATAAACAAAGGAAATCTTGCATAGGTGGAGGCAATATATTTTTCATCGTTTGTTTTAACACACATATTACTTAACCTCGGTTACCATTGTTCCTGCGCCCTCATCGGTAAGCATTTCAATAAGAAGTGAATGAGGCACTCTGCCGTCCATAATAAACACCTTTTGAACTCCTCGGCGGATAGCTTCAATACAGCACTCAACCTTGGGTATCATACCACCTGAAATAGTTCCATCCTCAAAAAGATGCTTTGCATCCTCTAAATCAATTCGGGGTATCAAAGATGAAGGGTCATCCTTATCCTTTAAAATTCCTGCAATATCGGTCATCGAAATAAGACACTCTGCGCCTAAAGCACCTGCTATATAGGCGGCGGCAGTATCGGCATTTATGTTATAAACATTACCCTCGCTATCGCATCCTACAGTTGATACAACAGGGATATATTTATGAGCAAGTAAATCCATAATGGGAGCAACATTTACATTTGTTATTTTACCCACAAAGCCAAGTCTTTCATCCTTCGGCTCGGATTCAATCAAATGAGCATCAATACCCGATATACCCATTGCTCTGCCACCCTTGGTGCCAAGAAGGTTTACAAGACTTTTATTAATCTTTCCTGCAAGAACCATTTGCACAACCTCAGCGGTTTCCCTATCGGTTACACGGAGACCGTCAACAAAAACCGACTCTTTACCGATTTTGTTAAGGGTATCGGTTATTTCAGGACCTCCGCCGTGTACAAGAACAACCTTAATACCAACAAGACGAAGAAGAACGATATCCTCCATAACCTGTTGCTTAAGTTCCTCATTAATCATAGCATTGCCGCCGTATTTTATAACAACTATCTTTCCGTAATAGTTCTGAATATAAGGCAATGCCTGTGTTAAGATTTCTGCTCTCTGTGCATTAGTAATATTAAGTGGCATATTTTTTCTCCTTTTTAAATGCTTAAATCTCCGCTTATGCGGAGATTTTATTTATGTTCTGTAATCCCCGTTGATTTTTACATAATCATAGGTAAGGTCACAGCCCCAAGCGGTTGAGCAAAATTCACCGCTGTTTAAATTTATTAATATATCAATTTCATCCTCAAGTAAAATTTCTTTTGCTTTTTCCTCAGAAAAATCAATTCCTGCACCGTTTTTGCAAACGGCAATTTCGCCCTTCGAGGATTTAAAGCTAACATCGATTTTCTCAACATCAACCTTAGCGCCCGAATATCCGATAGCGCAAAGCACTCTTCCCCAATTTGCATCCGAGCCAAACATAGCGGCCTTTGTGAGTGAAGAGCAAATTACAGATTTTGCAACGGTTTTTGCGGTTGCATCATCCTTTGCACCACTGACAACACACTCTAAAAGCTTTGTTGCTCCCTCGCCGTCTGCGGCGATATTTCTGCAAAGGTGCACACAAACTGTATTAAGAGCCTTCATAAAGGTATTAAAGGCATCATTTTCACAGTCAATAATTGTGTTTTCGGCCATACCGTTAGCAAGTACCGTTACCATATCGTTAGTGGATGTATCACCGTCCACACTAACCATATTAAAGGTATTTTTAATATCGGTGGAAAGAGCCTTTTGGAGCATTTCAGGTGTTATATTACAGTCGGTAGTAATAAACACAAGCATTGTTGCCATATTGGGATGAATCATACCCGAGCCCTTTGCTATACCACCTAATGTACACTCTTTACCGTCTATTTGGAACTTAACCGCTACCTGTTTTAATTTGGTATCGGTAGTCATTATACCCTCGGCAGCGGCTTCGCTGTTATCAGTACCCAAGCCTGATACAAGCTCAGGAATACCGTTCTTTATGGGGGTTATATCCAAAGGTTGACCGATAACACCCGTAGAAGCAACAACTATATCCTTTGAAAAAATATTGAGCTCAGCTGCTAATAAATCGCACATTTTTTCGGCAATTTCAATACCATCTGCATTACAAGTATTGGCATTTCCGCTATTGCAGATAACTGCTTTTGCATATCCATCAGCGATATTATTTTTGGTTACCTTAAGGGGTGCGCCTTTTACAAGATTTGTTGTGTAAACTGCGGCTGCGGCAGCCTTTTTTTCACTGTAAATCAGGCTTAAATCTCTTTTAGAACGGTTTTTGCGGATTCCGCAATGAATACCGTTAGCTAAAAAGCCTTTAGCTGCACATACTCCGCCTTCTACAAATTTCATTTAATTCTCTCCTAAATTTCTAATCCGTTAGTTTTTTCTGTGCCGAGCACAATATTAAGACACTCAATTGCGGCACCCGAAGCGCCTTTACCAAGATTATCGTATCTTGCAATAAGTAAAATACGTTCTTCGTTGCCTGCAACCGATATTTCCATTGAATCCTTACCCGATAGTTTATTCGCAGACATAAAGCCTTCTTCGGCAGTATCCTCTGCAAAATAAACTATATCACTGTTATAACAGTTACGGTATATGTTTTTAATATCCTCAATGCTTTTTCCCTCATTTAAAAGGGATGCAAAAACAGGCACCGTTACCTCCATACCGCTGTAAAAGGAGGCTACTATAGGACAAAACACAGGGTTGTTTTTAACGCCTGTAACAACGGTCATTTCAGGTAAATGCTTATGCGACTGAGCAATACCATATTGACGAGGCGCATCTAGTAAAGCATCTCTGTTATCCTGCTCATATTCGGCTATCATTTTTTTACCGCCGCCGCTGTAACCCGTAATCGAAAAACAAGAAAGTAAAGCGTCAGCGGATATGATACCGTTTTTTATAAGCGGATATACAAGAGCTATAAAACCGCTTGCATGACATCCAGGAACAGCAATGCGCTTAGAATTTTTTATTTTTTCTTCAAAATCAGACGAAAGCTCGGGAAATCCGTATGCCCATTCAGAATTCGTACGATGAGCCGTTGAGGTATCAATAACAACGGTGTCAGGATTTTCAATTAATGAAACAGATTCTCTCGCTGCAGCATCGGGAAGGCACAAAAAAGCAATATCAGCACTGTTAAGGGCTTTCTTTCTTGCATTAATATCCTTGCGCAATTCCTCGCTTAAGGTAATAAGCTCAATATCGTTTCTGCTTTCAAGTCTTTCATAGATGCGCAGTCCCGTTGTTCCTGCCTTACCGTCAATAAAAACCTTTTTAATCATTTAAAAACTCCGTTATATATTCGAGCTGAGCATCAATAGATGCTTCCCCCGTTCCTCCTGCAGAAATTCTCTTTAAAACACAGGTTTCAAGGGAAATCTCATTATAGAGGTCGTCATCAAATATATCATCAAATTCTTTATATTTTTCAATAGGTAATGTTTCGAGTATCAGCTTATTTTTAATACAATAAGCTACTATTTCTCCAACATGCTTATATGCAGTTCTGAAGGGCATTCCCTTCTTAACAAGCCAATCGGCTAAATCGGTGGCATTTATAAAGCCTTCCCCTGCCGCTTTGTACATATTATCAGGCAAAACCTTCATAGTTGCTATCATCGGCGCAAATACACTAAGGCATTTTTTAACAGTATCAATAGCATCAAAGATTGACTCCTTATCCTCCTGCATATCCTTGTTGTAAGCAAGAGGTATACCCTTTAGAGTGGTAAGCATTGCCATAAGGTCACCGTAAACTCTGCCGGTTTTTCCTCTTACAAGCTCTGCCATATCGGGATTTTTCTTCTGAGGCATAATGCTCGAGCCTGTTGTATAGCTATCATCAAGCTCAATAAACTTAAATTCCCAAGAAGCCCACATAATTATCTCCTCGGAAAAACGGGAGAGATGCATCATTATAGTGGAAAATGCGGCTAAAAGCTCAATACAGAAATCTCTGTCAGAAACACCGTCAATACTGTTAAGGGTTATACCGTCAAATCCAAGCTTTTGAGCCGTCATATAACGGTCCGTATCATAGGTTGTTCCTGCAAGGGCACAGCTGCCAAGGGGTGAATAGTTCATATGCTTAACAGCGTCCTGCAGTCTTGTTATATCCCTTGTGAACATCATCGCATACGCTAAAATATGGTGAGCAAAGGTTATGGGTTGGGCTCTTTGCAGATGAGTATATCCAGGCATAATATCCATTTTATGCTCTTTTGCTTTACCGTAAATAGCCTTCAACAGCTCTTTAATCAAACCGATTATTTCATTTGCTTCATCACGGAGATATAGACGGATATCAACAGCAACCTGGTCATTACGGCTTCGAGCGGTATGTAGACGCTTACCGATATCTCCTATTCTCTTTGTAAGCTCTGCCTCAACAAACATATGGATATCTTCGGCATTTTCATCAATAGCAAGTTTTCCGCCCTCCAGGTCTTCCAAAATATCCGAAAGGGTTTCAACTATAAGCTCACTGTCCAATTCAGAGATTATACCCTTTGCCGCAAGCATAGTTGCGTGTGCTATTGAGCCGGTGATATCCTGCTTATACATTCTTGAATCAAAGTGTATTGAAGAATTGAAATCATCTGCCAGCTTGTCCAGTGATTTACTGAACCTGCCCGCCCACATTTTTTCCATTTTTATACCTACTTTAAGTTATTTTTTGCCTTCATCTTGGCATAAACCTTTGTGGGTAATCCGTAAAGATTAATAAATCCTGCGGAATCCTTCTGGTCATAAACCTCATCCTCATCAAAGGTTGCAATTTCGGGGTCATAGAGTGAATAGGGTGATTTAACACCTGCATTAATCATATTACCCTTATAAAGCTTTAATGTTACATCACCTGTAACAGTCTTCTGAGTTGTTTTAACAAAGGAAAGAATTGCCTCGGTTAAAGGAGTAAACCACTGAGCGTTATAAACAAGCTCTGCAAGCTTCTGTGCTACTAAGGATTTATAATGAGCAGTTTCCTTATCAAGACAAATGCTCTCAAGAACACTGTGAGCCTTATAGATTATAGCTCCACCGGGAGTTTCATAAACGCCACGGCACTTCATACCAACAAGACGGTTTTCAACTATATCAAGAAGTCCGATACCATTTTCGCCACCAAGCTTGTTAAGGGTTGTTACCAACTCTACAGCATCCATATCCTTACCGTCAACTGCAGTAGGAATACCCTGCTCAAAGTGAAGCGTTACATAGGTAGGCTTATCGGGAGCCATTTCGGGAGAAACACCCATCTCAAGGAAGGTAGGATTATTATACTGAGGCTCGTTCATAGGATCCTCAAGGTCAAGTCCCTCGTGAGAAAGATGCCATATGTTTTTATCCTTAGAATAATTAGTCTCACGGCTAATCTTCAAAGGAACATTATGAGCCTCTGCATATTCGATTTCCTCTTCACGGGATTTTATATCCCATTCACGCCAAGGAGCGATAATTGGCATATCAGGAGCAAATGCTTTAATAGCGAGTTCGAAACGAACCTGATCATTACCCTTTCCTGTACATCCGTGGCATATTGCATCGGCACCCTCAGCGATAGCAATTTCTGCGATACGCTTTGCTATAGGAGGACGGGCAAATGCAGTACCCAACATATAATCCTCATAAAGTGCGCCTGCCTGAACACAGGGAAATACATAATCCTCAAGGAATTCCTTGGTCAAATCCTCTATGTAAATTTTTGAAGCACCTGTCTTAATAGCCTTTTCCTCAAGACCTTCAAGCTCACTTGCCTGACCAACATTTCCTGATACGGCAATTATCTCGGGATTATTATAATTTTCCTTAAGCCAAGGGATAATTATTGAAGTATCAAGACCGCCTGAATAAGCAAGTACAACCTTCTTAAATTCTTTTTTACTCATATTTATTCCTCCATTTTTGCATAAAATCAAATTCTATGCATAAATATTATCATATTTTGGGTATTTATGCAAGTTTTATTTCATAAAAATAGATATTTTCTGCATTTTTACACATATTTTTGCATAAACAGTCACAAAATTGTGCATTACACCCAAAAAAGCACCTTAACAGTATATTACAACCCACCCTAAGTGT
>JAFPAV010000059.1 GCA_017390725.1 Clostridia bacterium | reverse complement strand
GGCAAACGCTGTGTCGCAACCGTTCACGGACTTGATTGGCAGAGAGAAAAATGGAGTGGCTCTTTTGCCTCTAAATACATAAAATTCGGCGAAAAGGTAATGGTAAAATGCGCTGATGAAATTATTGTTTTAAGCGAGAGTGCCAAAGCTTATTTCAAAGAAACCTATAATCGCGAAACGGTGATTATACATAACGGAATAGACAAGCCAACAATAAAACAGGCAGAAAAAATCACAGAATTATACGGCTTATCAAAAGGCGATTATATCTGTACGGTTTCAAGACTTACCGCCGAAAAGGGTATCCATTATTTGATTGACGCTTATAACAATATAAAAACAGATAAAAAGCTTGTTATAGCGGGTGATACAAGCGATACCAATGAATATGTTGCTTCTTTAAAACAAATGGCATCTGGCAATCCAAATATTATATTTACAGGATTTATTTCGGGCGATTTGCTTAAGGAAATATATAGCAACGCTTATATTGTTGCCGTACCTTCGGATATTGAGGGTATGTCCATAAGTCTTTTGGAAGGATTAGCGTATGGAAATGCGGTTTTGTGTTCTGATATTCCTGAAAATACATTAGTTACAGAAGACAAGGCAATCCATTTCAAAAAAAGCAATGTGGCTGATTTACAAAATAAACTTCAAAATATGTGTGATGACAATTTGTGTGTAGAGAATATAAAACGTGGTGTTGATGATTTTATTCTTGGAAAATACAATTGGAATGACGTTGCGGTTGCTACACATAACCTTTATAAAAAAGTTTTGGAAAATAAAAGGAAAGGAAATTAATGTTATGAAAAAGAATAAGCGCATAACTAAAAAAAGCGTACGTGTTATACGATTTTTTATAATAAGCTTGATTTTTATAGGGATTGCGGCTTCTATTACAATACTTGGTTGCAATTATCTTGAAAATCAGAATTTTAAGGAAACCTTTTATTGTGTCAGTAGCCTTAAAGTTAATAATAAAATAAGGGTTATTCAAATTTCGGATTTACATAATGCATCTTTTGTGAACGACAGTAAACTTGTTGACCGAATTGAAAAACTCAAACCCGATGTAATTATATATACGGGCGATATGGTTGATTCGCAAACAACTTCCGATGATGCTGTTGTGAAACTTTGCAAAACATTAGCAAATGTAGCCCAATCGTATTTCATATATGGAAATAACGAGGTTAAAAAGAATTATGACGGTCCGCTAACACAGGAAAATTTGGATAAAAAATTTGGATTTAATGATGATAACCGCGACCCGAAAAAGCTTTTGGAAATGACTGATGATTTTGCAAAAAATCTCGAGAATGCGGGAGTAAAGGTTTTAAAAAACAGTCAAGATACTATAACAATAGGTGCAACGACTGTTGATATTTACGGCGTTCTCACATCAAATCCCTCGTCTTTTTGGTCCTATGCGGGAGAAAGTTATAATAAATTTATTAACGAGAATGTAAGCAATCTTAAAATTATGGCAATTCACGAACCAATAGTTTTCGAGAAATATACACCTGATACATGGGGCGATTTGATGCTTGCGGGACATACCCATGGCGGTTTATGCAAAATACCGTTCATAGGCCCATTATATACAACCGAGGGCGGAATATTACCCGCAAGAAAAGGTTGTTATGTTTATGGCAGATATGATGTTCAGGGAAGGCCGCTTATCGTAAATTCAGGTCTTGAAAACAGCAATTTCTTTAGAATTAATAATCAACCCGAAATTGTTATTGTAGACATTAATAAATTCTAAAAGGAGACTATTGTATGATTATATCACTTTTGCAAAAAATACCCGTTTTAATAGTGGGGATATTGCTGATAGTTGGAGCCTTGACAATATATTTTCGTTCTAAAAATGTTACAAAAGCAGAGTTTGTAAAAATATTAAAAGCAACAAAGTTTTTGCAGGTAGGCATTTTAATTTTTTTGGTGCTGTTTACAGGAGTATTTGGTGTTTTAAATCATATTGAATCAAAACACTTTGTTTCTGCGGTAGTTTCTCTTAATTATTCCGAAGCATCACTAGCTCAAAATTCAAACGGAACAAGATATAATATGTCCGAAATTATTTGTGATGAGGTTATTGAAAAAGCTATTGAAAAAGGTGCTTTAGAGGATGTTACGGTTAAGGAATTAAAGGAATGTTTATCGGTTTACCCTTATGTTCAAGGTGATGTAAACGACAAGGCAAACTACCATATTTCTACTGAGTTTGTTGTGGAATATTATGCTTCAAAGCATACCGAACACTTGAATTCGGAAAATGTAATAGCCTTGATTGCAAGCGCTTATAAAGACTATTACATAGAAAAATATACCGATAATTTTAGTCTTACCGAGCAAGAAGAAAAGCCCGATTTTACTAAGATGGAATATATGGACATTGTAACTTATTTTAATAAAGAAACCACCTCTGTATTGAATTATCTATACGGAATGGCAGAAAAGGGATCAAGCTTTGTTACCGAAAACGATACAACATTTAATTCTATTGCAGGGAAGGTTTTTCAGTTTAAGGAAACTCAAATTGAACAAAATTTAAAGTCTTTAATTTTGCAGCACGGCATAGCAAAGGATAAGTCGAGTTATATCGACAGACTTGCTTATCAAAATAAAAACACAGATTTTGATAAGCAAAAGAATTATGTATCTTTTAATCTTTGTAATGATGCGATAGATATGTATTCTGAGGAAATGACAAGGGTTGTTTTGGTTCCGACTTGGGACGGAAGCGGTAAATACTATATGGGTAGAACTAAAGTAGGCGTTGATGAGTTGTCTGTATTAGCGACCGGCTTTAGCGATAGTGTTGCTTCAAATAATAAAGAGATTATGGACAATGAACTCATTATTAATAAAATAAAGTCGGCAAACACGAATGCTTCTGCAAATGCTCAGGCAGATGCGCTTATAGAGTTAATAGATAAAAGTATTGATAACTTTACAACAGAGGCAATAAAAGCAGGTAGAGAATATTCTAACTACACAATGAATCAATGTATTGCCGTTAGCATTACGGGAGCATCTCTTTTTAGGGAACTTAAAGCGGTTGCAGCATTTGCTTTACTTACTTATGCCGCTTTATTGCTGATTTCTATCTCTAAAAAGTTTCCTAAATTTTAACTCTTAAACCATATAGGAAGGTAAAAAAATGAACAATTTTCAAGTTTTTCGATATTTAAAAAAGCTTTTGCCAATTATTGTGGTTTTGTGCGTTGTTGCTACCTATGCCATTAATTTTAAGCTTAAATCATCAAATACCTATGTAGCTTCGGAGGTTATTCACTATAACGACCCTGCAGCAGAACAAGGTGTTACGCCAATTGGTTCGAAGCTCGATGTTAATGAAATTAAATCATCCGCCGTTATGTCTAAGGTTGTTGAAAGAATGGGACTTACAGGCGTTTATTCGGTTGATAGTTTAATTTCCCGTGTTTCAATAACTCCCCTTCCCGATGCAGATAAGGTTGCACAAAAAGAGGCAAAACTTGAGGAAGGTGAAGAATATATTTACGAGCCAAGTACATATATTGTTTCTTTTACGGCAACTAACTACGAAGGTTCGGTATTTGCAAGAACAATTCTTGATGAAACACTTGATGTTTACTTTGCAGAGTATAGCCAAAAATATGTTAATGTTGCGCCTGCAAACAATGTTATAGACAACATAGAAAGTGAAAACTACGACTATATTGAATTGGTTGAATTAATTGATACAGGTGTTGACCAAACACTTTCTACCTTGTATCAAAGAATGGAGCAAAATCCATATTACAGAGCAACCGGTACAGGTGTTTCTTTTAGCGATTTAGCAGATGATTTTAACTATTTAAGAAGCGTTAGACTTTCATCTTTATTCTCAAAAATTTATAAATATCAAATAACAAAAAACAAAACTGTTTTGGTTTCGGATTATACAACAAGAATTGATAATAACAGCATTCAAAATACAAAAGAAGAAAGTATTATAAAGGATACTGTTGGTGTTATAAATGCTTATGTAGAAAAAATGAGAGAGTCGGGAAATACAAATATTACCTATGAATATATTCTCGATACGGTACACGATAAAAACCTTCTCGAAGTAGCACCCGGCGACCAAACAGTTACTTATGATGAATTAATTTATAGTTGGAGAGACCACAACGAAAGTAAGGAACATTTAATTATAGATACTGCGTATTCGCATTATATTATTGATACATTTTCGGCTTGTACAGGCAAATGCCATAACAAGGAGTGCTTATCTTCAAGCAAGACCTGTACCGAAATTTATAATGCAAACTATGATAAAATCAAAACGGAGATTGATAACGAAATTAAGTCATTAATTACTGATTTATCTACTCTTTATAATACAACAATGAAGACAAATGATGAGTATAATCAATATCTTGGCGCAAGTTATATTTCTGTTTTGTCCTCGGCTTCGGTAAAGCCAAGCGTAAATGTAGGACTTTATACAATAATCGCATTTTTCTTCCTATTAATCCTTTGTTGCGGCGGTGCAATTGTTTTAGGTAGAGTAAATGACATTATAAACTACATTTTCTATACCGACCATCTTACAGAGTTTAATAACCGCGCGTATTTTGATAAATATCTAAAGTCTATGGAAAAGAAGCTTTTGGACGATGGAACAGTATATGCAATGGTTGATATTTCAAATCTTATTCATATCAATACCGAGTATAACCGTCAGGTTGGTGATGATATAATTAAAATTTTCACATCTTTCTTAAAAGAAGCCTTTGGAAAGACAAAAGCCGACTTTATTTATAACGGTAATGGAAGTTTTGTGATTTTGATTAAGGATTCGGATTATATTACTGTTGAAGATATTTTAAGAATATTTAGTTTAAGACTTAATGAGCGTGAAGAATACAAAAATATAAGACTTGAATATAAAATTGGTATTGCAGAAAACTTTAGGGAAAACCAAACCGCAAGAATGTTGCTTTCAGAAGCAATTAAAAATAAGAAAGAATTTGTTTCTCAAATTATCTAAAGTATAAAATAAGGAGGGCAGTGTGAAGTATGGAAAATAAACTTTATGAAAAAGCTTTAAAGGGTTATTTTATAGCAGTAGCTGTACTTATGTACTATTTTATTACTCAAACCATTAATCTTGGCTTGTTTATTACATATCGTCACGCGTTTGCCCTCGTTTTATTTGCGTCTGCACTTTTATGCTTTTTAATTAAGCCTAATATTGCAAGGGGAACTGCCGCCTTAAAAGCAACCTTAGTTTATTCCTCGCCACTTTTAATTACCATTTTAGTATCATTATTTATTTGGTTTGTAGGTCAGGTTGACACAGCAGTTATTTCAAGAGGACTTTCGAGTTCTTTTGTATATAATAATATGGTTTCCTTTACTCTCGGTGCGGTTGCATTTTTGTATATATTCGGAGAAAAAGGAATTTGGTATAACCTTATTGCAATTTTGATTTCTAATATATTAATGATTTGTACAATTATTTTACAAAACGGAATAGGCATCTTTTTTTCGGAATTCGTTAAACTTATCGTAACATTTGCGGACGAAACGGGCGATGTTATAGTTCAAGCAGAAATACACGAACTTGCATTTTGTCTTGGCGCTTACTTAATCTATATGTTTTATAAACCAAAGAAAAATATTGTATTTTATATCCTTTTAGCACTTACTTTGTTTTGCTTTGTTGCCGCTTTTAAACGAATAGGAATTATCGCTATTGTAGTAGCATTAGGATTTGCTTGGCTTTTAAAGCTTATTGCCAAATTGAAAAAAGATACCGCTATGAGAATTACGATTGCTTTGTCGGTTATGGTGGTGTTAGTCCTTATCGGCTATGTAGGTATTATAAAGCTTGATGTTTTTGCTTTGCTTGAGGAGGCAGGAATAGACACAAGCGGACGTGTTATCATTTATAATGCTGTGGATAAGTTTTATGAGTTTTCGCCTGAGTTTTTAGGTAATGGTATCGGCTTTTTGACCTATCAGTTAAGTACAAATATGACGGTAGGTGTTAATGCTGTTCATAATGATTTTTTGCAGTATTTTATCGATTTAGGTTTTTGGGGCTATATTTTTTGGTTGGTTTCAATCACAATACTAAGGGTTTGTTATTTTGGTAAAAAAGGTGACGTTGAAAATGCAATTTTGGCATTTGTTTTAACCCTTTATCTTGTTATTGTTTCATCGACTGATAATACAATGAACTATCCATTACTTACAACTGTACTTGCTATTTTAATGATTGGTAATGGATTTGATCAAAAAGTTAGAAATACAGAAATGAAAATATTCGGACATATTTCGGATGTTAATAAATCAGCTGAGGGGGACTCAATCTTATGAAGATACTGATGGTTAATAAGTTTCTTTATCCAAGAGGCGGTTGCGAAACCTATATGCTTAAACTTTCCGAAGAACTAAAAGCCAAAGGGCACGAAATTGAGTTTTTCGGTATGTATGATGAAAATAATACCGTTGGTAATAGCGAAAATTTATACACAACTAATATGGATTTTCACTCTACGGGTATAGCGAGATTTTTATATCCGTTTAAAATTATATATTCTTTTGAGGCTTATAAAAAAATAGGAAAGGTTTTAGATAGCTTTAAACCTGATATTGTGCATATGAACAATATCAATTTTCAGCTAACACCCTCAATCATTTATGCTATAAAAAAGCGTAATATTCCTTTAGTACAAACGGTACACGATTATCAGATGATTTGTCCTAATCATCTTTTATATAGCCTTGAGGAAGCAAAACCTTGTGAACGCTGTATAACCGGCTCAAAGTTTAATTGCCTTAAATATAGTTGTATTCACTCTTCAAAGGCTAAAAGTCTTATCGGTGCAATAGAGGCAAAATTATATTCTTTATTGAAAACATATAAAAAAGTGGATTTGTTTGTTTGCCCAAGCAAGTTTTTGGCAGAAAAACTTTTAAGCGCAGATAGTCTTTATTCGGGTAAAACCTTTACAATACATAATTTTATTGAAAAGAAACCTATACCCGAAAAAACAGATGCAGAAGCACCTTATGTTGCTTTTGCGAGCAGACTTTCAATTGAAAAGGGTGTAGATATTTTAGCTAAGGCTGCTAAAATTCTTCCCCAAATTCCTTTTATAATCGCAGGAAACGGACCCGATGATGAATGCCTTAAAAATATTCCTAATGTTAAAATGAAAGGCTTTCTTACAGGGGATGAGTTAATTTCACTTATTGCTAACGCAAAAGTAATGATTTTGCCATCTGTTTGGTACGAAAATTGTCCTTTAAATATACTTGAAACACACTCTTTTGGTGTTCCTGTTATTACAATGAATAGCGGCGGTATGGCAGAACTTGTGGAAGATGGCAAAACAGGTTTACTTATAAAAGAACCAACTCCCGAAGCCGCTGCACAAGCTATAAATAAATGTTTTGAAGATGAAGAATTTTATTCTTTTCTTAAACAAAACTGTGAAAGAAGAAAAGATGAGATAATCGAAGTTGGCGATTACGCCGATGTTTTAATAGAAAAGTATCAGCAAATTATAGGTTAAGAGGTGAAAATATTGGCTGCACCAAAAGTGAGCGTTATTGTACCTGTTTACAATACAGAGAAATATTTAGAGCAATGTATAACTTCAATTACTTCTCAAACATTAAGGGAAATTGAAATTATTATTGTTGATGACGGCTCACAGGAAGAGTGCGCTGTCCTCTGTGATTTATTAGCAAAAACTGATGATAGAATTCGGGTAATACATAAAGAAAATGCAGGACCCGGCTTTGCAAGAAATACCGGAATTGAAGCTGCAAACGGCGAATATATAGGCTTTGTTGATTCGGATGACTATATTAAGCCCCAAATGTATGATACGCTTTATAATGCAGCTTTAAAAAACAATGCAGACCTTGTTGTAGCGGGCATTAGTTTTGTTGGTGGTAACACCTTTGGGAAGAGTGGAGAATACCAAGAAAAACATTATTTCGATAAGGAAATTCTCTTTAAAAAAGATGATATAAAGAAACTTCTTTTAGGTGTAGTAGGTGCATTACCACACGAGCCTGATGATAGTAGATATGGTGTTAGCACTTGTAAAAATCTTTTTAAACGCTCGGTAATTACGGATAAAAAGATTAAGTTTTTATCCGAACGCAAGGTGATGAGTGAAGACGCTATTTTCATGGTGGACTTTATTAAACAAATTGATAAAGCCGTTGGTATTCAAGGGGCATTTTATTGTTATAGAAGAAATGATGAATCTTTTTCTAAATCATATAGAAGTGACCGCTTTTCAATGGTGCAAAGCTTCATTGCAGAAATAGAAAATCATATTAAAGATGTTTGCAAACCCGAAGAATATTGCCTGTATTTAAACAGACTTATTCAAGGCTATGGAAGAATTTTATGTTCACAGGAAATAGTGCACGCGAAGGATGAAAAAATAAAATATTCCATTCTTTTAGGAAGATTAAAAATGATTTGCAAAAGCCAAATGATATCCACGGCGCTAAAAGATTATCCTTGGTATCGTTTACCAAAAAAACAGGCGGCATTTGCATTCGCGATGAAATACAAATTATACTTTTTACAAAAGCTTATGGTTTTATTTAGAGCAAGATAGGAGTAAGAAATATGTTTTTTTCGGTAATTGTTCCGATATACAATGTTGAAAAATATTTGAGTCGTTGCATTGATAGCGTACTTTCACAGACTTTTGCCGATTTTGAACTTATTTTAGTAGATGATGGCTCACCTGATAACTGTCCTGAAATTTGCGATAAATATGTCCAAAAGGACCATAGAATTAAGGTTGTACACAAAGAGAACGGCGGTCTTGTCAGCGCAAGACAGGCGGGTGTTAGCATAGCAAAAGGCGACTATATATTTAACCTTGATGGCGATGATGCAATTACTCCTGATGCACTAATGAGTGCTTATCAAATAATACGGGATACAAAGGCTGATTTGGTTTCCTTTTCTTATAGGATTTATACCGACGGAAAGCTTGGAAAAGTAGTACACGACCTTGTACAAGAGGGTCTTTACGATAAAAAAAGGTTGAAAGAACAGATTTATCCTAATCTTTTATCTAATAAAAATATGCAAAACCTCTTTTATTTCTTGTGGGCAAAGGCAATAAAAAAGGAACTTGCTTTAAAATATCAAATGAATTTGCCAACCTCAATTATTATGGGTGAAGATGCGTGTTGTACAACGCCTTGCTATTTAGATGCAAATTCAGTTTATATGAGCAAAAAAGCTATATATCTTTATACTGTGCGCGGCGATTCTATTACAACAAGCTTCAAAATAAGTCAAATTTCGCAGGT
The DNA here is from genome assembly GCA_017390725.1 of Clostridia bacterium. Lineage (GTDB taxonomy): Bacteria > Bacillota > Clostridia > Oscillospirales > Acutalibacteraceae > UBA737. The sequence continues at coordinate 8,944 of JAFPAV010000059.1, read as the reverse complement.
TGCGCAAGCAGTTACTTATCTTAGAAATCTGGATGTTAAAAAGCCTGAATATTTTGAAGATTTACTTTCTCGCTACTCAGCTTTTTTATGCTTCGCTATTTTGGCGGCGGCAGCAGAAGGCGGTTATTTTAGCGAGATTAATGGTATAAAACAGGCTGTTTTAGGCTCTGTACATAAAGAAGAAATTAAAAAAGCGCATTTTGAAAATATTACTGTTAAAAGCAAAATTGCAATATTTTTACTAAAGAAAGAGCAAATAAGATTAGCCTTTTATTTTCTCTATCTATGTAAAAAAATAAAAGATATAAAGGGGTTAATAAAATGAATATCGTACCTAAAATATCTTTAATAATGAGTGTATATAACGGCGAGGATTATTTGGCAGAAACTATTGAAAGTGTATTAAGCCAAACCTTCACAGAATGGGAGTTTATTATAATAAACGATTGTTCTATCGATAATACATCTAAAATTTTGGCTGAATATGCGTCTAATGACGATAGAATTAAAGTACATACAAACGAAACAAATTTAAGACTTCCGTCATCCTTGAATAAGGCATTATCCTTAGCTAAAGGCAGATATATTGCCCGAATGGATGCTGATGATATCTGTATGCCTGACAGATTGCAAAAACAGTATGATTTTATGGAAGAAAACCCTAATGTTGACTTGTCTTCCTGTCGATTTATGACCCTTAAAAACGGTGTTTATGCTTCAGGTGGATGTGGTGGCAAAGATGATGAAAATTCTATTAAAGCTTTGCTTTTAGTAACAAATCCTATTCTTCATCCGGGTATTATTGCTAAGGCAGAGGTAATAAAGGAATTAGGATACGATAAAAATTTCACTTGTACCGAGGATATGGAGCTTTGGACAAGGTTTGTTTTAAATAACAAAAGGGTTGAGATTTTATCAGAATATCTTATGATATACAGGCTTCACGATAAACAAATAACCGAAACCACCTTGGATAAACAAAAAAATGAGGTTATTAAGGTTCAAAAGAACTATTTCTCAAAACTTTTAGAACCTATGACTGAAGAACAAGAGGAATTTTATATAAACGGAGTTTATTTTAGAAAAAACACAAATATTTCGGAATTTATTAAGTTTTACAAATGGGCAAAATCAGCTGATAAAACAAATAATCTCGATAAAGAAGCTTTAAATTATGCTTTTTTTGAAATTTTAGCGGAATATAAGCGAAAAGGAATTTCAAAGTCCAACCTTATTAAAGGAATGATGTCTTTTGGAATACCGTTCATTATAAAGGAACTTTATGCACGTAAGAAAAGGGCAAGAGCAGACGGAATTAAGTGTATTAAAGCCGCCGAAAGTATTGGACTTGAAATGTCGGGCGGTACACTTGAATTTCCGCACTTCAAGAAAAAATAACAGGAGTTAAAATATGCACATTTTTGAAAATCCATACATATTAATATCGACATTGGCTTTAGGTGTGGTTATACTTGTGTCAATAGGTATTTGTTTTGCTTTAAGAGGAGTTAAGGCGGTTAACGATCAAAGCGAAAAATCGTTTACAACTATAAGCAAAATGGAACGTCGCTTTAAAACATTTGGTAAATCTTGTGTAAATAGGTGGGTTGTATATATAAACCTTTCTACCGATAATTTGCGTGTTTCTCGTTCACAGCAGAAGTTGTTTTTAGAAATTAAAGATAAACTGCTTGATGTTTTTGCTGATGGTGAAGACTCTTTTGTTGCGACTTATGATGATACAAACTATATTGTTATTACAAGTTTGGATGCCGGTACAATTAGAAAACAAATTGAATTGTGCATTAATGACTCAAACGAAATTCTTTTAAAACACGATGCCTTTAATATTGTAAGCGTACTAATTGGTGCTTTTGATTCGAGCCGTATAGAAGTGACCTTTGATGATGCAGTATCTCGTGCAAAACAAGCTTGTATGCTTGCAAAAACTCAAAAAATATCATACGCTGAATGGAATGCGAGCAGCGGAAAAGCACTTGATAAAAAAATTAAAATTGAAAACAATATTGAAAAAGAAATTGATAATAATCGTTTTTTCCTTGAATATCAACCCGTTTTGGATGCCAAGACAAAGAAAATTATCGGGGCAGAGGTTTTGTCCCGTTTAAATTCTGAAAGCGAAGGCGTTTTAACACCGAAAAGTTTCTTATCAGCAGTTGATACAGTGGGAATAAACGAAAAGTTCGATTATTATATTTTCGAGAAAAACTGTAAATGGATTTCTAACGACAAAAAGCAAAGAGAAAACTATAAATACACAATAAATTTTTCGCGTTCAACGATTAGTGAGCCTGAATTTGTGAAAAAAATTACAACTATTGCAGAAAAGTATGACCTAAAATTCTCTTGCTTAGCGGTAGAAATTTTAGAAGATAAAAATATTACAGGCGAAGCAAAACAGCAAATGATAGATAACTTGTCAACCCTTAAAGAAAGAGGTATTTCAATACTGCTTGATGATTTTGGAAGTGGTTATACAACATTTGGAGATTTGCAGAACCTTGATATTTCTATTATAAAAATAGATAAATCAATTACTCAAAACTCAGTTACCGATACAGGTTTTAAAATACTTAAAAATCTTATTCAAACATCTAAGGATATCGGTTTTAAAACACTGTGCGAAGGAATTGAAACAAAGGAACAAGAAAAAGCGGCGATTGAGGCGGGGTGCGACCTTCTTCAAGGTTTTTATTACTATAAGCCTATGTCGGTTGCAACGTTTGAAAGCTTGTTTGATAACACTTCAGGAGGAAATTAAATGCTATCTGTAATTGTTCCTGCTTATAATGAGGAATTAATGATTGAAAAAGCCTATTTTACAATTTCTAATATCTTAAAAAATGAAGATATTGAGAATGAAATTATTTTTATTGATGACGGTTCTTCAGACAATACTTATGAAAAAATTAAAGCTTTAGCCGATAAAGTGGATAATATATGCGGACTTCATTTTTCAAGAAATTTTGGGAAAGAGGCTGCGATTTCAGCAGGTCTTGCAAGTGCAATGGGTGACTGTGTCGTTGTAATTGACTGCGATTTACAGCATCCGCCTGAAAAAATAGTTGAAATGTATAGACTTTGGCAGGAAGGCTTTGAAATTGTAGAGGCCATTAAAAGCACCAGGGGTAAAGAAAATAAGGTTCACGGCTTTGCCGCTAAAAGTTTTTATTCTCTTATAAGCTCGGTAGTAGGCTTTGATATGTCGAATGCTTCTGACTTTAAGCTTCTTGACCGTAAGGTTGTTGATATACTTAATAAAATACCTGAGAAAAAAGGCTTTTTCAGAGCAATTTCTTTTTGGGTGGGCTATAAAAAAGCAACTGTTGAGTTTGAGGTTAAAGAAAGAACTGAAGGTACAACAAAATGGTCGCTAATTTCTCTTATTAAATACGCTATTTCGAATATTTCTGCATATACAACCGCGCCGATGCAAATAGTGACGGTATTAGGTTTTATAATGCTTGGAATTACCGCTATTTTTGGTGTTTGGGCATTTGTCGATAAAATTCAAGGCCGTGCTCTTGAAGGTATGACAACCGTTATACTAATCCTGATATTCATAGGTAGTATAATGATGATAAGTCTTGGAATTATCGGATATTATGTTGCCCGTATTTATGAAGAAATTAAAGGAAGACCCAAATATATTATTTCTGCATCTTGTAAAGGTAAGAAAAATAATTAATTGAGGTGTGAATTATTAATGGCAACCTTAGGTAAAAGATTATTGGCGTGTATAAACTATCCAAGGACGTTTTTTGTATTTTTGTGCGTACTCACATCAAAACAGAAACACTTAATATTAAAAGATGTTGCAAGGTGGAATCAGATTAACAAAAATACACTTGGATTGTTCGAGTCATTAAATTGGTATTTGACATATTATAAAGAGTTTAGAAATCTTTTAATTCACCGTTTTAAACATCCTCACCGTTCGGTTATTCATTATATTATTGCAAGACTTCTTTGGAAGCCTATGGAGAGCCTTTATATCTATACAAAAGATATTGGTGGAGGACTTTACATACAACACGGTTTTGCTACCATTATAAACGCTAAAAAAATAGGGGAGAACTGTCGAATTTATCAGCAAGTAACAATAGGTTGTAAAGGCGAGCTTAATCCCATTTTAGAGGATAATGTTTCGGTTACTTGTGGCGCAAAGGTACTTGGCGGTGTAACTATGGGCAAAAACAGCTTAGCTGCCGCAGGCGCTGTTGTTTTAAAGGATGTACCAATGAATGCAATAGTTGGCGGTGTGCCTTCAAAAATAATCTCGTATAAGGATGAAAACAATCTCGATTTTCAGGGTTGAGTATTTAAAATATAAAATCATGTGAATTATAATATTTACCGACCGTTGCAATTTTTTCTAATTTGAGTATGAAATGTTCTCTAAAAGACTTGAAATTTTAGAAAACTCAATCTAAAGCAATCAGGCATAAACTGATCATAGTTTATGCCTGTTAATCTTTTTCATAAGCCTTTTGTATAAAATGCACCCCTCACGCAAGACCTTAACTATAAGAAAAGAACTTCTCATAAGAGAAGTTCTTTTTTATTACTTTATTAATGAAGCATCGAATTTTGCTATGTTTTCTGCTTTATATGTAGCGTTGGTGCCCTTAACTGCATCGCCTACGCCTAAAACATCCATACCGCCTGCGAGAGCCGCTTCAACACCTGCCTCGGCATCCTCAACAACAAGGCAATCCGAAGGATCTACGCCCACAAGTTTTGCTGCAAGTAAAAACACCTCGGGATCGGGCTTACTTTTGCTTATTTGATTACCGTCTGCAACGCCGTCAAAATAGCTTTCAAGTCCTATTCCCTCAAGAATTGTGGGGGTGTTTTTACTGGATGAGCCTATAGCTAATTTAACGCCGTTTTCACGAAGCATAGTGCAGAAATCCATAACACCTGGAAGAATATCATCGGGAGTTAATGACTTGATATACTCTCTGTAGTAGTTATTCTTTCGCTCAGCCATTTCGTTTTTTTCACTTTCGGTGTATTCCTTTTCCGCCTTTTCAAGCAACACCTCAAGACTTTCCATACGGCTTACGCCACGCTGTCTCTGGTTAATCTGTCTGTCAAAATAAATGCCCTCTTCATCGGCTAATTTCTTCCAGCCCTTATAGTGACATTCATCGGTGGTAACAATAACACCGTCTAAATCGAATAATACTGCCTTATATTTCAACCTCAATGCCCTCTTTCCCTACACTGTATTCCTTATCAAATATTCTAATCGGCTCAGCCTCGCCGTCAAGAACAAATTTTGCTTTTCCGTCCTTTATTGCAACGGTTAAAATCTTTCCTCTGTAAAGAATCTTAAACTGGTAGCCATTCCACTGCTTTGGAAGTGTTGGCTTAAAGGAAAGAATCTCATCATCGGTTCTCATACCGCCAAAGCCGTAAACAATATTCATCCAAGCGGCGGCGGCAGAGGTGATATGAAGTCCCTGATGGGTGTTTCTGTTGTAATCATCAAGGTCTATTCTGCTTGCATACTTAGCATACTCATAAGCCTGGTCATCCTTACCGATTTCGGTAGCCATAATGGAATGGATAGAGGGCGAGAGTGAGCTTTCGTGGAAGCAACGAGCCTCATAATAATCATAATTTGCCTTTTTCTGCTCTAAGGTAAAGTCCTTCGAGAAGAAGAAAAGCATAAGCACAACATCAGGCTGTTTTAACATATTAACCCTGAAAATACTGTCATATGCCCAGTATCTATAAATCGGAACTCTATCGGGAGAGATAGAATTAACATCGATATGGGGTAAATCAAAATAACCATCATGCTGTTCGAAAAGCTTGGTTTCCTCATCATAGGAAATACGCATTTTATCTGCCTTGTATTTCCAGTCCTCAAGCTCGCCATCCTCTATTTCGGGGATAAGCTCGGGACATTCCTTCTTCATTTCCTCTATAACCTCAAGGGTGTAAAGGAACATTTTCTTAACCATATAGTTGGTATAGGTATTGTTATTAACCATCATATGGAATTCATCGGGACCCATAACGCCATAAAGACCGAAATCTCCGTTCTTGGGACTAAATCCGCCACGGGAAGCAAAATATCTTGAGGTTTCAACAAGGAGTCTTGCGCCGTAGTTATAAAGGAAATCCTTATCCTTAAGGTTGGTAACATAATGCCATACTGCATAAGCAATAGCGGCAGTTACGTGAATTTCAAGGTTGCCGTGCTGCCATACGCCGCAGCTTTCGGTACCGTCAATAGTAACCATTGGGTAGCAAGCGCCCTTCGTATCCTGCTCAACTGCACGCTCAAGTGCCTGCTGCAGGGTATTGTAGCGGTACATAATAAGATTCTTTGCCGCCTGAGGATTATTGAACATATAGAAGGGCAGACAATAGGTCTCACTGTCCCAGAAGGTCCAGCCCGAATACTTTTCGCCTGTCAGTCCCTTAGCTCCTACATTCAAAGAGCCATCCTCTCCGTGATAGGTCTGATGGAGATTAAAGATACAGAAACGAACGCCCTGCTGATTCTCCTCATCCCCTTCAATAACGATATCAAGCTTGTTCCACATATCAGCCCAGAAGCCCTCATGGGCGGTTTTATATTCATCATAGGAGGTTTTAAGCAGAGTATCTGCCTTGATATCACACTCGGCTATAAATTTATCATCGGCAATAGAGGTATCCTTCTCTGCGATATTGATGCTAAGACGCTCAAATACCTTTTTCTCACCATTACCAAGAGTAATATTATATTCTGCGCAAGCCTTTTTCTCCTCGGCAAAATACTTATCAGCAGAAATATTAGCATTGAATTTACAGTAAACACGCTGTCCGCTCGACTGAGTACGGGCAACAATACAACCATTTTCGTTAAAAATTTCATTCCAGAAATTACGGTTTTCTTCCTCGTGGATAGGAGTGAAATCCGAGCCTGCAACGATTTTTATATCACCTTTAAAACCTACCGATTCCATCTCTATTTTCTGGGCGGCAACGGTGCGCTCGGTCATAGAAATAAAGCGCTCGAAGGTAAATTTTACATCCTTCCATATAAAGCTTCTTGTAACTATACCACGCTTCATATCAAGCTCACGGTAGAAATCCTTAACCTCGCATTTATAAAGGTCTAATTCTTCACCATTTACGAAAATTCTGGTGTAAATCCAGTTGTGAGCATTTATCATAAAGCAACAACGCTCAGAGAGCCCCTTAAAATGCTCAAAGTATGTAATGGGTTTATCCTCCCAAACACCGTTGAAATAGTTCCCCTTAAGACTATCTCCCGAATAAACCTCATCAAAAAAGCCTCTTGTTCCCATATACTCGTTACCCAGAGAGAATATACTCTCGGATACTCTTGAGCGCTCAGGGTTAAAGCCTTTTTCGGTGATTTTCCAAGGGTCAACCCCAAAATACTTTACTGCTTCTTTTGCCATAGTTTTGCCTCAAATCCTTTTTTAACATTTTTTTAAAATTACGCCAATTTTTTATTTTAATAACCTCCTTTAAACATCAAAAAATATAAAAAGGAGGTTAAAAATTATGAAATCATTTGATATAAAAATTCTTTTTCTTTCTTTTCTGGATAGCTACCGTTACGGAGGACTTTATAGTTATTCCACCGTTGACCCTATTTTTAAATACCTTATGGTCAAGGGCGCTTTTCACATAGCTGCAGATAAATTAACACCGGAATTAAAGAAAGATTTTCTTAAAAACCTAAAATAGGTTATTCTTCATCCTCTTCAGCTTCTTCTGATTCTTCCTCGGAATTCTGTTCGGATTTCTCTTCGGGTTGTTCTTCGGATTCCTCATCAGCTTCCTCGATAATTTCTTCTTCAGATTCTGCCTGTTCTTCGTCTGCTGATGGCTGTGTGTTCTCCGGAATATCCTCAGGCGAGAATACAGAACCGTCATCCTCCAAAGTTACCATTTGTTCATCGGTAAAAGCACTGTCTCTTTTTCTTGATTTAACCGCCTGAATAATAACAATAACTATAAGGGCAATTATTATAACGAATATTAGAACTACACCTATAACAACTAATTTTGCAGCCGTATTAAGCTTACCGAAACGAGCAAAGAAATTATCCCCTGTTTCTTCAACATCAAAGGACATTGTATTCTCTCCGAAAATTAGTCCCATTTCACGTTGGATAGTATTCATTTCAGAATCATATCTATAAAAACCGCTTACACCGTCAATATAGCAGGTAACATAATAAAAGCCTACCATATTATCGTTTTCGGGAATAAATCCACTTACAAAATTTCCATTTATATTAACGCTTGAAATCTGTGTTCCAACGGGAATTCCCTTTGTATCATCAACATCCTCTAAGATATAAAAATCATTTCCTGAAGTAATGTAGGGTAACTTTTTAAAGGATTTTGTATCTTCATCGAGAACAAAGGGCTCATTTTTATTATCCTTCGTATTTTTAAGATAATAAATTAAATATTTGCCATTTTCATCCTCAAGGGTTGCAACTTTAGTGCCATTGTATTCCGCCTGGGCTATCAAAAAGCCCTTTGGCACAGCGATTCCGCCTAAATCACTGAGAATTTCATAATCAGTTCCCGAAATTACAACTTTGTTTGAGTTCTCCTGGGGTTCTTCGGTGGGTTGGTCACCCTCACCCTCCGGAAGACGGGTTATTACTATTTTATAACGCTTTTGATTGCCGTTAGGCGCAGTAACAACAACCGTTCTTGTGTTTTCTCCAACCTTCATTGTAGCGCTGCCTTCAACAGCTACTTGTGCTGATAAATCACTGGTTCTTGTATATACCTTACACTCGGTTACCGAATAAGGAATGGTTGCAGTATAGCTGGTTACATCCTTAGAAAATTGGGGGCTGAGTGTTCCGTGCGCGAGTCTTAAGGATTTAAGATTCGCATCTCCCGATTTAGTTGCATCCTTAACGGT
>JAFPAV010000058.1 GCA_017390725.1 Clostridia bacterium | reverse complement strand
TATACCAAGATAATTCATCGGACTTGAAAACGACATTGCTATAAAAACATTATCAATACCTATTATCCAATTTGCTATTGTTATCAATGAAACGAAACCGATAACTTTAGATACATATTTGATACGTGAATCATTATCAGAAAATAATTCAAATTCTCCGTCCTTAGACTTCTTCCGAAAATATGCCCAACGAGTAAAATTACCAATATGTTCTGCTCCTGTTGCTTCAAGGAATTCAATATACTTTTGACTTTCGGGATGACGTGGCATTTTGTCAAGTAATTGCAAGCATACCTTGTATTCGCCGGGTTCACAATCCTCAAATTCGTATTTGCAAAAGCCAACAGAAACAAGGCAAAGTCCTTTAGCCGCCATTTCATTGAGCCACTTTTCCTCTTTATCAAATTCCCAAACCCAAAATAACTTATGAATAGTTTTTCTCATTTACTTAACCTCCAATATGCGATTTCCGTTTTCGATAAGTTCACGCAAGCGAGTAATCTCTGTTTCAAGTGTTTGTTTCCCTTGATCCGTGATTTGATACTCTTTCTTTCTGCTGTCTTTTTCGCCGGGCAGAGAAATGATCCACCCTTTTTCAAGAAGTGTGTTTATCGCACCATAAAGAGTACCTGCAGCAAGTTTTACTCTGCCATTTGATAACTGTTCTACATTCTGCATAATTCCATAGCCGTGCATCGGCTGCATCAGCGACAACAAAATGTAATATACCGCTTCTGTAAGTGCTGTGTTAGACATAAAATTAGCTCCCTTCGCATTACTACGACTTCCGTTATATCGGCTTCCGTTATAGTTATTATATCGGCAACCGATATAAATGTCAATACATTTTGAATAAAAAATAGCGGCAGAGAGAAAATCTCCCTGCCGCCGTGCTTCGTTTAGTTGTAAATTATATCGTGATTTATAATTTCTTTGGCTCTGCTATGGATAATAATTGCACACGAAATAATAATGATAATAAAAATAATAGCAGACAATGAGTGTCACTGTCTGCTATTATAGACATTCTGTATTAAGTTAGTATTATTCCCACTCGATAGTTCCCACAGGCTTAGGTGTTAAGTCCATAAGAACACGGTTTATACCGTCCACCTCTTTGGTGATACGGTCGGTTATGCGGTGCAGAACAGTATAGGGGATTTCTTCTATTGTTGCGCTCATAGCATCGGTGGTGTTAACGGCACGAATAATTGCCGGCCAGCCTTCATAACGGCTTTCATCCTTAACTCCAACGCTCTTTATATCGGGAACAACAATGAAATACTGCCATACCTTGCCTGCAAGGCCGTTTAAATCAAATTCTTCTCTGAGAATTGCATCGGCTTCGCGAAGGGCGTGAAGTCTATCCCTTGTGATAGCACCGAGACAGCGTACTCCAAGGCCCGGACCGGGAAAGGGCTGACGGTACACCATATTTTTAGGCAGACCTAATGCCTCGCCTACAACTCTTACCTCATCCTTGAACAAAAGCTTGATAGGCTCAACCAATTCAAACTGTAAATCCTCGGGCAAGCCTCCCACATTGTGGTGGGATTTAACAGCCTTTTTGCCCTCTGCCTGTTTAATGCTTTCGAGAATATCGGGATAAATTGTTCCTTGTGCAAGGAAGGTGATATCCTCTAACTTACGGGCTTCATCGGCAAATACATTTATAAATTCTGCACCGATAATCTTTCTCTTCTTCTCTGGGTCGGAAACACCGGCGAGAAGGTCAAGAAAACGGTCGGTAGCGTCAACATAAATAAGGTTTGCATCAAGCTCACCCTTGAAAAGCTTTATAACATTTTCGGATTCGTTTTTGCGCATAAGTCCGTGGTTTACGTGAACGCAAACAAGCTGTTTGCCGATAGCCTTTATAAGAAGGGCTGCAACAACCGAGCTATCAACACCGCCGGAAAGGGCTAAAAGCACCTTTTTATCTCCAACCTGTGCTCTTACCTCGGCTATCTGCTCGTCAATAAATTTATTTGCCAACTCTATAGTTGTTATACGCTGCATATTTTCGGGTCTTTTATTTAAATCCATACTTTTCTCTCCGTTTTATTAGTCTGTAAAGTTATCAAAATATCCCTGAATAAGAATTACAGGAGTTCCCTTATCGCCCGAACCGCTTGTAAGGTCGCAAAGGGAACCGATAAGGTCGGTAAGCTGACGGGGGGTTGTTCCCTGGGAAGCCATATTGCCAACAAGATTTTCGCTCTTAGCCTTTATGCTCTTGGAGATAGCCTCCTTAAGCTCGGCGCCGCTTAAATCCTTGAAATCGTTATCGGCAAGATATTTGAGTTTTAGCTCGTTAGGTGTTCCGATAAGACCTGCTGTATGGGCAGGGGAAACAACGGGGTCAGCAAGCTCCCAAATTTTACCCTGAGGATCCTTAAACGCACCGTCACCGTAAACCATAACCTCAACGTGCTTACCTGTTTTATTTAAAATTTCACTCTGGATATCTTCAACCAAATCCTGACACTCGTTGGGGAAAAGCTTAACGGTATCCTCAGTGGATTTATTTGAGCCTAAAAGTCCGTACTTTGCGTTATATCCGCTTCCGTTAACGGGGGCGTTGAGTATATCATCAAGTCCGCAAACAACCTTTGCGCCTGCAGCCTTGAGAATTCTCTTTGTTCTGGCTCTAGTGTGAATATCACAGGTGAGAACACAATCGGTATAATCAAGAATAGTTTTTGCCTGATTTGCGAAAACCACCTCAACCTCGGCGCCTTCCTCTTTTATGATATTTGAATAGTATTCAACATAGTCAACACCGGTGAACTCGTGCTTATTCTCGCCAAAAAGCTCACGGTATTTCTCAAGGCTTAAAACATCGCTATATGGATTAACATTTTTATCATCAAGCTGGTCATAGGTAAGAAGCGCATTTCCAACCTCATCACTGGGGTAGCTTAACATAAGCACTACCTTCTTTGCGCCCTTTGCTATACCTCTGAGACAAATTGCAAAACGGTTACGAGAAAGAATCGGGAAAATAACACCGATAGTTCCTCCGCCTAACTTTTCCTTAACATCGGCGGCTATATCCGAAACCTTAGCATAGTTTCCCTGAGCACGGGCTACTATTGATTCGGTAAGAGCGATAACATCACGGTCACGAAGGGAAAAGCCCTCACTTTCGGCAGCTTCTAATACGCTGTTAACCGTCATCTCAACAAGATTATCACCCTCACGGATAATAGGACATCTGATACCTCTTGATACAGTACCAACTTTTCTTTCCATCTTGAATGTTCACTTCCTAAAAAGAATATCTTTATATGTGATAACACATATAACACATTAGATAATTATACTATCATATTTCCCGATATGCAATAAAAAATTATAGGAAATTTTCAATTTTTTCTTACTTTTTGTTGACAAGGTTTACCTTTTATGTTAGATTTATATACAAAGATAGAGGCGCAGCTTGTCATCAGTAGCTCTGAGTGCTAAATCCGGCGGGATGATATCAGGGTGAAAGGGGCGGTTGCCGAAGGCGGTTTTCGGCGGAAAATCAGTCTGGTAAAAGGGAATAATATCCTGTTTTACTGTCGCTTTTGCGGAGAGCTATCAAAAGGGAATTTAAACTGCACTTTTGGGTGCGGTATGTCTGCTTTTTGATAGCCGAATCTTCGGCTATTTTTTATTGTCTGAAAGGAAAAGAAAAAATGAAAAAGGAAATTTTTGAAGGAATTGCAACTGCGCTTATAACCCCTATTACCGAAAAGGGTATTGATTACGATGCATTTGGCAAGCTTATTGACTGGCAGATAGAGGAAGGCATTAACGCTTTGGTTGTATGCGGAACAACGGGTGAAGCCTCAACCCTTACCGATGATGAGCACCGTGATGCCATCGCTTTTGCTGTTAAACGTTCAAACGGCAGAGTGCCGATTATTGCAGGAACAGGCTCTAACGATACCGCCTATGCCATTGAACTTACCAAGCATGCCTGCGAGGTTGGGGCTGACGGTGTTTTGGTTGTAACCCCCTATTACAATAAGGCAACCCAAAAGGGACTTATAAAGATGTTTACCGAAATTGCGGATGCTTCAACCGCTCCGGTAATTCTTTATAATGTACCCTCAAGAACAGGGGTTAATATTGCCCCCAAAACTGCGGCGGCTCTTTCTAAGCACCCCAATATCTGCGCTATTAAGGAAGCCAGCGGAAATATCTCTCAAATTGCCGAGGTTTTTGCCCTTTGCGGCGATGAGCTTGCTGTTTATTCGGGTAATGATGACCAGATTATCCCCATAACCGCTTTAGGCGGCAAGGGCTGTATCTCGGTGCTTTCAAACCTTTTACCCAGGCAAACCGTTGAGATGTACAATAAATTCCAAAATGGAGATACCGCCGGCGCTGCTAAAATGCAGATAGACTATCTCCACCTTATAAATGCCCTTTTCAGTGAGGTTAATCCTATTCCTGTTAAGGCTGCTATGGCGGCTATGGGCTATTGTGAAGATTATCTGCGCTCTCCCTTAACTCCTATGGAGGATGAAACCAGAGAAGTTTTATTTAACGAAATGCGCAAAGCCGGAATAAATATATAGTATAACTATCAGAAATCAGGGATTTTATGCAAAATATTAAAATATGCGATAATATTGATATAAATGACCAAGGTCACCTCACCTTTGCGGGCTATGATACCGTTGACTTAGCGAATAAATACAGCACTCCCCTCTATCTTATGGATGAGGATAAAATCAGAGAAAAGGTTCGTATTTATAAAAACGCTATGGCAAAATATCTGCCCGAGGGCTCAATGCCTGAATTTGCGAGCAAGGCATTTTCCTGCCGTGCCGTATATAGAATTATGGCAGAGGAGGGCATCGACGTTGATGTTGTGTCCTCAGGTGAGCTTTACACCGCCTTTTCCGCAGGCTTTCCTATGGAAAATGTGTTTTTCCACGGCAACAACAAAACCGATAGCGATATTACTTTTGCTATGGAAAAAGGCGTTGGATTTTTTGTTGTGGACGGAGCTGAGGAGCTTTATGCAATTCAGACCGAAGCTGAAAATAAGGGCATTACTCAGAAAATTTTACTTAGAATCACCCCTGGAATTGACCCTCATACCCATAAAAAAATATCCACAGGCTCAGAGGAATCAAAATTCGGTATTCCTTTAAGATGCGGAGCCGCTTTGGATATGACAAAGGCCGCTCTTTCGATGAAAAACATACACCTTTGCGGTTTTCACTGTCACGTAGGCTCTCAAATTTTTGAGTGTGAGCCCTTTATCAATGCGGCAGAGATAATGTTTAAGTTTTTTGCCGATGTAAAGGCGGCTTTAGGCTACACCCCCGAAATTTTTAATATCGGCGGCGGACTCGGTGTCAGATACACCTGTGCTGACCCCGTTATAGATTACGATGAAAAAATAAAGGAAATTGCCGATAAAATTTACAGCGAAGCCCAAAATTACGGTATTAACCCTCCGAAAATTATGATGGAGCCGGGCAGAAGCCTTGTTGCCGATGCGGGTATGACGCTTTACACCGTTGGCACCGTTAAAAAACTAGAAGGTTTTGCAAACTATGTTTCGGTGGATGGCGGTATGACCGATAATCCCCGTTACACCCTTTATGAATCACCCTATACGGTGGTTGTTGCAAACAAAGCGGATAAAGAAAAGAATTTCGCCGCAACCATAGCAGGCAGATGCTGTGAATCGGGAGATTTAATTCAGGAAAACGCCGAAATAACCGAGCCTGAGAGGGGCGATATCCTCGCCGTTTTAACCACGGGAGCATATAACTACTCTATGGCTTCAAACTATAACCGTGTTCCCCGTCCCCCCGTTGTTATGCTGGGCAAGGATAAGGAATATGTTGCAGTAAAAAGAGAATCGTTTGAGGATTTATGCGCACTTGATGTTTAATAAAAAGCTGTACGGAAGTACAGCTTTTCTTTTTTCAATATATTGGTTGGATATTTTTTATTGAAAAAAACTGTTTTTAATGGTAAAATAGGTTGAATATTTATTTAAGGAGTAAGCTATGGAAAATAAAAAAGAATTCAAGCCTTATATTCCGGCTGAGAAGATAACCCCTGAAATTACGGTTACCTCCATAATTATGGGTATTATCCTTGCCGTTGTATTCGGTGCGGCTAACGCTTATTTGGGACTTCGTGTTGGTATGACGGTTTCGGCCTCTATACCTGCCGCAGTTATCGCAATGGGTGTTATCCGAGTTATTATGCGCAAAAATTCCATTTTGGAAAGTAACATTGTTCAAACCGTCGGCTCTGCAGGTGAATCCCTTGCCGCAGGTGCAATTTTTACCCTCCCCGCCCTATTTTTATGGGCAGCCGAGGGCAGAATGGACAAGCCGGGTATCCTTGAGATAACCCTTATTGCCCTTTTAGGCGGTCTTTTGGGTGTATTTTTTATGGTACCCTTACGCAATGCTCTTATTGTAAAAGAGCACGGCACTCTGCCCTATCCCGAGGGAACTGCTTGCGCAGAAGTTCTTCTTGCAGGAGAAGAAGGCGGAGCCAACGCCTCCACCGTTTTTGCAGGAATGGGCTTTGCCGCCGCTTTCAAGTTTATAATTGACGGATTAAAGGCAGTACCCGGAGAAATTTCTTTGCGTGTTAAAGGGTACGCAGGTGAAATCGGAACTCAGATTTATCCCGCCGTTATGAGCGTTGGTTACATCTGCGGACCGAGAATATCCTCCTATATGTTTGCCGGCGGTGTACTCAGCTGGTTGGTACTTATCCCATTAATCGTTCTTTTCGGTGAAAATATTGTTCTTTATCCCGGAACCGAAACTATCGGCGCTATTTTCGAACAGAGCGGCGCCAGCGGAATATGGAGCTCCTATATCCGTTATATCGGTGCAGGTGCCCTTGCGGCAGGCGGTATTATAAGCCTTATTAAATCATTACCCCTTATAATCCGCACCTTCCGTGATGCTATGAAGAGCATGGCAGGTTCAGGTGCTGTAAGCTCAGCAAGAACAGCACAGGATATCAGCATAAAAATCGTTCTTATTGCTATTGCTCTGTTAACCTTACTTGTATGGCTTGTTCCCGCTATCCCCGTTTCCTTTATAGGTGCGGTTATTGTTGTTATATTCGGCTTCTTCTTTGCCACCGTTTCTTCAAGAATGGTAGGTCTTGTTGGAAGCAGTAATAACCCCGTTTCGGGTATGTCCATCGCAACGCTGCTTATAGCTACCGTTATCCTTAAATTAACGGGGGACAGCGGTGTGGGCGGTATGCGTGGAGCCATTGCAATTGGCTCTATAATCTGTATCGTTGCGGCTATTGCCGGCGATACCTCTCAGGACCTTAAAACAGGCTATCTCTTAGGTGCAACACCCAAAAAACAACAGATTGGTGAGCTTGTAGGAGTTGTTTCTGCAGCACTTGCTATCGGCGGAACACTCTATCTTCTCGATCAGGCTTGGGGCTTCGGCTCAGAACAGCTTGCCGCTCCTCAGGCAACCCTTATGAAGATGATAATTGAGGGTGTTATGGAGGGTAATCTTCCTTGGGCGTTGGTATTTATCGGCGTGTTTATCGCCATTGTGGTTGAGCTTATCGGTATCCCTGTATTGCCCTTTGCTATAGGAGTTTATCTCCCCGTTCAGCTCAATGCCTGCATAATGGTTGGCGGTCTTGTAAGACTGGCTCTCGATAAGATGAAGAAGCCCGAAGAGGAAAAGAAGAGCATTATTAATGACGGTATTCTCTTCTGCTCGGGTATGATAGCAGGTGAAGGCCTTGTGGGAATTGCCCTTGCTTTACTTGCCGTATTCGGCCTTGATAAGGTTATCGACCTTTCGGGTAAATTAGGTCTTCCCGCAGCCGTTTCCAACATTTTAGGCCTTGTGGTATTCGGTCTTGTTATCCTTTGCGTTCTTAAGTTCTCTATCTGGAAAAAGGGAGCTAAGAAAGAGGAAGAAAATGCCTAAAAAGAAGGAAATTATAAAGGAAAATTACCTTGACCGCCGACCTGTTCGTCACCCCGATATAAACTGGTCGGCCGATGGGGACGGTCTTGTAACTTTAGAGATAGAAAACACAGGATTTTTTAACCGAATTGCTCAAAAAATCTTTAAAAAACCAAAAATTTCCTATGTTCATCTCGATGAGCTTGGAAGCTTTATATGGCCCTTGCTCGATGGTGAAAAAACCATTACGGACATTGGTATTCCCGTTGATGAAAAATTTGGTGAAAAGGCTCACCCCCTTTATGAGCGGTTAGCTAAATTCTTTCAGATACTGGAAAGCTATAATTTTATAATCTTCAAATAAGATAAGAGGATATGCTTTTTGCATATCCTCTTTTTTATGATTTTGCACCTATTTTTTTCATTTTTGCAACCGTTAGTTGTTGACTTTGCCCTAATATTATTATATAATAATTAAGAATATTGTCATTTTGCCAAGGAGTTGTAATAATGAAGATTCCTTTTTCCCCTCCCGATATATCGGAGCTTGAAATTAACGAGGTTGCCGAGGCTCTCCGCTCAGGTTGGATAACAACAGGACCGAGAACCAAAGAGCTCGAAAGAAGGATTAAAGATTTTACGGGGGCTGACGGTTGCGTCTGCCTTAATTCCCAGACCGCCTGCGCCGAAATGGCGCTGAGAATTCTGGGAGTTGGCGAGGGCGATGAGGTTATAACCACCGCCTATACATATACCGCCACCGCATCGGTTATTCACCATGTGGGTGCTAAAATAGTTATGGTAGATACAAAGGAAAACAGCCTTGAGATGGACTATCAAAAGGCCGCCGAAGCCATAACCGAAAAAACCAAGGCGATTATCCCCGTTGATATAGCTGGTATACCCTGCGATTATGACGAGATTTTTCGCATAGTTAATGAAAAAAAGGCTCTTTTCAAGCCTTCCAATGATATTCAGAAAGCGTTGGGCAGAGTTGCCGTTATGGCGGATACCGCCCATTCCTTTGGTGCACAACGAAACGGTAAAAAAGCAGGAGTCCTCGCAGATTTTTCCTCTTTTTCCTTTCACGCCGTTAAAAACCTCACCACCGCCGAAGGCGGAGCGCTGACCTGGAAAACTATCCAAGGTATCGATAACGATGAGATTTATAAAAAACTGCAGTTGTTTTCTTTACACGGTCAGTCCAAGGATGCATTGGCTAAAACCAAGCTTGGCGCTTGGGAATATGATATTGTGGCTCCCCTCTATAAATGCAATATGACCGATGTTGCAGCGGCTATAGGTCTTGTTCAGTTTGAGCGTTACCCCGAAATGCTTAAAAGAAGAAGAGAAATTATAGAAAAATACGATGGTGCTCTTCGTCCTTTTGGGATTGAAACCTTAGAGCATTATACCGATACATATTCTTCATCGGGTCATCTTTATTTAACTAGAATTCCCGGAATTTCTTTAGAAAAAAGAAATGAAATTATCATCAAAATGGCAGAAAAAGGCGTTGCCTGTAACGTTCACTATAAGCCTCTGCCCATGCTTACGGCTTATAAGAATTTAGGCTTCGATATAAGCGATTATCCCAACGCCTATAACCTCTTTGTCAATGAAATTTCTCTACCGCTTCACACCTGCCTTTCCGATAGTGAAGTAGATTATGTAATAAAATGTTTTAAGGAATGTTTGAGTGATGTATAAAAGCTTTTTCAAAAGATTTATAGATATTGTAGTTTCCCTTGTTGCTTTACCCTTTATCTGCATAGGATTTATATTTATTGCACCGCTTATTTACTTCACCGATAAAGGTCCGATTTTTTACAATGCGAAACGGGTGGGAAAAGACGAAAAAATATTTAAAATGTATAAATTCCGAAGTATGTATGTAAACGCTCCTGATATTCGCTTGGCTGACGGTTCTACATATAACGGTGCTGATGATCCCCGTGTTACAAAAATAGGAAAAATCCTCCGCAAAACAAGTCTTGACGAAATCCCCCAGTTTTTAAATGTTTTAAAGGGTGATATGAGCCTTATAGGTCCTAGACCCGCCACCCCTATGATATTAGATGAAATGACTGAATTGCAGTCTTATAGATTTCAGGCAAGACCGGGTATAACCGGATACACTCAAATGGAATACCGAAACAGCGCCCAAGGCGACAAAAGATATGAAGCAGATAAATTTTACGTTGAAAATATAAGCTTTTTGTTTGATATGAAAATCTTTTTCGGTACAATAAAAAAGGTTATTAAACGTGAAAACATTTACAATACCCCTATTCCCTCAGAGGATAGAGAGGAGATCAAGGTATGAGACACGACGGTAAAAAATTATTAATATTAGGCGCCACGCCATACTCCATTAATGTTATTGATGTTGCCCATAAATTAGGCGCATATGTGGTTGCGGTTGACCCTGTAAAGAACAGTTGTGCAAAAAAATTTGCAGATAAGGCATACGATGCCGATACTACCGATCTTGATTCTCTTTCCAAAATAATTATTGACGAGAAAATTGACGGTATTTTTGTCGGTTATTCCGATGTTAATCTTCCGATTTGTAAGGAGTTATGTGATAGATTCGGTTTTCCTTTCTATGCAACAAGTCAACAGCAATTACTGAATACTACCGACAAGCTGTTATTCAAAAATATGTGTAGAAAGTACGATGTGGGCACCGTTCCGCAGTACGATGAATCACAACTGAAAAACATAAATTATCCCATAATTATCAAACCTGCTGACAGTTACGGCAGCAAGGGTATAACCGTTTGTTATAATTTTGACCAAACCGCAGATGCCATACAAAAGGCAAAAAAATATTCTAAAACAAATCAGATAATAATTGAAAAATATCTGGGCGGATTAGACGATGTAAATATCGACTATATAATGCAGGACGGCGAAATTATCCTAACCGCCGTTGGCGACCGTTATGTTAATACCGAACAAAAAGGATTATCTCCGCTCACTTCATCCGTTGTATATCCGTCAAAGCATTTGGATAAATACCTGGAAAAATTAGACGGTAAAGTTAAAAAAATGTTTTATAACGAGGGTATGCACAACGGAACTGTGTTTATACAATCGTTTTTTGACGGCGAAGAATTTTACTTTTTCGAAATGGGTTACCGTGTAGGAGGCGGACAAAGCTCCTTGATGGTTAAAGAAATGTGCGGAATAGATTATGTTGAAAATCTTATTCACTTTGCTCTGTGCGGAAAGATGGACGACAGAGTTCTCAGCGATATTGCCGATCCCGCATTCAGCCAAAGAGCTTGCAGTCTGGTTCCCATTCTTCGTGGAGGAATTGTTGGTAATATTTCGGGAATTGATGAGATTTTGAATTTGCCCGAATGCGTAAATATCACACAATTTTATCAGGTTGGTGACGAGGTTGTAACCTCATCCATTGGAAATTTAGGTCAAAGCTTCGCAAGAATTCATCTTGTTGCAGATACTTGGGAATCTCTAAATGAAGCTGTGAATAAAGCTAACAGTCTGCTACATATTGAATCATCTTCAGGAGAAGACATGATTATCCCCGGTGGATTTGACGGAAAACCTTTGCTCGACAGAGCCTGATGATAAAATCAAAGGAGTAAAACTATGCCAATTGAAATTCTTTACATTTTAGCCCTTTTAGCAATCATTTTTGTTTCATTTTTGCTCTTAAAGAGACCTATCTATGAATGTATGTTTTACGGATATGTTCTTATGGTAATCTTAACAGGTGAATATAAGAACTTTTTCGCATATATCCTTAAAACGTCCACTGATACGCTTTTTTATGCCATTATCGCTTTCTTGGTGTTAGCAAAAATTTTGGATGCCACCCACGCTATTGATACTGTTGTAAACTTTATTGTTGCTATTTTCGGAAGACTTCGTGGTGGCGCAGGCTATGCCGCTGTTGTAGGCAGTACCTTCATGGGCGCTCTTTCGGGAAGCGGTGCAGGAAATGTTGCCACAACAGGTGTATTTACCATTCCTGCAATGAAGCGTTCAGGATTCCCCGCACATTTAGCTGCTAATATTGAGTGCGCCGCTAGTACAATGGGTAATATGATACCTCCCGCAGGTGTTATTGTTGCCGCTCTTGCTTGTTATAACGAGTTTTCAGGCGCCGAAATGTCGCAATCTACTTTCTGGATTGCTATGTGGGGCGTTGCTATTTGGTTTATAATCCAAAGACTTATTACGGTTTATGTTTTCTGCCGAATTCATAAGGTTAAACCTATGGCAAAAGTAGAAATTCCCAGTATAAAGGAAACCTTTAAAAAGGGTTGGGCTAACCTTCTTCTCCCTGTTGTAATTCTTCTTCCCTTTATCTGCGATTATTTCTTTAAGGCCACTTTCTATACCGAAAGACTTGGTGCCGGTGCGGCTAATATGTCCAGCAGTCTTCTTTTGTTCACCCCAGGAATCGCTGCTGCTTATGCACTTTTGGTAAATCTCAAAAAGACCAATATAAAGGGATTAGTTACCACCATTAAAGATTCTGTGTCGGGTATAGTTCCCGTAGGCGCAACCATATTCTTTGCATATTGCATAAGCAATCTTTTCACTGCAACAGATGTGGGATTAAAAATCGGCGAATACATAAAACAATGGGATCTTTCCTTGGTTGTTTTGGCCTTTATTATTCCCCTTATAACCGCCGTTTTGGGTATGGTTCTTCCCGGTTCTGCTCAAACAAAAATATTCGGAACAATGATAATTTCCGTTTTTGCCGCTGCAGGCGGTAACCCCTTACTTGCCGCAGTTATGCTACCCGTTATTACAGGCGCTATGGAGGGAATGACTCCTCCCCTCGCTCTTTGTATGTATACAGCTATGGGCATCGCAGAATCCGATATGAAGAAAACTACCATAAACTGTTTTATTTGGGTGGGTATACATTATCTTCTTTCTGTTGTATGCCTACTTGGCATTTTACCTGTTCTCGGTATATAAAAGGAGGATTGTGAAATATGAAAAAAATAAGTAATATATTTCTCTATATTTTCTCTATTGGCGTTATTTTAACGCTATTCGGCGGAGGTCTTTCACTTTTCGGTTATGTTGCCGCTCTTATTATAGGCGGTGACACTGCTGCTGCTTTTTGTTTGTGGATTTTCACAGCCTATCTTCCCGTAATTATAAAGATAACAAGTGTTGCTGTTTTATTCGGCCTTATCGGTATGTATTTAACCAAGAAAAAGGCTCTTGCGGTTGATTCCGTTGTTTCTGAAGAAGAAAAATAATATGAGAATTTTAAATCTTTCTTCTTACTTTTTCCCTGAACAGATGGCAAGTTCTCATCTTTCTAACGACCGTTTTTCAGCTCTTAAAGAAGCTGATATTTATTCAACGGTTTATGCTCCAACCCCCTGTCGTGGAATTGATGAGGAAACACGAAAGAAATATAAAAAAATAAAATACGAAGAGCTTTACGACGGTTTTGTTCACGTTCATCGTTTCCCCCTTTTCAAAGAAGGAAAAAATCCGTTGCTAAGGGCTTTTCGATATTTTATCTGTATTCTTTGCCATATTTGGTGCGGTCTTAGAGCTAAGGATTGCGATGTGCTGTTTATCGGTAGCACTCCCCCTATAAACGGACTTATTATGGCATTTTTAAAACTGTTTAAAAAATATAAAATTGTTTATAACCTTCAGGATATATTCCCCGATTCCCTTGTTCATACAGGATTAACAAAGGAAGGCTCTATTCTTTGGAAAATCGGCAGAATTGTCGAAAATATCACCTATAAAAGCGCAGATAAAATAATTGTTATTTCTGAAAGCTTCAAGAAAAACATTATGGCAAAAGGCGTACCGGAAGAAAAAATTGTTGTTATACCTAACTGGGTGGACGAAAACACCGTTGTAAGTGTTAAAAAAGAAGAAAATCCTCTTTTTGACAGGTATAATCTTGATAGGAATAAATTCTATGTTTGCTATTCGGGCAATATAGGGTTTACTCAGAATATGGAAGAGCTTTGCTCTGCCGCAAAGAAACTCGAGCAAGAGGAAAATATTGGCATTATCATTGTTGGTGACGGTGCATTTAAGCCTCAGCTTGAAAAGATAATTGCCGAAAGTCAAATTAAGAACATAACCCTTATTCCTTTCCAGGATTACAGTGAAATCTCCAATGTTTTTAGCCTTGGCGATGTTGGACTTATAATCTCCAAATCCGG
>JAFPAV010000057.1 GCA_017390725.1 Clostridia bacterium | reverse complement strand
GGAACTACCGATAAGTTTGATATCGTTTGCCGTGTTGCAGGCGGTGGTGTTACAGGTCAGGCAGGCGCTATCCGTCACGGTATTTCCCGTGCACTTCTTCAGTACGATGCAGAGCTTCGTTCTGAGCTTAAGAAGGCAGGCTTGCTTACCCGTGATCCTCGTATGAAGGAAAGAAAGAAATACGGACTCAAAGGCGCACGTCGTGCACCCCAGTTCTCAAAGAGATAATCTGTATTATTTCGAAATTTACAAGCTTCGTGGAAACACGGAGCTTGTTTTTTATAGCAAAAACCCCGAAACCACTTGCGGTTTCGGGGTCTGTTTTTTATTAATTTATGTCCCACTCATCTTCATAACAAGACTATGGGGGAGAAGCTTTGCTAAAATGCGGTAGAATTTATAAAAGGCAAGGTTTGTGTAAACGCTTCTTTTTTTAGCCGATGAAATAAGAGATTTTCTCGCCATAACCGAGGGGTTAACTCGGGGCAGGGTATCAAAGGTGTGGCTCTTACCGGGATTAATTCCTGCTATGGATAAAAATTCGGTATCCATAGGTCCGGGGCAAACGGCTATAACATTGATTTTTCGTCTTTTAAGCTCTGAGCGCATACAGCGTGAAAGGCTCATAACATAAGCCTTTGTTGAGCAGTAAACCGCCATTCTGGTATTGGGAGCAAAGGAGGCAATGGAGCAGCTGTTGATTATCTCTGCGCCCTCAGTCATAAAGGGAAGAGTAACCGAGCTCATAACGGTTAATGCCTCACAGTTAAGGCGGACCATACCGCCATTTTCCTCGGTTGTAAGCTCATCAAATAGTCCCATTTTGCCAAAGCCTGCATTGTTTATGAGAAGCCTAACATCAGCGTTGGCATCAGTTAGAGCCTTTGTGTACTCCTCGATTGCCTTACCGTCGGTTATATCAAGACTCAAAATTCTCGATTTTGCTTTTATGCTTGCGGCAACCTCTTTAAGCTTATCTTCTCTGCGGGCTACAAGCCATATCTCTTCAATATCGGGACGCAATTCTGTGATAGCCTTTACAAATTCCTTTCCGAGACCGGAGGAAGCTCCTGTTATAACTGCAATTTTCATATCTTTTTAACTCCTTAAAATATATATTTTAATTATACTTAATGTGGATATAAAATCAAGTAAAATAATTCTTGACAAAAGGGTAGGGTTATGATAAAATAGTCAAGCCGCATATTGTAGGCTCTATTAAGTTGTGCCCAAAAAGGCGCACGCCTAACAGTAGCGAGACTGTAAATATCAGGTAGGTGTAATGAAATGTACGCAATTATTGAAACCGGCGGAAAGCAGTACCGTGTTCAGAGCGGTGACGTAATTTACGTTGAGAAGCTTAATGCCGAGGTTGACGAAGAGGTTACCTTCGACAAGGTTGTTGCCGTTTGCAACAGAACTTTAAAGGTTGGTAAGCCCTATGTTAAGGATGCCTTCGTTAAGGGTACCGTATTAAAGAACGGTAAGGGTAAGAAGATAACTGTATTTACCTATAAGCCCAAGAAGAGCTCTTCACGCAAGATGGGTCACAGACAGCCTTACACTAAGGTACAGATTAACGAAATCGGTTAATTGGTATGACCAGTGTGAAATTTTTAGCTGATAAAAATTCCTTAGTGGGTTTTGAAATCAGCGGTCATTGTTCTGTTGACAGTGACGATGAGATTGGAAAAATCGTTTGCGCTGCGGTTTCCTCGGCGGCATATATGGCGGCTAACACTATTATTGAGATAATAGGGGACGGCTGTGAAGCAGATATTGATGATGCCAAAATGTGCCTTGTGGTAAAAAATCCTTCCGAGAGGTCGATAACAGTGCTTGAAGGTCTAAAACTTCATCTAAAAGAGCTTTCCAATCAGTATGGCAATAACATTAAATTTTACGGAGGTGTAGATCATGTTAAAGATTAACATTCAACTGTTCGCTCATAAAAAGGGTGTTGGTTCAACTAAGAACGGACGTGACAGTGAGTCCAAGCGTCTTGGTGTTAAGAGAGCTGACGGTCAGTTTGTTCTCGCAGGAAACATCCTTGTTAGACAGAGAGGAACTCATATCCATCCCGGCAACAATGTAGGTCGTGGATCAGATGATACTTTATTCGCTCTTATTGACGGTAAGGTAAAGTTCGAGCGTGTAGGTAAGGACCGCAAGCAGGTTAGCATCTACGCAGTAGAGCAGTAATCAGATCATAGTTGGCAGGGAAATATTTCTGTCAATTCCAATTCCGGGCGGCTAATATATGCTGTCCGGAATTATTTTTTATTTAGAAGGTTTAAATTTATGTTTGTTGATATAGCAAAAATTCATTTAAAGGCAGGTAACGGCGGTAACGGTGCAGTCTCCTTTCACAGAGAGAAATATGTAGCTGCCGGAGGACCTGACGGTGGTGACGGTGGCAGAGGCGGAAACATAGTTTTCAAGGCTGATTCAAATCTTTCAACCCTGGCAGATTTCCGTTACAAGCGCAAATATTGTGCCGAAGCAGGAGAAAACGGTAAGGCAGGCAGATGCAGTGGTAAAAAAGCGCCCGACCTTATTATATCCGTTCCCACAGGAACACTTATAAAGGATGCCGAAACGGGCAGAATTATAGCCGATATTTCGGATGATGAGCCGGTTGTTGTTGCCAAGGGCGGCAACGGAGGTTGGGGAAACAGCCATTTTGCCACCTCTACAAGACAGGTTCCCCGTTTTGCAAAGAGCGGTAATCCCGGAGAAGAACTGGATGTTACCTTAGAGCTTAAACTCCTTGCTGATGTGGGACTTATTGGTTTCCCAAATGTTGGTAAATCTACCTTAGTTTCGGTAGTTTCCGAGGCAAAGCCTAAAATAGCAAATTATCATTTCACAACCCTTACCCCTGTTCTCGGTGTTGTAAGATTAGGTGAGGGAACCTCCTTTGTTATGGCAGATATTCCCGGTCTTATAGAGGGAGCAGGCGAGGGCATTGGTCTTGGTCACGAATTCTTGCGCCATGTTGAGCGTTGCCGTTTGCTTGTTCATGTTCTTGATATTTCGGGCAGTGAGGGCAGGGACCCCATTGATGATTTTGATAAAATCAATAAGGAATTGGCAGTTTTCAGCGGTGAGCTTGCCGAAAGACCCCAGATAGTTGTAGGAAACAAGTGTGACCTTATAGATGAAGATGAAATAGAAAGAATTTCAAAATATTTCGAGAATAAGGGATATAAATTTTTCCCGATTATGGCAGCCATTGCAGAGGGTACACAGCCTCTTATCAAATATGTGGCTGAACAGCTTTCAAAGCTTCCTCCAATAAAGAGATATGAAGCTGAGCCCAAGCCTATGGAGGATTTCACAACCTCTAAGAAGAGAGATTTCTCTATTCGTGTGGAGGATGGCGTATTCTTTGTTGAGAATGCAGAATGGCTTATTGATATTATGAACAACGTAAATCCTGAGGATTACGAATCTCTGCAATATTTTGAAAGGGTGCTCCGTTCCAGTGGAATAATCGATGCCCTTATTAAAGCGGGTGTTCGTGAGGGAGATACTGTAAGCGTTTATGATGTTGAATTTGATTTTGTAAACTAAGGTGAATATATGGATAAAGTAAAACAGCTCAGCCCCTCGGTGTTGGCATTTGTGGGAGACGGAGTTTACGGACTTTTTGTAAGAACCAAGCTTTCCGAGGTTAACAGACCATCGGGTGAGCTTCATAAAATGTCGGTGCAGTATGTTAATGCATCTTCTCAGGCTAAGGCATATGAGATAATAGCCGATGCTCTCACCGAAAACGAAATGGGCATCTTTAAAAGAGGTAGAAATTTCCAAACCCATTCAGCACCTAAAAGTTCAACACTCGGCGAGTATCACACCGCAACGGGACTGGAATGTCTTTTCGGATATTTGTATCTTTCGGGTGAAAACGAAAGGGCAAAGGAGCTTTTTGAGCTTATCTGGAATAATTTATTTTAATAGGTATTAAATCGGGTACACTAATGTGTGCCCGATTTTTTTATGTTTGGATGTGGTATTTTATGAAAGGCAAAAAGATAAAACCCATAATAATAGATATTGTAGGCTATTTAATAGGGGCCTTTATTTATTCCGCCGCAGTTACAATGTTTATATCGCCAAATGAAATTTCTCCGGGAGGAGTAACGGGTGTTTCAACTGCAGTGAATTATCTTTTCGGTCTTCCAACGGGTATGGTGCTGCTGATAATTAATATACCTATTATAATAATAGGCTTTATAAAATTCGGCAGTCTTTTTATTGCTAAAACTGCGGTAGCAACGGTGCTTGTGTCGGTAACCTTGGAAATAACCGAGGCGGTGTTGCCAAAATTTCAGGTGGATAAAATCCTTGCGGCCCTTTTCGGAGGTATACTTATGGGTGCAGGAATGAGTATAATTATGTTAAGGGGTGCAACAACGGGAGGCGTGGATATAATAGCAAAGCTTATAAACAGTAAATATAATCACCTTACTATGGGAAGAATTATCCTTATAAGTGATGCTTTTGTGATTGCCCTTGCGGCTTTTGTTTATAAAAATATAGAAAGTGCTCTTTATTCATCCCTTGCGATTTTTGCTTCTTCATATATATTGGATATTTTGCTTTACGGTTCAGATAAAGGCAAAATTGTGTATATAGTAACTAATCTTCCAAAGGAGCTTTCAAGCAAAATTACCGAGGGTATGAGAAGAGGAGTGTCTATACTAGATATAGTGGGTGGCTATACGGGGGAAAAGAAGCAGATGTTAATGTGCGTGGTGCGTCGAAGCGAGGTATCTGCGCTGTATAAAATTACCAAGCTTACAGACCCCACCGCCTTCGTGGTTGTAGGGGAAGCGGGAGCGGTATTTGGAGAGGGTTTTAAAAATATTTCATAAAAAATAGAAATAGGTATTGCTTTTTCTTTAAATTGTGGTATAATAGAATACGCTCACACAATATATTGTGTAATTTAACGAAAAATGATAAAAATAGGAGGTTTAAAAAATGAAGATTATAAAGCGAAGCGGCGCAGAAGTTACCTTTGATCCCCAGAAGATCGTAACTGCCGTTACCAAGGCTAATGAGAGTGTTGTTCCCAGCGAAAGAATGAGCGAAATTCAGATAAAGAGAATAGCCGAAGATGTTGAGAGTGCTGCGGCTAATATTAACCGTTCATTAAGCGTTGAAGAAATACAAGATATGGTAGAGGACCAAATTATGAATCAGCGTGCATTTGATGTTGCACGCCGTTACATAACCTACCGTTATAACCGTGCTTTAATCCGTAAATCAAATACTACAGATGAGCAGATTTTAAGTCTTATCGAGTGCAATAATGAAGAGGTAAAGCAGGAGAACTCCAACAAGAATCCTACCGTTAACAGCGTTCAGCGTGACTATATGGCAGGTGAGGTTAGTAAGGATATCACCAAGCGTATATTACTTGCTCCCGATATCGTTGAAGCTCACGAAAATGGCATAATTCATTTCCACGATGCTGACTATTTTGCTCAGCATATGCATAACTGTGACCTTGTAAATCTTGAGGATATGCTCCAGAACGGCACCGTTATAAGCGGAACCCTTATCGAGAAGCCCCATAGCTTTTCAACTGCTTGTAACATCGCTACTCAGATTATCGCTCAGGTTGCCTCCTGTCAGTACGGTGGTCAGAGTATAAGCCTTACCCATTTGGCTCCTTTTGTTGATATCAGCAGAAAGAAGATCAGAGGTCAGGTTGTTGAAGAGTTTAAGCTTATTGATCAGGCTGTTACTGATGAAAAAATCGATGAAATCACCGAAAAGCGTCTTCGTGATGAGGTTCGCAACGGTGTTCAGATGATTCAGTATCAGGTTGTAACTTTGATGACAACTAACGGTCAGGCTCCTTTCGTTACTGTATTTATGTACCTCAATGAGGCTAAGAACGAGCAGGAGAAGAAGGACCTTGCCCTCATTATAGAGGAAACCTTAAAGCAGCGCTATAAGGGCGTTAAGAATGAGAAGGGTGTTTGGATTACTCCCGCATTCCCCAAGCTTATTTATGTTCTTGAAGAGGATAATATCCGTGAGGATAGTAAGTATTGGTATTTAACCCAGCTTGCCGCTAAATGCACCGCTAAGCGTATGGTTCCCGATTATATCTCCGAGAAAATAATGCTTGAGAATAAAATCGATAAAAACGGTGAAGGAAATTGCTATACCTGTATGGGTTGCCGCAGCTTCCTTACTCCTTTTGTTGATGAAAACGGCAAGCCCAAGTATTACGGCCGTTTCAACCAGGGCGTTGTAACAGTTAACCTTGTTGATATCGGACTTTCGGCCGGTAAAGATATGGAAAGATTCTGGCAGATATTTGATGAAAGAATGGAGCTTTGCCACAGAGCGTTACAGGCAAGACATGAGCGTCTTACAGGCACTCTTTCGGATGCTGCTCCAATTCTTTGGCAGCATGGCGCCCTTCTCCGTCTCGAAAAGGGAGAAACCATTGATAAATATCTCCATGGCGGATATTCCACCCTTTCTCTCGGCTATGCAGGCCTTTGGGAATGTGTTTACAGTATGATAGGCAAGAAGCTTACCGAAAAGGCAGGTAAGGAATTCGGTCTTGAGATTATGAGAAAGCTTAATGAATATACTGCAAAGTGGAAGGCTGCAGAGTGTATTGACTATTCACTTTACGGTACACCCCTTGAGAGCACAACCTATAAGTTTGCTAAATGCTTACAGAAGCGTTTCGGCGTAATCGACGGTGTTACCGATCGTAACTATATTACAAACAGCTATCATGTTCACGTAACCGAGGATATTGATGCCTTTGATAAGCTCGCTTTAGAAGCAGAGTTCCAGGCATTATCTCCAGGTGGCGCAATTTCTTATGTTGAAGTTCCCGATATGCAGAATAACTTAGATGCAGTTCTTTCTGTTATGAAGTTCATCTATGAAAATATTATGTATGCTGAGCTTAACACTAAGAGTGACTATTGTCACGCTTGCGGATATGACGGTGAGATAGAAATCAAAGAGGATGCTCACGGAAAGCTTGTTTGGACTTGTCCTAACTGCGGAAACAACGATCAGGATAAGCTGAACGTTGCAAGACGTACCTGCGGTTATATAGGAACTCAGTTCTGGAATCAGGGAAGAACTCAGGAAATTAAGGAAAGAGTTCTCCATCTTTAAAATATAAAATATATCCGCCCGAAAAGGCGGATATATTTATAATTATGAGGAAAACTTATGAATTATGCAGTAATAAAGAAGTATGACATAGCCAATGGTCCTGGAGTCAGGGTTTCGGTGTTTGTAAGCGGATGCCGGCATCATTGCAAAAACTGTTTCAATAAAGAAGCTTGGGATTTTTCCTATGGCAGCGAGTTTACCGATGAGGTTATAGATGAGGTTATTGAGGCTTGTAAAAAAGAATATATAACGGGTCTTTCTCTTTTAGGGGGAGAACCCTTTGAACCCGAAAATCAAGGCGGTTTGGCTGTTCTTTGCGAGAAGTTCAAAAAGAATTTTCCCGAAAAGAGTATTTGGTGTTATACAGGCTTTGATTTTGAAAAGGATTTGCTCGGATATAGGGTGGGCGACAAAAAAACTGTAGACCGACTGCTTAACTGCATCGATGTTATAGTTGACGGTAAGTTTATCGAAGAGCTTAAGGACCTATCCCTCATTTTCAGAGGCTCATCAAATCAGCGCATAATTGATGTTAAAAAGTCATTAGCCGCAAAAGAGGTAGTATGGCTTGAGGGTAAATGGCAGAGAAAAATGGGCAGTGGCTCAATTTATGAATAGGGTGATATAAATGGTAAAGGTAAAATTTAAAAAACTCAATAGCGAAGCAATCGTTCCGAGCTATGGCTCCAAGTGTGCCGCAGGGGCAGATTTATATGCCTGCACCGAGGGTGAAACGGTTATTTTTCAGCCTGGCGAAACCAAAATGATACATACAGGAATTTCCCTCGAAATACCTGACGGTTATGCAGGTCTTATATATGCAAGAAGCGGTATTGCAACCAAAAGAGGTCTTGCTCCCGCTAACAAGGTTGGCGTTGTGGATAGTGACTATCGTGGCGAAATTATGGTATCACTTCATAACCATTCTAACGATGTACAGGAAATTTCTGATAAGGAGCGCATAGCTCAGTTAGTAATAGCTCCCTTCTTGGCAGTGGAATTTGAAGAAACCGAGGAGCTTACCGACACCGAGCGTGGTGAAGGCGGCTTCGGTTCAACAGGTAAAAAATAAAAAAACGGCTCCAAAGGAGCCGTTTTTCTTTATTTTTGCAATCAGTCGTTCTTATCTTCAAAAATTCTGTTGTTGTCGTTCTTATTCTGATTATTCTTGTTTTGATTGTTCTTATTCTGATTGTTTTTATTCTGGTTGTTCTTATTCTGATTATTTTTATTCTGATTATTGTTGTTGTCGAACATTGAAAAATCCCCCCTTTTTCACTTTTATTATCTGTGAAAAGGGAGGATTTATTCTTTATAAACCGAACAATTTTTTTGAATTTTCTGCCGTTTTTTCTAAAATTTCATTTAAAGAAATATCTTTTATTTCAGCAATTTTTTCAGCGGTATAATAAATCATTGCCGAGTGACATAGCTTCCCTCTAAACGGCTCGGGAGCAAGGTAGGGACAGTCGGTTTCAAGCAACATTCTGTCCATTGGCAGCATCTTCACAACATCGGGGAGCTTTTTTGCATTTTTGAAGGTTATAACTCCTCCGATTCCGATATACATACCAAGCTTTAAAATTTCTGCCGCCATTTCAACACTTCCCGAAAAGCAGTGCAAAACGCCCTTCGGCTTGTGCTTTTTCAGTATTTCAAGTGTATCGGCATGAGCTTCACGGTCATGCACGATAACGGGCAAATCAAGCTCTTTTGCAAGTAATATCTGTTCTTCAAATAATTTTATCTGCTCGGTCTTATTTTCAGCGTTATGAAAATAATCAAGACCAATTTCGCCTATTGCTACGACATTTTTAGATTCTGCAAGAAGCCGTATATCTTGGACAGTAGTCCCTGTGCTGATATTATCGGGATGAATTCCCACCGCCGCATAGATATAATCATACTTTTCGGCAAGGCTGATAGCTTTTTGGCAAGATGCTTTATCGCATCCGCAGGTAACAATACCGCAAACACCATTATTTGGAAGCTCGTTTAAAAGACAATCTCTTATCTCATCAAAGCCTTCATCATCATAATGGGAGTGGCTATCAAAAATAAGGGGAGCTTTAAGGGGAGAACAGTCAGCATTAATCATCTGATTTTACTTCCCTTTGGAACATCATCAACAAAGATTACCTTAACATCATCCTCACCACAGTCGGCTGCGAGAATCATACCCTGAGATTCAACACCGCAGAGCTTTGCGGGTTTGAGGTTTGCAACCACTATTACGGTATGACCGATAAGGTCTTCGGGGGAATACCATTTAGCAATGCCCGAAGCAACGGTTCTGGGAGTTGCACTTCCGTCATCAAGGGTAAGCTTTAATAGCTTTTTAGCCTTAGGAATAGCTTCACAATGGGTAATTTTAGCCGCTTTAAGCTCTATTTTTGCAAAATCATCAATGGAAATCTGTTCTAAGGTAACAACGTTTTCTTTTTCCTCTTCAGCTTTCTTTGCATTGTCAGCTGCTATTTCTTCAAGTGCCTTTTGCATATCAATTCTTGCAAATAATGGAGAAGGCTCACCAACGCTGTATTGGGTAACGCTGCCAAAATCGGTACAGATATTATCGTTGCAAAGCTGAGCCTTTATGCTTTCACAACTTGCGGGTATAACGGGGGTAAGCAAAACTCCCAATATGCGGATACATTCAAGCAGATTGAATAAAACTGCCTCAAGTCTTTCTTTTTTATCTTCATCCTTAGCGAGAGCCCAAGGGGTGGTTTCATCAATATACTTGTTGCAGCGTTTTGCAAAGTTCATAACAACCTCACAAGCATCTGCATTGTGGTATTCGTCCATAAGACGGTGGTATTTTTCAACGGTTTCCTTAGCGGTTGCGATTAAATCCTTATCACATTCTTCATTAGCTTCACGGAAGCTTACCTTGCCGCCGAAATACTTATTTGTCATAGCAATACTGCGGTTAACAAGGTTTCCGAGGGTATTGGCAAGATCTGCATTAAACTTTGTAATGAAGCTTTCATAGGTAATAGTACCATCCTGAGTAAAGGGGATTTCCGAAAGGAGATAGTATCTCACAGCGTCAACACCGAAACGGGCTGCCAACTCATCGGCATATATAACATTACCCTTGGATTTAGACATTTTGTCTTCACCTACGAGCACCCAAGGATGACCTAAAACCTGTTTAGGCAAGGGCTCACCCAAAGCCATAAGGATAATTGGCCAGTAAATTGTGTGGAAACGAACGATATCCTTACCAATAACATGTAAATCGGCAGGCCAGAGCTTATTGTATTTATCACTGCTGCCGTCAGGGTCGTATCCGATACCCGTAATATAGTTAGAAAGAGCATCTATCCAAACGTATATGATATGCTTATCATCAAATTCAACGGGAATACCCCAGGTAAAGGAGCTTCTTGAAACGCAAAGGTCGGAAAGGCCCGGTTTTAAAAAGTTATTTATCATCTCATTTTTACGTGATTCAGGCTTTATAAAATCAGGATTTTTTTCAAAATGCTCAAGCAGTTTATCCTGATATTTGCTCAGTCTTAAGAAATAAGCCTCCTCCTTAGCGTCGGTTACCTCTCGGCCGCAGTCAGGACATTTGCCGTCTACGAGCTGAGACTGAGTAAAGAAGGATTCACAGGGAACACAGTATTTACCTTCGTAATGTCCCTTATAAATATCACCCTGCTCATAAAGCTTTTTAAAGATTTTCTGAACGGTTTTAACATGGTCCTCATCGGTGGTTCTTATGAATTTATCATAATCGGTGTTAAGGGAGTTCCAAACATCCTTTATCTGAGAGGAAACGTTATCAACATATTCCTTAGGTGTGATACCCGCCTCGTTAGCATACTGCTCGATTTTCTGTCCGTGCTCATCCGAACCGGTCATAAGGAAAACCTCGTAGCCCATCATTTTTTTGTAACGTGCTATCATATCGGCTAAAACGATATCGTAAGCGTTGCCTATATGGGGCTTACGGGAGGTATAGGCAATAGCAGTGGTAATATAAAACTTTTTATCAGACATTTTTTATTCCTCCTAGGGCTTTAAAGTTAAATAGAGCAGATAAGAAACAAGGGTGCTAATAAGATTATATAGCATTATAAAGCTTCCCGAAAGCATAGAGCCGCTTCCTGAGAAGGGGGCGTATATGAATAATACGGCACCGATTATGGCAGCAATAGCATATACAACTGTAAGCAATATATTTGATTTCTTTATTCTTCCTGCACAGTTAATGATGGTGGCAAGGGCTAACGGATTACCCTTATATGCCGCAGGGGCACTGATTTCTTCCCTTTGCCTTACTGCGGTTTTGTACATATGGGTTCCTGCGGCACTCATTATTTTAACCGAGTCCTCATAAAGACCTAAATAGTCGCATACCATTTCTTCGGTAAGATTCGGGTCGGTATTGTTAATGAGTATAGTAACGCCCGAAGCCGTAAGCTTTCTAAGCTCGTGGGAAACATCGGGATTAACTGAATACTGAATTATCAGCAGAGCGCAAACCGATGAGCCGCTTGCAACATAAACGGGGAAATATCCGTTTTTGAGTATCTTGCGGTCATTTTCAACGCTGGGAACGGTAATGCCATGGGCTTCAAGCAGAGTTCGGTTGCCTATAAAGAGGAGCTTATCATCAACCCAACCGGAGATACCCATTCTATCCTCATATTTTATCGTATCTGAGGCGGGAAGGGCCGAAATAGAGCTTGTTCCTGCTATCTTTTTGAATATATTTGATAAAGGACTTCCAATGGCATCGGTAAGGGATGCGGCACGGATGATAGTATCATCAATATTGTTCTCGGAAAGCACCTTTATATCATGGAGGGTTATGGTTCCGGATGGGAACAAATCCTCCGAATTAAGAACTACAGCATTAGCCATCTCAACTGCCTGTGCGCCGGTTTTTCCTGCTATCATCGCTCCTCGGCGGTTAAGCTTTTTCGAGGCGGTATAAAGAGGCAGGTTTTCGATGAGGTATATAAGCGGCATAGCTGCAAAGCATAAAATACTTGCGGCGGTATAAAAACCGTAAACCAAGTTGCCAAAATATGCTCCTATAACAAATCCCATTATAAGGGAGGTTATAAGGGATACTATTGTTATAATCGGAAGCTTGCCGTTCATAAATGTACCGAAAGTGGTATATTTCATATAATCGGAAATATTTGCGGTATATTGGGGAGCGGCAATTAGAACATCACCGTCAATAGCGTTCTTTGCCATAGCGAAGGTAATGGCGTTTTCATCAATTAATCTGATGGCACGTTTTTTAATATTGGTATTAATCTGCCTGAGATTTGACAATATATACGAGCTTTTTATAAATGCACCTATTGCTCTGAAGCTTAAGGAAATCATTCCCAAAAGCATAATATCAACGGGGGAAATGGCCTTTGTAAAGGCTATTATTGCATAAACAATTACAGCGAAAGAGGCAACCGAGCAGATAGAATCTGCACTGGCCTTCTTTGAGAAAAGCTTCGGAATTTCCTTTAGCATATCAAGGTTTGCTATGAGAGCAAGTCCGTAAACTATAAAGCTGATAACGGCAAAGGTGATTACGCTTTCTACAAAAATATCCGAAAAAACAGGCAGCTTGAAAAAGGCAAAAATTGCGTTTAAAAGCAGGGTTGAAGCAAGACCGATAAAGCGGTTTCGCTTGTGCTTTGCCAGTTTTATTACAAGAGCCCTGGATTGGGAAGGAGAAATAAACTCTTCCTTTGGAATATATTCTTCAAATTCATTTTCCGAAATTTTAGTTTGTATTTCTTCGATTTCTTCCTCTGCCGCAGGCATCTGAGTGAGCTCACCGGTAAGGTCGATAGCACGAGTCTGTGAGCTTACGCTGATTATATCCTTTTCACCGTCTTCATCGGTTACGGGGGTGAATCGGATGGTTCCTGTCTGAGAAATATCGTCAGCTTCGGGAAGGGGAGTTGTTTCATCATCAATATCCGAAACAACGGGAAGATTTGTCTGAACACTCTTAATTGTAGGAGAATCGGATTCTTTCTTTTTTTCCCCCGAGGCATTATCCTCTTTAGGTGCATTATCAAATTTGATATTGTATTTTTTATAGAGCATATCCAAAAGCTCGGAACCTGAGGTTTTGGGGTCGGTAAAATCATCGAGAGAATAGTCGTAGGTAGTGTCCTTAACTATGTTGCCGTCCTCATCCGTAACGTAAGGCTTGCAGCGGTCAAAAAGTGAATCGTTTTTCTCGGCTTTCTGAGTCTCTTCCTCTTTTTTAGGAGCGTTTGCGTTAATCATCCTGTTTTTTAGTGCATCAAGGGGATTCGCCGAGGTAGCAGGTGCCGAAGTTTCCTTCGGTTTACGATTTATTTCCTCCGGTGTGATAGCGTGGGAAGCAAAATTCTGAATTGCTTTTTGGTCATCAGGAGAAAATTTATCTTCATTTGTATCTATAATCTCAAAGAAATCATCTTTGTCTTTTTTAGAAAAAAATCCCATTATTTTCTCCTCTTTCTTACAACTTCATACATTAAAACACCTGCTGCAACCGATGCATTAAGAGAGTTTATTTTGCCCATCATAGGAAGACTAATAATCTCATCACATTTTTTTGCAACCAGAGTGCCGATTCCTTTTCCTTCGTTTCCTATTACCAGTGCGCAAGGGATATCAAGGTCGGTCCTTTCAAAATCATTACCGTCCATATCTGCGCCGAAAACCCAAACTCCCTTTTCCTTTAATTCATCAATGGTGTTTGGTATATTGGTAACCCTCGCAACCTTCATGTATTCAAGTGCTCCGCAGGCTGCCTTTGCAACGGTGGCATTTAGGGAAGCGCTTCGTCTTTTAGGTATTATTATTCCGTGAACACCGCAAGCCTCGGCGGTTCTTATTATCGCTCCCAGATTATGGGGGTCCTCAATTTCATCACAGATTATGATAAAAGGCTTTTCATTTCTTTCTTCGGCAGTTTTAAGTATATCCTCAACTTCGCAGTATTCCTGAGAGGCGAACATAACTGCAACACCTTGATGATTTGCTCCGCCACAGTAGTAATCAAGCTTTTGAGGGCTGATTTCCTTAATTAATATACCTCTTGCAGAGCACTTTGCTATTATAGCGGCAACAGAGCCACCGGTAACACCGTGGGCAACCAGCAGTCTGTCAATTTCTCTTCCTGAGCGCACAGCCTCAAGAACAGGGTTTCTTCCGCATATTATATTACTGTTTTGTGTGTTATTTCGGTTTTCCAATCTTTATCCATCCTAAACATAGATATATATCATAAATTATACCATATTATTTAATAAATTAAAACATAATTTTTATTATATTTTAAATTTTTTAAAATCTGCTTTACAATGAGAAACTGTATTGATATAATAAATTAAATCGTAGTGTAAAGAAGGTAAATTTATGAAATACTTGGTTGTTTTGTGTGATGGAATGGCAGATGTGCCTAATATCGCCCTTTCGGGAAAAACACCTATGGAATGTGCCAATAAGCCACATATGGATTTTCTTGCAAAAAAGAGTGAGGTTGGTATGTGCCGCACCGTAGCAAATGGACTCAAACCCGGAAGCGATGTTGCAAATCTTTCGGTACTTGGGTATGACCCAACAGTTTCTTATACAGGCCGTTCTCCCTTGGAAGCAGCTTCTATCGGTATTGATTTAAAGGATACCGATGTTACCTTGCGCTGTAATATTGTAACCCTTTCTGATGAGGAAAACTACGAAGATAAACGAATGGTTGATTACTGTGCAGGAGATATTTCAACTGCCGAGGCGAAAAAGATTATCCAAACGGTTGAAGAAAAACTTGGAAACGATATTTATAAGTTTTACAGCGGTGTAAGTTATCGTCATTGTTTGGTGGTAGATAACGGAACAACCGAGCTTGGTAATATGACTCCGCCCCACGATATAAGCGGCAAGGTCATCGGTGAGTATTTGAGTGATAGTGAAAATGCAAAGCCATTGATTGAACTTATGAAAAAAAGCTATAATATACTTAAGGACCATCCCGTTAATCTCGAAAGACGAGCCCAAGGTAAAAACGAAGCTAATTCTATCTGGCTATGGGGCGAGGGAACAAAGCCTCAGATGGAAAATTTCCGAGAGAAAAACGGTGTTACGGGCTGTATAGTAAGTGCCGTTGATTTGCTTAAGGGAATCGCCATTTGTGCGGGTATGAAGGCTCCAAACGTTAAGGGTGCAACGGGATATCTTGATACGGATTTTGAGGGCAAAA
Source organism: Clostridia bacterium (assembly GCA_017390725.1). GTDB lineage: Bacteria > Bacillota > Clostridia > Oscillospirales > Acutalibacteraceae > UBA737. The sequence continues at coordinate 8,566 of JAFPAV010000057.1, read as the reverse complement.
CCAATGCAGGAATACAGGCTTTCAAAGAGGGGTATGACCTTGTTTATCTTCACTTTGAGGCTCCCGATGAATGCGGTCACAGAGGTGAAATAGAAAATAAGGTTAAGGCTATTGAGGCAATAGATGCAAGGGCATTAAGACCTATGATAGAATATCTTGACGGATGCGGTGAGGATTATAAGATACTAATAATGCCTGATCATCCGACACCCCTTGATATAAAAACCCACACCTCAAACCCCGTTCCATATATGATTTACGATAGTAAAAACACTAAAGAGGGCGTTGATAGCTTTACTGAAGAAAACGCAAGGCTTGCGGGAAATTTTGTTGAGCACGGTCCCGAAATTATGGAGAAATTGCTAAAAAAATAGTGGTTTGGTCAAGCAGTTAATTCGACATTAACTGCTTGACCGTTATTTTTATGTATGGTATAATTATTAACCGAAAGGAAGTGAGATTCGGTGGAAAACATTAAAACTATAACAAAAAATAAAAAAGCATATTTCGAATATTTTGTAATAGAAAGCTATGAAGCCGGAATCGAGCTTTCGGGAACAGAGGTTAAGTCTCTTCGTGCAGGAGGAGTTAATCTGAAAGAAGCCTGGTGCAGTATTGATGAGGGTGAGCTATATATCAAGCAGATGCATATAAGTCCCTATGAAAAGGGAAATATATTCAATAAACCTCCTATGCGCAACCGCAAGCTTCTTATGCATAAAAAAGAGATTATGAAATTGCTCGGAACTGTTAAACAGGAGGGCTATGCTCTGGTGCCTTTGTCGGTTTATTTTAAGGGATCACTTGTTAAGGTGCAGGTAGGACTTTGTAAGGGTAAAAAGAATTACGATAAGCGTGAAACAGCGGCCAAAAGGGATGCTAAGCGCACTATCGAGAGGACCATTAAAGAGCAGAATAGGTAACATACTCCGCACGGGAGTTCAACTTACACTTACCCTTGAATTTTAAAAAATGTTTTTTGATGTCTGATATCTGCTATCTGATGTCTGACATCTGATATGGGGGCGTAAAGGTTTCGACAGGGATTTTGAACTATGGGAAGCGAGCAGCGGTGCGGAACCGCTTTAAAATCCGCAATAAAAATTAACTAACAACAATAAAGTTGCTTTAGCAGCCTAATTACAGGCTGCTCATCCGACCTCTGAGCACCACGGCAGAGCAAGGGTGTCATTTTAGTGGTGAACGTGAATACGGAAACGTCCCTTTTCGTATCACGCAGTAGGGACTACCAAGCACCGAAGTTTGACATTTAACGTCGGTGTGAGGGAATGTAAATAAATGTCTGCGCTCGGAGATGCCTATAGGAATAAGTTTTTGGACGCGGGTTCGATTCCCGCCGCCTCCACCAATAATAAAAATAAGGGCTCGAAAGAGTCCTTATTTTTATTGTTTTAGTTTAAGCAAGGGAATCGAACAAGGAGGGAGCGAAGCGGAAGAAAACAGTCCGGTGGACTGTTTTTGCCGACGTGGCAACGAGCAAAGCGAGGCGATAGGCACGGGTAGTGCCGAGAAAAATTCCCGCCGCCTCCACCAATAATAAAAATAAGGGCTCGAAAGAGTCCTTATTTTTATTGTTTTAGTTTAAGCAAGGGAATCGAACAGTCAGGGAGCGAAGCGGAAGAAAACAGTCCATAGGACTGTTTTTATTTTGCATAAATTTATTCCATACAGCAAAAATATAATGAGGTGTAAATATGAAATCTGTATGGCAAGAAAGTATAGAAAGAAATGAATTTCCAACCCTTAACGGAGATGCAAAAACCAAGGTTTTGATAGTAGGAGGCGGTATTGCAGGTATACTCACAGCCTATTTTCTGCAAAAAGAGGGGGTTCCCTATATACTGGTTGAAAAGGGCAAAATTTGCGGACTTACAACAGGGAACACAACCGCAAAAATCACCTATCAACACGGTCTTATTTACCATAAGATACTGAAATCCTACGGAACAGACGGGGCTAAAATGTATCTTGAAGCAGGTAAAACAGCTTTCGATGAATACAGAAAGTTATGCGAGAATATAGACTGCGATTATGAAATTAAAGATAATTTTGTTTATTCCATAGATGATGAAAAAAAGCTTGAAAAGGAGATGGATGCCCTTTCAAAAATCGGGTTTAATGCAGATTTTTCCACCGATTTACCCCTTCCCTTTAAAACGGCGGGGGCGGTGAGGTTTTCTAATCAGGCGCAGTTCAATCCTTTGAAATTTTTATTTAATATATCAAAGGGACTAAATATATACGAAGACACCTTCGTTCGTGAGATAAATCAAAATACAGCAATCACAAACAGAGGAAAAATAACCGCCGAAAAGATAATTATTACAACCCACTTTCCATTTATCAACCGCCATGGAAGTTACTTTTTAAAGCTATATCAGCACCGCTCTTATGTTGTGGCGCTAAAGGGCGCACAGAATGTTGGCGGAATGTATGTAGACGATGAAAATACAGGGCTATCCTTTAGAAATTATAAAGATACACTGTTATTGGGCGGCGGAGGTCACCGAACAGGAAAACAGGGCGGAAACTGGGATGAGCTTCGCCGATTTTCCAAAGAAAACTATCCTCATTCAAAGGAAATTAGCTATTGGGCGGCGCAGGACTGCATGAGCCTTGATGATATACCCTATATCGGCAATTATTCAAAAAACACGCCGAATCTTTATACCGCTACGGGATTTAATAAATGGGGTATGACCTCATCAATGGTATCGGCGATGATACTAAGGGATATGATTCTTGGAAAAGATAATCCCTTTGAGGAGATTTTTAACCCATCGAGAAGTATTTTAAAGCCACAGCTTTTAGTTAACGGAATAGAGGCGGTTAGTAATCTTATTTGCCTTTCGGATAAACGCTGTCCCCATCTTGGTTGTAGTTTAAAATGGAACAAGGCCGAGCGCACATGGGACTGTCCCTGTCACGGCTCAAGATTTACTGAAAAGGGAACGGTAATTGAAAATCCATCCAACAAAAATCTCAGTTAGTTTTGATAATAAAAAAGTACAAGCTTAAAAAAGCTTGTACTTTTTTATTAACATATAAAACGGAGTTCCAAGTCCGTAACAGATAACTAATTGACCAATGCCAACCTCTATTGCCGAGATAACAAATCCCCATAGGGATAAGCCTTCGGGCAGGAAAAACCAGGATATCTCAAAGCCGATTATAACTGCGTTAACAATTACGGGCGGTAAAAAGCTCAGCAAGGGAATACCCTTTAGCTTTATATCCCGAAGCCAATATGTAAGCAGAGCGGCTATAAGGGTTGCCAAGGTGCCGAAAAGCATATCCAGAGCATTAAAGGAGGCAATATTTGCTATAAAGCAGCCAACCGTCAGCCCCGGTATAGCGGCAGGGGTGAAAACGGGGAGAATGGTTAAAACCTCAGAAACTCTGAACTGAATCGGACCGTAAGCAAGGCCGAAAAGATTACTGAAAAAGGTCAGCGCAACATAGGCTGCGGCTATTATTGCCGAAATGCATATGTAATGAATAGTTTTTTTGTTTTGCATAAAAATTACTCCAGGGACTTATAATATTCTACTGCAAGACGGTCACACCGCTCATTTTCAGGATGCCCTGCATGGCCTTTAACCCACTGGATTTCAACATCATGAATATCAAGTAAAGCTAAAAGCTTTTCCCATAAATCAGGGTTAAGGGCGGGTTTTTTATCCGCCTTGCGCCATCCGTTTGCCTGCCAGGATTTTGCCCAGCCTTTATCTATACCGTCAGCAACATATTTAGAATCGGTTGTAAGCTTAACTCGGCAAGGCTCCTTTAAAGCCGAAAGACCCATAATCGCCGCCGTTAGCTCCATACGGTTATTGGTGGTGTTTTTTTCACCGCCGCAGAGCTCTTTTTCGTGGTTCCCGTAACGAAGCACCACGCCCCATCCACCAGGGCCGGGGTTGCCCGAACAAGCACCGTCTGTAAAAATTTCAATATATTTAGTCATATTTGTTAATACTTCCTATAGCTTCCTATAACCTTACCAAGAACCGAAGGGTTTTTGGGGTAAATAGGAGAAAAATCGGGGTTTTCGGGCATAAATATTATCTGCTTGTCCTTAATAAGAAGACGCTTAACAGTAGCTTCGTCCCCATCCATACCAACCACAATATCACCGCTTCGGCAGGGAGCGTTTTTATCGGCAACGATAATATCGCCATCAAGTATACCGGCGTTTATCATACTAAGGCCTACCACCTTTAAAGCGAAAAGACCTTCCGCATCCCTTGCGGGGAAGGGGATATAGTCCTCTATCTGTTCAACGGCTAAAATGGGTTGACCTGCCGTTATTCTTCCGATAACAGGAACGGGGGAGGAATCGCAAACGTTATCTATCTTAATTGCTCTTGAATATTTTGCGTTTCTCGAAATATATCCCTCATCCTCCAAAAAACAAAGGATGGAATGAACCGTTGAGGTGGATTTAATACCCGTATTATTACATATTTCTCTGACTGTGGGAGGAAAACCGTTTGCCGTTTCCTTTATCAAAAAATTATAAACTGCCAGCTGCTTTTCGCTCAATGGTGCCTTTGACATCAGTGAAAAACTCCTTTACCGAACATTTATTCGTTTTTAGTATATCACTTTTTATTGCCTTTCGCAACTGTATTTTTATCTTTCTTAAAAACTTCCTTGATTCCAAGTATTATGAGGAATATACCAAAGGCAAAGGAAATCAATTTAGCATCGAAAAGACCTGTCAGCAAAAGCCCTAAAGCGGAGCCTATAAGACCAAACAAGGCTATTGGCAAGGTGGTTTTCCATTTAATTTTTTTCTTAAAGGAATAAATTATAACCGATAAAATTCCTATGGGGATAAAAAAGATTAGATTTGTACCCTGCGCTGTTAATTGCTGAGTTTCGGTGAAAACTGCAAGATATATTATGAGAACTGCGCCGCCTCCCATACCCATTGAGCCTATTATTCCTGAAAAAAGCCCTGCTAAAAGGGCTGAAATATTCATTTAAGAAGCAGGCGTATGCCTGCATAAATCATAAATCCGCCGAAAAGCTTTTTGAGCAAATTCGGGGATATTTTTTTTATAATTACAGTTCCTATAACTGCGCCAATAAGACCCGTTGGAATATAGGGGAGGGCATCGGCTATATTAACGTAATCTCTTAATAGATATAACGAGGCACTAAGTACAGATATAGGTAAAATAACGGCAATGGCATTTTCCTGTGCCTCCTTTTGTTCAAAGCCCGTATTTTTAAGCAGAGGAACCGCAAGCATACCGCCACCGGCACCTAAAAGTCCGTTAACCAGTCCTATTGAAATTCCGTAAACAGCAGTTTTTAAATTGAATTTTTTCTTTCCTTCCAAAAAAATCACCGCTAATAGTTTTACCTTAAAAGCTGTAAAATATAAAAGCAGATGTGAAATTAATCACATCTGCTTTAAGGTTTATTTTTTCTTTTGATTATAGGTGTTATCGTATCCGTAGCTGTTGGCTTTATAACGTTTATAGAATTGCTTTTGTTTTCTTTCAACATCATTCATAACTGCGCCTATAATTTTGCATCCGCTCTTAAGAAGCTGCTCCTTTGCATTCTGTGCTTCACGGATGGAAACGGTTCCTTGGGAGATTACAAATATCGCACCGTCACAAACCGAGGCAACAACAGCGGCATCGATAACGGCTCCAACGGGAGGAGTATCTATTATAATGTAATCATAATCCTTTTTAAGCTCACCGAGTAATTTTTCAAATTCACCCGAGCCTAAAAGCTCTACGGGGTTAGGAGGAAAATGACCGCTGAAAATAACATCAAAATTAGGGTGCTGGGTTGAGTAAATCACCTGAGATATATCACACTGCTTTGATAAAAGCTCAGAAAGACCGAAAACCTCTTTATCCTTCGAGGGCCTTCTAAGCATTACTGATTTTCTCAAATCCGCATCGATTAAAACGGTCTTTTTACCTATTTCCGCAAGACTTTTTGCAAGCTCACTGGAAACGGTGCTTTTGCCTTCGTTTTCGTGGCAGCTTGTAATAACAATAGTCTTAATATCAGAACTGCAGAACATCATATTTGTTCTGAGCGTCTTATAGGATTCATTTGAAAAATAATCGGCTGAAGAGGAGGTGTTAAATGATACCTTACCGGCGGTTTTCTTAGATGCTGTGTCGCCTATATCGGCTAAGATTAAGTTTATATCGTTGTTTTCGGTAACCATTTTGTATCCTCCTATCTTTTCTTTAATTGACCTCTGTCATTATAAGGTACAGAGCCTAGAACGTTTATTTCGAGATATTTTTCAACATCATCACTGGTATTGATTTTATCATCCTTAAAATAAGCAATGAAAACGAATGCCAAGGAAAGGGCGATTCCTATTATCAAGCCTTTGATTATATTGAGAATAAGATTTGGGGAAGAAGGACCCCTTGAAATATTACCCTCGCTGAATATAATAACACGGTCAATATCCATAACGTCAATTATTTTATTCTGTGTTACCTTGCAGATACAGTCAACAATATCCTTTGCCACTTCAGGGTCGCGATAAGAAACGGTTATTTCTATAAAACGGGTATTTTCGGGATTATAGGTTTCTATAACCGATTTAAGACTGCCATATGAAACATTAAGAGAAAGGGTGTTTATAACCTCTTCTAAAATAGAACGGTCAACAACAATTTCCTCATAGTCCTTAGTGAGATAGGAAGAAACCGAAATTTCACTGGCGCTTATAACGGTTGATTGCTTGTTTTTTATGTATAATTTGGCGGTTGAAGTGTACATAGGTGTTATAAAAGCAACCGTAATAACCGTTGCCGCAATTATACAAACAAGACATAGGGCTATAATAACATACCACTTTTTTAGAGCGATATCGAGCAAATCATTAACGGTTATAGTATTCTGTTTTGTTTTTAAATTATCTGTCATTTTAAGAGTCTCCACAAAAAAATCATATAGTAAAATGTTATCATAATCGACTATTAATGTCAAGTTAAAAGAAGGTTATTTTATAATTGACTTTAGATACACTATATTGTAAAATATATAAAGATAAATATGTGAAAAGAATAGGAGAATTTTATGAAACCGGTTTATAAAAGAGTATTACTTAAATTAAGCGGTGAGGTTCTTGCTGGAGGAAAGGAATCGGGAATTGATTTTGATACCGTTCTTAATGTCTGCGAAAGAATCAAAACCTCGGTTGAAATGGGTGTGCAAGTAGCAATAGTTGTAGGCGGAGGTAATTTCTGGAGAGGTCGTTCCAGCGGCAAGATGGACAGAACCAGAGCAGACCATATGGGAATGCTTGCAACCTCAATAAATGCCCTGGCTTTAGCGGACGGTCTTGAGCAACTGGGGGTTACCGCAAGGGTACAAACCGCTATTGAGATGAGACAGATTGCAGAGCCTTATATCCGCAATAAAGCTGTTCGCCATCTTGAAAAGGGCAGAGTAGTAATTTTTGGATGCGGAACCGGAAATCCTTTCTTTTCAACCGATACTGCGGCAGCCCTTCGTGCTGCTGAAATTGGCGCAGATGTAATATTTAAGGCTACTAATGTTGACGGTGTTTATGACAGTGATCCCAAAAAGAATCCCAACGCCGTTAAATTTGATACGCTTTCCCATCTTGATGTTCTTCAGAAGGGACTTCATGTTATGGACAGCACAGCGGCTTCTCTTTGTATGGATAATGAAATCGAGATTTTGGTATTTAATCTTGATGATCCCGATAATATAGTAAGAGCGATGACCGGTGAACACAACGGTACTTTGGTAAAGTAAGAAAGGATTAGGTGATTAGCGTGAACGAACTAATTAAAAACACAGAAGAAAAAATGGGAAAAACCCTTGCGGTTTTAGAAAGAGATTATAAATCCATCAGAGCAGGAAGAGCAAATGCCTCTGTTCTTGATAGGGTTAATGTTGATTATTACGGTTGTCCTACTCCTGTTCAGCAGATGGCTGCCGTTTCAATCCCCGAGCCCAGAACTCTAGTAATTCAGCCCTGGGATGCTTCAACACTTAAAGAAATCGAAAAGGCAATACTTACCTCAGATATTGGAATTAATCCTCAGAATGACGGTAGAGTTATCAGACTTTCCTTCCCGCCCCTCACCGAAGAGAGAAGAAAGGAAATTGTTAAGGATGTAAAGAAAACTGCTGAGGATAGCAAGGTTGCAGTTCGTAACACAAGAAGAGATGCCCTTGATAAATTGAAGGGACTGAAAAAGGCAAACAGCATCACAGAGGATGATGAGGCAAACGGAGAGAAGAAGATTCAGAATCTCACCGATAAATACTGCAAGGAGATAGATGAGCTTGCAGCCCTTAAGGAAAAGGAAATAATGGAGATTTAATAAAATAGGTGCACTTTGTGCACCTATTTTAGACATTGAGGTGAATATATGCTATTTGGCAGAAAAACCGAAAAGGAAAGAATATTGCCTGAGCACATCGCTATTATAATGGACGGTAACGGCAGATGGGCAAAAAAGCGCTCGTTACCCCGTTCAGCAGGCCATGCGGCAGGCTCTAAAAATTTTAAAACAAT
>JAFPAV010000056.1 GCA_017390725.1 Clostridia bacterium | reverse complement strand
ATGAGAAAATATATTCTATGTTGATAGAGGAAATCAAAGAGGCTTTACCTGATATTAAAATAATGATATTGGAGCCCTTTGTTCTCGAAGCTTCTGCAACTATGTCCACCGAGGAAGAGCCTGAGCGTTGGAGCATATTTAACAGTGAGGTTAAAAAGCGTGCTGCTGCCGCTAAGAGAATCGCTGAAAAATACGGTCTTCCCTTTGTAACCCTCCAGGATAAGCTTGATAATGCCTGTAAGTCCGCCGAGGCTTCCTACTGGCTTGCTGACGGTGTTCATCCCACCGCAATAGGCCACTGCCTTATAAAGGACGAATGGGTAAAAACCTTCGAAGAAATTAAGTAATATATTACGAAGCAGTCGTAGGACTGCTTCATTTTTTGAAATCAATGAGCACCTTTATGGTATTCCACAGTTTTAATGGGAATATTATAAAAAACTTTTTTTATGGAGTGTTAAACTATGATTGCATTATTTTTAAATGTTTTGACACAGGTAGTTATATTGCTTATACTTATCTGCCTTGGTGTTGTTTTAACCAAAACAAAGGTTTTAACTCAAAAAGGCATCGCCAGTATGACCGATATGATACTTTATCTTGTAACACCCTGTGTTATAATTAAATCCTTTATGCGGGAATTTGATGTTACTGTATTGAAAAAGCTTCTTTTTTGCTTTTTAATAACCTTTTTGCTTCATATAGGACTTATAATAGGAGCAAATCTTCTTATTCGTACAAAGGATATCAAAAAAGAGCGAGTGCTTCGCTTTGCCGCTATCTTTTCCAACTGCGGATATATGGCAATACCCCTACAGCAGGCCCTTATCGGCGATGAAGGAGTTTTCTATGCCGCCGCATTTATAGCTGTTTTTCAGGTGTTTATATGGAGCTACGGTGTAATTCTGATGAGCGGTGATAGAAAATATATTTCAGCTAAAAAAATGCTCATAAACCCGGGCGTTATCGGACTTACCATTGGACTTATATTCTTCCTTTTACCCTTAGAGGTTCCAAAAGTTGTTTCCGAGCCTATTTCATATATGGCATCTCTGAACACTCCTCTACCGATGATAGTAATAGGCTATCATCTTGCAAACAGCAATCTTTTAAGGGGACTTAAGGATAAGCACTGCTTATTCACCATTGCGGTAAGACTGATTATTTTACCCCTTGCCGCTCTTGGAATTCTTTATCTTTGCGGAGTTAGAGGAAATATCCTTATTGCGGTTATGATATGCACCTGTATGCCTGCCGCCACCATAAACACCATGCTTGCTTCAAAGTTCGACGGCGATACCGAATCCTCGGTAAATGTTGTTTCCATCAGCACTTTATTATCATTAATAACTATTCCGTTAATTGTATCCTTTACACAGTATATTGCATAATTGAGTAATTTCAGCTCAAAATATTTTTGAGGTGAAAAAAATGCAATTAACACAAAAAGAAACTATGCTGATATCCGATTTGAAAAATCAGGAAAAGCTTTGTATTGAAAAATACACAAAGGCGGCATCAACCGCACTTGACCCACAGCTTAAGGACCTTTTTACCAAGCTTGCAAATGTTGAGCAAGGGCATCTTAACACCCTTTCCAAGCTTGAAGCGGGTGAAATACCCTCAATGGGCGGTGCAAAACAGGAAACTCCCTCCTCCTTTAAAGAAACCTACGGAATGGGAGATACCGAGGATAAAAAAGCCGACTGCTATTTATGCAACGATACTTTAACTATGGAAAAGCATGCTTCTTCCGTTTATGATACTGCTGTGTTTGAATTTACCCAAGCGGGTATGAGAGATGTTCTTAATCATATCCAGAAGGAAGAGCAAGAACACGGAAAACAGATTTATGATTATATGACAGCCAACAATATGTATTCTTAAAACGGGACAAAAGTCCCGTTTTTTTATTGACATAAACCTCCATATATGATATCATAATGATATCAAAAAGATTTGGAGGTTATTATATGAAAGAAATAGTTTTGGAAAACAAGAAAAACGGTATGCTTATGATGCTGCTGATTATTGCGGCAGGTATTTTATCAATCGCAGGTATTATCGTAGGTGCTATATATGAATACATAGCCCTTATTGTAGCTTCAATAATTGTTATGACAGTAATCTGCATCGCTACTGCTGGTCTTAAGGTTTTAAAGCCCCAGGAGGCATTGGTACTCACCCTTTTCGGTAAATATGTGGGCACAATTAAGGGTGATGGATTTTATTTTGTTAATCCTTTCTGCGTTGCAGTAAATCCCGCCGCAAAGACCAAACTTAATCAGAGCGGTGATGTTAGTGCAAAATCGGTTATTTCAGCTGTAAACGGCGGAGAGGAAATTGAAATTGCAAGTAAAAAGCTCTCCCTTAAAATTATGACGCTTAACAACAATCGCCAGAAGATAAATGACTGTCTTGGAAATCCCATTGAGATAGGAATTGCCGTTACCTGGAAAATAGTTGATACGGCAAAGGCAGTATTCAATGTTGATAACTATAAAGAGTTTTTATCCTTACAGTGTGATAGTGCCCTTCGCAATATAGTTCGCCTTTATCCTTACGATGTTGCTCCCAATGTTGACACTACAGGGGACGGAATTGCCGATGAAGGAAGTCTCAGAGGCTCCAGTGAAATAGTTGCCGGCAGAATAAGGGATGAAATTCAGTCCAGAGTTAACGAAGCAGGTATTGAAATAGTTGAAGCCAGAATAACCTACCTTGCCTATGCTACCGAAATTGCCGCAGTTATGCTTCAGCGTCAACAGGCATCTGCAATTATTGATGCGAGAAAAATGATAGTTGACGGCGCTGTTGGTATGGTTGAAATGGCGCTTGAGAGACTTAATGAAAAGGATATTGTTAAGCTCGACGAGGAGAGAAAGGCGGCTATGGTTTCAAATCTTTTAGTAGTTCTGTGCGGAAACCACGATGCTCAACCCGTAGTAAATTCAGGAAGTCTTTACTAATATGGAAGATAATAAGAAAAAACAAATACCCTTGCGACTCTCCTCAAAGCTTTACAATGAGTTAGCCGCTTGGGCGGAGGACGATTTCCGTTCTGTTAACGGACAGATAGAATATCTGCTTACCGAATGTGTTAAAAAAAGAAAAAAGAAGGACCTTTAAAGGTCCTTCTTTTTTACCATATTATCTGTCAAAACCTATTTTGCACCACCGTAGGTGTTGGAGGTATCGGCAAAGACAGCCTTTACCTCGGTTTTTCTTCTGGAGGTTGCAACCCTCTTCATAAGCTCCTCATAATAAAGCTCTTCATCAAATGGAAGCTCAATTGTTTTACCGAGCCAGGAGGATAAATGCATTGCATTGGATAGAGTTAATCCGTTAATACCCTCGCTGCCGTCAGCCACCAAGTCTTCTCCACGGAGTATTGCACCCGCAAAGGCATTCATAACGCCGATATGCTGTTCATTTTTACCGTCGGTTTCAAATTCTTTTTCGATAAACTCAGGATGAGCAAAGGGAGTTTTATTAGTTTTAGTAAATTCAGGCTCGCTTACATCATACTCTATAACCTTAAGCTCTTCGTTTTCGGTTACAAGCTTTGCCTTATCAAGCTGAATTTCAAAGCGGTTAGTACCATAAGCATCTCCTGTTGAGGTTATAAACACACCTGTTGCACCGTTTTTATATTCAACATAGGTTGTAACATCGTCCTCAACCTCAATATCGTGCCATTTACCGTATTTAAGCTCAGAACGAACGGATTTAGGCATGCCACAAATCCACTGCCACAAATCAAGCTGATGAGGACACTGATTAAGAAGTACGCCGCCGCCTTCACCCGACCAGGTTGCACGCCAATCGCCCGAATCGTAATATGCCTGAGGACGGTACCAGGAGGTTATAAGCCAGTTTGTACGGCGAATTTCACCGTATTCACCCGATTTTACGAGCTCACGCATCTTGCGGTAAATATGATTTGTTCTCTGGTTGAACATCATAGCAAAAATAACATTATGCTTTTTTGCTTCCTCGTTCATTTCTCTGACCTGCTTGGTATAAACACCTGCAGGCTTCTCCACCATAACGTGAATACCCTTTTTCATACACTCGATAGCATACTTGGGATGGTCATAATGAGGTACGGCAATTAAACAAGCTTCTATAATTCCGCTTTCAATCATTTCTTCGGCGGTATTAAAATATGTAATATTATCGCCGTATTCCTGTTCCTTTGCCCAGGCAAGACGCTCTTCGTTTATATCGGCTATTGCAGTAATTTCGAATTCAGGGCACTTGCCATCCTTAACGTTTTTAGCGTGGCCTGAGCCCATATTTCCTATACCGATTATACCTAGTCTTATCTTTTCCATTATTCTAACCCCATTGCTTTCAAGTAATCATAGCTTCTCTTAAGACAATCAAAAGGATTCTCGCCATAGCAATCATCCTGTTCAACAAGAAGATATTCTACTGCAGATTTTTCAGCCGCCGCAATCACCTTATCAAAATTGATATTGCCCTCGCCCACAACCGCCATCTTTCTGCCGTAAGCATAGTCCTTTAAGTGAATACAGGGTATTCTTCCTGCAAACTGCTCAACATATTCAGCGGGGTTTGCGCCACCTGCCTGAATCCAGAATGTATCAAGGGTAAAGCCCAATTCATCAGGGGCAAAATCCTCGGCGATATGGCGAAGAATAGCTTTGCCGTCTAACTTTATAAATTCCTGGTCGTGGTTATGATACATAAAATAACCACCGTTTTCCTTTATGCCCTTTGCAATAGGAGTGAAAATTTCCTTAAATCTCGGATAGTTATCATCAGGATTTTCACCACTGTATCCATACCAACCGAGACCTATGTTTTTGCAACCAAAAATTCTGTGGTCCTCACAAACCTTTTTACTATCCTTCAAAACAGCCAAAGGCTTGTGGGTTAGAACACATTTAAGACCGTTTTTAGCGAGTTCATCACGAAGCCACTGGGGCTCATAATCGCAAACGCCCGAAATCTGAACAGTTTTATAGCCTATATCGGCTACCTTTTTTAGGGATTCGGATAAACCGTTTAAATTTTTACAAAAATCTCTTACTGTAAAAAACTGAGCACCTATTTTCATATTTCTGCCACCAATTCTTTAAGATTATCAACTGCAAAATCAAAGGCTTCTTCAGATGTTTTAAAAGACATATCACCCACAACACTTTCCTCGCCCTCGCGTTCAAGGCTCTTAAGACCTACAAACTCATAAAGGTGAGGCTCTAAGGTTAAAACATTACCACCCTTTGCTGCATAGTTTTTAAGAAGCTGTTCAACATTTCCTACTCCTACACCCGGGGCAACCACTCTGCCATCAGAAAGAGCATCTTTTATATGCATATATTTAACGTAAGGGTTAAGTATTTCCCAAGCCTTTAAGGTATCCTGTCCCGATTGAACAAAATTTGCAGGGTCAAAAACCGCTTTTATTTCGGGAATTGCTTTATGTATTTCGGCACAGCGATCGGCAATATCACCGAATATTCCCTTTTCGTTTTCGTGGCAGGGGGTAATACCGTAAGCCTTTGCAATTTCGGCAAAAACGCCCATTCTTTCAATCACGAGATTTTTATAATCATCGGGATTTTTACCTTTAGGCATAAAGAAGCTGAAAAGTCTTATATTTTCAGCACCGAAAACATTTCCAAGCTCTAAGGTATGCTTATATAAACCTATATGAGCATCAAAATCTCCGTTTATATCTATCTTTCCTATGGGGGAACCTAATGACCACACTCTAAGACCGTTATCATCAAGTTCTCTTTTTATTTCCTTAGCATCCTCTAAGGTTAGCTCGGTAAAGTTTTTGCCGTCAATATTGCGGATTTCAAGATAATCGTAGCCATTGCGCTTTAAAGCATCTATCTGTCCGCCCAAAGCATTACTGCTTTCATCGGCAAATGCACCGTAAATAAAATCCATATTAACACCCTCTAAAAATTCTTCATAAGAACATCGTGCACTTTGTAACTTTTATCCACAGTAAATTATACCCCCGAATATGCAGAGAAACCGCCGTCAACCGGAAGAACAACACCTGTTATAAAGCCAGCCGCATCGTTGTTAATGAGGAAAAGCAGACTGCCGTCCAACTCCGCGGATTCGCCGAATCTGCCCATAGGAGTTGCGGCAAGAATCTTACCTGTTCTGGCAGTAGGAGTTCCATCCTCATTGAAAAGGAGTTTCGCATTCTGCTTGGTTGAGAAGAATCCGGGAGCAATAGCATTAACCCTTATTCCAACCTTGCTGAAATGAACAGCAAGCCATTGTGTAAAGTTAGAAATTGCGGCCTTAGCACCCGAATATGCAGGGATTTTGGTAAGAGGTGTATAGGCGTTCATACTCGAAATATTTATGATATTGCAACCCTGCCTTCCAACCATCTGACGAGCAAAGCTCTGGGTAGGTATCAAGGTTCCCAAGAAGTTAAGGTTGAATACGAAACCAACACCGTCAGCATCCAAATCAAAGAAGCTCTTAGTATCGGCATCAATATCGCCGATTTCAAAATATTCCTTATCGGTTGTGGCTCTGGGGTTATTACCGCCTGCGCCGTTTATAAGAATATCACATTTGCCGAGGTCCTTTTCAACCTCATCGGCAACGGCATAACAAATTTCCTTATCGAGAACGTTGCATTTATAGGCCTTGGCAATTCCGCCCTCTTCGATAATTTCTTTAGCAAATCCCTCAGCCGCCTCAAAGTTAAGGTCGAGAAGGGCAACCTTTGCTCCTGCTCTTGCTAAGGTTTTTGCAAATGCCGAGCAGAGAACTCCGCCTGCGCCTGTTACAACGGCAACCTTGCCGGTTAAATCTGTGTTAAGTACATTCTTTTTCATCTGTTTTTAAACTCCTTTTCACAAGCTTCAAATAATCCGTTTATATAGGCAGCTCCCAAAGCTCGGTCATAAAGTCCGTAACCGGGCTTTCCTGTTTCGCCCCAAATCATTCTTCCGTGGTCGGGACGTACATAACCGTCAAACCCGGTTTCAACAAGTGCCTTTACTATTTCATACATATCAAGACTTCCGCAGGAGGAAAGGTGACCTCTCTCCTCAAAGCTACCGTCATCCATTAATTTAACCTGTCTTATATGCATAAAGGCGATTCTTCCCATAGCGCTGTATTTTCTTACCATCTTGGTTATATCATTGAAAGCGGCGCAACCGAGAGAGCCTGTGCAAAGGCACAAGCAGTTAGAAGGACTATCCACAAGACTTAACATTCTATCAACATTAGCCTCATTGGTTATAATTCTCGGAATACCGAAAATGGGATACGGGGGATCATCAGGATGGATTGCCATTTTAACATCGCATTCCTCTGCAACGGGGATGATTATCTTTAAGAAATGTTCAAGATTTTTCCAGAGCCCCTCCTCGCCTATCTCGGCATAAGCAGAAATAAGCTCTCTTACCTGATCCTGAGTGTAGCTCGAATCCCAACCGGGAAGATGAATATCATCCTTAAGAGGGTCAAGACCCTTAAGCTGCTCCATATACATAACAAGACTTGTTGAACCGTCCTCCAAAGCCTTATCAAGCTGAGTTCTTGTCCAGTCAAAAACAGGCATAAAGTTATAGGTTATACACTTAATTCCATATTTTGCGCAGCGGCGGATATTTTCACAGTAAACATCAATAAGCTCATCTGCATCGGGTGCGCCTAATTTGATATTTTCAGGAACGGGAACCGATTCAACGATATCAAAGAGCATACCGTTATCCTCAACCTGTTTTTTCATTTTTGCAAGACTTTCCTCAGGCCAAACCTCACCTGGCTTAACATCGTATACCGCACTTACCACTGAACGCATATTGGGAATCTGTCTTATGTTTTCAAGGGTTACGGGGTCGCTTTCTCCATACCATCTGAAGGATAATTTCATATTAACTACACCTTTCCATGTAATTTTTTATTTACAATAGCAATTATATTGTACTATAAAAACTTTTGCAATGATATTGTTAATATTTGCAAATTATATTGCAAATATTATCAAGCAATGATATAATACCCTCAGGTGATTAAAAATGAAGCATTTTTTTGAATATGCAGACCAAAATTTTGGTATAAATCATGTGTATGATAAAAACCCATCAACCGAAAATTTCCAGATGCACACCCACGATACAACTGAAATATTTTACTTTATTAAGGGCAAGGGAATTTATCATATTGAGGGTAGTGAATATATCCTTGAAGCCGGAGATATCATTATAATGCGCCCATCGGAATCCCATTATATTGAAATTGATACAAAGCACCCTTACGAGCGAATAGTTATAAATTTCAATACAGATTTCTTTGAAAAAATTGATAGCGATAATTTATTACTCAAGGCAGTTTTAGAGCGAAAATCAGGTAAGCTTAACCAATACAAATCTTATGATTTCAGAAATGAAAGTTATAAGCAGTATTTAACAAATATGACATCTAGCGAAGGTAATCCCCGAATTAACATCATCACAAATCTGATGCCGTTGCTCAATGAAATTTATCTTGCTTATATTTCCAGGCAAACTGAGGAAAACTCCCTTGATACCACAGAATATCGCATAATAAGATATATCAACAAAAATCTTTCTGCCGATATTAATCTTGATACTATTTGCAGTAAATACTATGTAAGCAAACCTCAGCTATGCCGAATATTCAAAAAATCCACAGGCACTACAGTTTGGCAATATATTACAATAAAAAGACTGATTATGGCAAAACAGCTTATCCTTTCGGGCAAAAATCCAACCCATATTTTTGCCGATTGCGGATTTAACGATTATTCCACCTTTTACAGAGCTTATGTAAAGAATTTTGGACATTCACCGAAAGAAGAAATGTAAAATAAAGCGGTCGCAAAAGCGACCGCTATTTATTTCTGCCTTTAGTTAAATATTTAATTTTTTCAATCAATTCTTCATTAAGAACCGAAGGGTCTAATCGGTATTCCCAGTTTCCTTTCTCGGTGCCGGGAGTGTTCATCCTGTATTCACTGCCAAGGCACAGATAATCCTGAATTGGTATAATAACAAGCTTTGCAACCGAATTCATACCATACTTTATAAGTCTGTGACAGGGAGATGAAAGTCTATCCTTAGGCACTATTTTCTCGAATATAATCTTTTCCTTTTGATTCGATTTTTCATACCAGGATACAGTGGTGTCATTATCGTGGGTTCCCGTATAGCAAACGCAGTTAGGATTATAGTTGCGAGGTAAAAATTTATTCTGCAAATCGCTGTCAAAAGCAAACTGCAAAACCTTCATATTAGGAAAGCCTGTATCCTTTACAAGCTTTTCGACCTCGGGAGTTTCTCCTCCCAAATCCTCGGCAATTATTCTGCCGCTTCCTATATAGTTTTGCATACTTTTCCAAAAAGGCAACCCCGCTCCCTTTTCCCATCTGCCCGTTTTGGCATTTTTGCTTCCAAAGGCAATGGTATAATAATCTGCAAAGGCTCTGAAATGGTCAATTCGCAGAACATCGTAAAGGGAAAGGCTGTGAATAAGCCTTTTTCGCCACCATAAATAGTTGGTCTTTTTCTGCAAATCCCAATCGTAAATAGGATTACCCCAAAGCTGTCCCTCCTTAGAAAATATATCGGGAGGAACTCCTGCAACCTGAACTGGTGTCATATCTCTGCCTAACCTGAAAACCTCAGGATTTTCCCAAACATCAGCACTATCAAAGGAAACATAAAAGGGTATATCCCCTATTATTTTTATGTGCTTCATAGAGGCATAATTTTTAAGGGCAAAATACTGTTTAAAAAACAGGTATTGGGTTATTTTATAAAACTGTATTCTTTCACTGTTTTCCTCTTTAAATTCGGTAATTGCCACGGGCAATCTGTATTTAAGCCCATCGGGAAATTTATCAAAGCTTTTATCATTGTTTTTTTCTTTTATGGCCATAAAAAGGCTATATGGCTCAAGCCAATCCTCATTTTCCTTTATAAACCTTTTGTAATCCGATTTTGATACATCAAAATTATCTGCCGCTTTTTTAAGAAGCGGCAGTTTTATTTGCTTTGCTTTTTTATAATCGGTTTTTTTAAAATCCTCATCTTCCGGTAAATCCTCTTTTTGAAGATAACCGTCCCTCACTAAAAAATGCAGGTCTATAAACAAAATTTCTCCCGCAAAAGCGCTATATGATTTATAGGGTGAATTTCCCTCCCCTATGGGACACAGGGGTAATATCTGCCAATAGCGCTGATTTGCATTACTTAAAAAATCTATAAATTCATAGGCCTTTATTCCGAGAGAGCCTATAAAATAGGGTGACGGCAATGATGATATATGCATCAGCACTCCGCTCTCTTTTCTGATGCTTCTACCCCTTAACAGCACCTGCAGCCACTCCTTTGATAATATATTTTTGGCAGGTAAGATAAAATATTACCACCGGAATTATCGCAAGTACAAGCATAGCCATCATAGCGCCCATATCCACAGAGCCGTATCCACCCTTTAAATACTGAATAGCAACGGGTATGGTTTTATAATCTCTGCCTATTACAAGGTATGGCAGAAGATAGTCATTCCAAATCCACATAGTATTGAGTATAGCCACCGTTATCGCTGTTGGCTTTAAAATGGGAAAAACTATCTGCCAGAAGGTCTGCACCGCATTGCAGCCGTCAATGGTTGCCGCCTCTTCTATCTGAACGGGAACGGATTTTATAAATCCCGTAAACATAAAGACCGAAAGTCCCGCACCAAAGCCAAGGTAAATAAACACTATTCCCAATGGGTTATCAAGGGATAATGCATTTGCGGTTTTGGACATTGTGAACATAACCATCTGAAAGGGTACTATCATTGAAAAGACCAATGCATAATATAAAATCGAATTAAAGATTCCCTTAACCCTTACGATATACCAAGCGGTCATAGAGGTAAAGACCACTATAGCCGCTACCGAAAAAACCGTTATAAAAAGCGACCATCCGAATGCTGAGAAAAAGCCTGTATTCTTAATACCCTCGGTATAGTTTTCAAGCATTACAAAGGTATTGGCATCGGGCAATACAAAGGGGTACTGGCTAATAGAAAACCTCGATTTAAAGGAGTTCATAAGAACTACCGCCACAGGCATTATAAATAGCACCGCAAAGAAAAGAAGTATTAAAAAACCGAGTAAATTTTTAAGTTTTTGTTTACCCATCAGCTTTCTACCTCTTTTCCCCTTGTTATCTTAAGCTGTAACAATGCAATAATTGCCACAACTATGAAAAATACAACCGCCTTTGCCTGACCAACGCCCTCGTAACCGCTTCTTGAATAGAAGGTATTATAAATATCCAACGCCACCATCTGCGTTTGCTTTGAGGGAGCGCCTGCGGTGAGGGCTAAGTTCTGGTCAAACAGCTTAAATGAATTTGTTATGGTTAAAAATAGGCATATGGTGATAGATGGCATAACCGACGGAATTGTTATCCTTGTAAGGGTTGTAAATGCCCCTGCCCCGTCTACCTTGGCAGCCTCTAATATATCTGTTGATATATTCTGAATGCCTGCAATATAGATTATCATCATATATCCTATCATCTGCCAGTTCATGAGTATTACCAAACCCCAAAAACCAAAATTGGGATTTGAGGTTATGGAATACCCGTAACGGTAGAGAAATCCGTTGATTATAAGCTGCCATATATATCCGAGAACTATTCCGCCTATAAGGTTCGGCATAAAAAATACCGTTCTGAATAGATTTGTTCCGGGAATAGTCTTTGTTAGCATTAAAGCCAATATAAAGGCTAATACATTTATACTTATAACCGAAACTACCGCAAATTTAACGGTAAAGAAAAGAGAATTTAAGAATAGATTATCCTCGGAAAAGGCTCTGATATAGTTCGAAAAACCAACAAATTCAGCATCGGCTACTGTGCGGAAGGAGGTGAACGATAAATATATTCCCATTAAAAACGGTATAACAAAGGCTATTAAAAAGGCAATAAGTGTTGGCATCACAAACAATGGAAAATATCTTTTAACCGTTCTCACTTAAAATTTCTCACCTTTCACTCTTCCATTTATCCTTAACTATTTTGGCAAGCTCGTCCCATTTTTTGCCGCCCTGAACGTAATCCAGCATACCGCTTCCTACAGAAGACTTAAATTCTTCGCTTGGGAATGAGGTAAATATCCAAGGAACGGTTTCATAGGAATCATCATTCATATATCTTACAACCTCTCTTGCCAAGGGGTCATCGGGAAGCTCGTCCTCACTGAAGGTCTTAAAGGGGGTTATAAAATCAAGTCTGTTTGTTACATAATCCTTACCCTTATCGCTTGAGAACAGCCACTCGAGGAAGGCAAGCGAAGCCTTCTGCTGTTCTTCGGTTGCATTTTTGTTAATGGCAATATAATTTTCAGTTCCTATGCAAAGTCCCTGATTTTTTTCACCTTCTACGCCTGTATAGATAGGCATAAATTTAATATCATCCTCATCAACGGTGTTGCCCTCAACCTCGGCTATCTGTGACCACGCCCAGTTGCCGTTCTGCACCATTGCAACCTGTCCGAGAGCGAATTCAGCCATAGAATCGGCTGTAGATTTAGAACCTAAAAGAGTTTTTCCCGTAATGGAATTTTCGGTATAAAGGTCAAAAACCTTTTTAAAATTATCGGAATATTTAAACTTAATGTCTTTAGTATTAAGACCTGCTAAGGTGGGGTCATCATACTCTTCATTTTCCCTGAACTCGTGATAAAGGGGAATATTTAAAAGATGAGTCTGCCAACGCCAGTCCTCACCGCTCGCAAGGGAGGTTGATGCAAATACGCCGTCTATACCCAAAGCCTCAAGGTTTGCAGACATATCCTCAACCACTGCCTTAAGCTCCTCAAAGCTATCTATCTCATCAACAGAATCTATATCTGTTTTCTTATTCTTAAGGGCAAAATATTTGTCCATAATAGCATTGTTGTAAATTATTCCGTAGCCCTCAACAACATAAGGTACGGCATACACTCCCCCATCCTCTTTGATGGCGAGAGAATCGTCCGAAAGGAAGGAATAAAGCTTACTATCCTTAATATCAAGACAATAATCTGACCATTCGTCATATCCGATAGGTCCGTTTACCTGAAAGATAGTAGGCGCATCGGATTTCGCTATTTCGGATTTGAGGGTTTGTTCGTAGGTATTAGCGGCGGCAGTTACAACCTTAACCTTAACACCTGTTTCTTCCTCATAGGTCTTGGCGATTTCCTCATAAACACTTGCCGCCTCAGGCTTAAAGTTTAAAAAATAAACCTGAGATTTTTTCTTGCCGCAGCCTGCAAGAGAAAGGCAGGAAATACAACATACTACTGCAATTAGAAATGAGATGATTCTTTTTTTCATAAAAAAGCCTCCTGATAAAATAATGAAAAACAAATTTTCATACCTTATTTTGCCGTAAATTTCTGCTTTTTATTCAAATAAAGATAAATGTTGACGTTCATTTTAAAAAAATGTATTTTTTTCTTGACAAGCCCCGTTAATTATGGTATATTATTTAGGCGCTTAAAAATGCTGGTGTAGCTCAGTTGGTAGAGCAGCTGATTTGTAATCAGCAGGTCGGGGGTTCAAGTCCGTCCACCAGCTCCATGCTTTATGAGTCCTTTAACGGACTTGAAGCCTATGAGGGTGAGCGTAAAAGTAAATATGGGAGAGTTCCCGAGTGGCCAAAGGGGACAGACTGTAAATCTGCTGCTTTTCAGCTTCGATGGTTCGAATCCGTCCTCTCCCACCAAATTAGAAGAGTACCATCGTAAGGTTGGTGCTCTTTTAATTTTTGGCTGAGGGGACGTGATGAGAACAGCACGGCTTTCCGCAGAAAGCAAAAAACAGTCCAGTGGACTGTTTTTTAGTGCGCGGCTTGCGAATCCGTACTCTCCCTTGCAATTTTCAGCCATAAATGGTAGAATGGTTACCGTATAAGAAAGGAGGATAACTATGCTCAGTAATTTACATACTCATACTCTTTTTTGTGATGGTAAGAGCTCGGCTGAAGAGGTAGTTTTATCCGCCATTAAAAAAGGATTTTCCTCCATAGGCTTTTCAGGGCACGGATATACGAATTTTGATTTGACCTACTGCATGAAGGATATGGATGCATATATAAAAGAAATCCTTAGATTAAAGGAAAAATACAAAAAGGATATCCAGATTTATCTTGGAATTGAAGAGGATGCTTTTTCACCTGTTGACAGAACGCCCTTTGATTATATTCTTGGCTCATCACACTATTTACATATAGGCGATAATTATTATCCCGTTGATTCAGGCTATGAAGGGCTTAAAAAATGTATCGACATGTTTGATGGGGATATCATAAAATTAGCCGATTCCTATTACAGTAATTTTTGTGAGTATATAAAGAACCACAAGCCTGATATAATCGGACATTTTGACCTAATAACAAAGTTTGATGAATTGGATGAATCTCTCTTCTTCGCTAATGATGAATACAATAAACTGGCAGAAAAATATATAGCTATTGCGGCTCAAAGCGGATGTATGTTCGAGGTTAATACGGGAGCTATATCCCGAGGAGTGAGAACAACCCCCTACCCTAAGGATAATTTGCTTCACATCCTAAAAAAGCAAGGAGCAAAAATCGTTCTCAATTCCGATTCGCATCACGCCGATACCCTCGATTTCGCCTTTGATGAGGCAAAGCTGCTGTTAAAGGACATCGGTTTTGAATATACATACATTTTATATAACAACGAATTTAAAAAGGACTTGCTTTAAGCAAGTCCTTTCATTTTACTATTTAAGCAAATCTCCCACACCGTTTAATATATATTTCGGACGATAGGGGAATTTATCTATATCCTCAACGGAGGTAACGCCTGTTAGCACAAGAACCGTATCCACATTGGATTCGATACCGGCTATGATATCGGTATCCATACGGTCACCAATAAAGGCTATCTCTTCACTGTGACAGTCTATCTTCTTAAGTCCGTGACGAAGCATAAGAGGATTCGGTTTTCCAACGAAATACGCCTTTTTACCCGTTGCAATTTCAATAGGAGCTATAAGCGAGCCCGTTGCAGGCATAACTCCCCTTTCGGTAGGACCTGTGATATCAGGATTTGCACCTATAAGCTTGGCGCCGTTGTTAACCAGCTCGATAGCCTTTTCGATTTTTTCAAAATTATAGGTTCGAGTTTCTCCCACAACCACATAATCGGGGTTTACATCGTTCATATATATACCCTGGTCATAAAGCGCCTTAGTAAGGGCTGCCTCACCAATAACATATGCAGTACAACCGGGATTCTGACTACTAAGGAAGGATGCGGTTGCCATAGCACTGGTATAAAAATGGTCTGCCGAAACCTTAAGACCCATTCTCTCCAGCTTCATACTAAGCTCATGGGGAGTTTTTTCGGGACTGTTGGTTAAAAATACAAATCTTTTATTATTATTTATAAGCCAATTAACAAAATCGGCAACACCGTCCAAAATCTTGTTGCCGTGATATATAACACCGTCCATATCACATATAAAACCGGATTTATCTAACAATTCTTTCATATAAATACCTCCTTGTCCCTATAATTTTAATTGAAATGAAATTAAAAGTCAACCATAACGCTCCAAATAAAAAGCTCCTGTCAAAATCCGACAGGAGCTTTGCTTATTTTACTTTTTCTTAGGTCTCTTAATCTTATTAAGCTTGGCGTTAAGCTCAAGAAGCTCTTCCTTGGTGAATTTAACATCCATCATTCCGCCCATAAGCTTGCCTACAAGGCCCATGAAAATCATCTTACCCTGAATAGTACCTATAACATCGCTCATTTTATCGTTAAGAGAGAGGTAACCCTCACGAGCATCAATATCAAACCAGTTGAGAATTGCACCCTTTTCCTTAAGGCGATATTCCTCATTAAAGGTATCAACCTTGCGGATAAGGCTTTCATCACTATATTCCCCTGCTTTTGCAGTAAGCTTGGTCTCACCGCCATACCAACCAAAGTAATGGTTGTAGGAAACAACATCGGGTATCTGGAGATAAGGATCATCCATTTGACACATTGAAACGGCAGCAACTGTTGTTAAACGGGTGCTATCCATCTCGTGACATAAATCGTTAAGTATACGGTGGATTTCTAATAAATCTTCATCAGAGCCGCCGATACCTATCTCGTTTGAAAGTCCCCAAACAACGATAGAGGGGTGGTTATAATTCTGGGAGATAAGCTCCTTCATCTGAGAAATTGTATTCTCTCTGCCTGTAGGCATATGCTTAGAGATATAGGGAATTTCTGCCCAGATTACAAGACCGTATTCATCACATAAATCATAGAAATACTGGTCATGCTGATAGTGAGCAAGACGAATAGTAGTTGCACCTACCTCATAGATAAGCTCGATATCCTCCTTATGGTCTTCGGGAGAAAGAGCATTACCCTTGCCCCAACGGTCCTGATGGCGGGAAACACCTCTCAAGGGATATTCCTCACCGTTAAGGATAAATCCGTTTTCGGGGTCTATCTTAAAGGTACGGCAGCCAAAACGGTGGTGTTCATCCTTTGTATCTTGATAATATTTCCTCCTCATTTGCCGCTAAAATAGAGATAATTTCATCAACAAAAAGCGGATATTCTCTTATGGAGGAAATGTTCCGTTCCTATTGTCGACTTGTGAAAAAGCATTCTATGAAGGATTTCTCTTCTCCTGTACAGAAGGCTATTACCTGCATAGACGCTAATCTTGCAGGTGATATATCCTTAAGTGTGCTCGCTTCTACTCAAAATATAAGTGCGGGTTATCTTTCTACCCTTTTTAAAAAGGAAACGGGAAAAACCGTAACTGAATATATAAATAACAGTCGTGTTGAATATGCGAAAAAGCTGCTCGGAACAACCAAGCTTCAGATTCAGACCATTGCTCAACACTGCGGAATACTTGATGTTCACTATTTTTCCAAGCTGTTCAAAAAATACACAGGGAAAACCCCAAAGGAATACCGAGATTCTGCAAAAAATTAAATTTATATACATTTGACTTAATACACATAATTTAGTATAATAAATTACAATAATTTAACTGTGCGGTGATAAAATGAGTGAAAAAACAACAGTAACAAAAAAAAGCAGCTTTACAAGCTCTTTCGGCTTTGTATTAGCTGCAGCAGGAAGTGCCGTAGGTCTTGGCAATATATGGCGTTTCCCCTATCTTGCAGCCAAAAACGGCGGCGGACTTTTTATTCTTATATATTTAGTACTTGCCTTTACCTTTGGTTTTGCTCTTCTCACAACCGATATTGCCATAGGCAGAAAAACGGGAAAAAATGCCCTTGAAGCCTTTGGTGAAATCAGCAAGAAATGGAAGTTTATCGGAGTTTTAAGCTTTATCGTTCCTGCTATTATACTTACCTATTATTCGGTAGTTGGCGGATGGATAACAAAGTATATGTTCTCCTATCTCATAGGTGAAAGCAAACAGTTAGCAAGTGACGGATATTTCTCCAATTTCATATCTGCCCCCATTGCTCCCATTGTATTTATGCTCGTTTTCTTGGCTTTGACAGCTTTGGTTGTTTATGCAGGTGTTGAAAAGGGTATTGAAAAGTTTTCAAAATTTGTTATGCCTGGACTCTTGCTTCTCATAATCGGTATCGCAATTTTTGCGGTAACCAGAAGCTTTACCGATGAAAACGGTGTTACAAGAACCGGTCTTCAGGGTATGGCGATATACTTTATTCCCGATTTTAGCGGACTTACCTTTTCCAAATTCTTCCAGATAGTGCTTGATGCAATGTGCCAGCTTTTCTATTCGCTAAGCGTTGCTATGGGTATAATGGTTACCTATGGTTCCTATGTTAAAAAAGACTATAATCTTTCAAAGAGTGTTACTCAGATAGAAGTATTTGATACCGGCGTTGCAATTCTTGCAGGTCTTATGGTTGTTCCCACAGTTTATGTTTTTTCGGGAATAGAGGGAATGAAAGAGGGCGCAAGTCTGATGTTCATTTCTCTGCCAAAGGTATTTGATGCTATGGGTGCTATAGGTCCGATTGTAGGCTTTGTATTCTTTATTATGGTTATTTTTGCAGCCCTTACCTCCTCTGTTTCTATTATGGAAACCTTGGTTGCAAGCTGTATGGGCTTCTTTAAAAAATCCCGAAAAACAACATCTCTGATAATCTTCACTGTATTTGCCTCAGCAGCCGTTGTAATTTGTATGGGTTATAATGTATTATTCTTTAATATTACACTTCCCAACGGTGCTCAGGCACAACTTCTTGATGTTATGGATTATATCAGCAACTTTCTCATTATGCCCATTGTTTCACTTTGCACCTGTATCCTTATTGGTTGGGTTGCTAAGCCGAAAACAGTAATTGAGGAAATGGAATCAAGCGGTCATAAATTCAAGAAAAAGGCCCTTTATTCAGTTATCGTTAAGTATTTTGCTCCCGTTATAATGGTAATTCTTCTTGCTAAAGCTTTGGGATTGTTCTAATAACAAAAACAAAAAATCAGGTACCTTACGGTACCTGATTTTTTTATATCACAAATTATTTTTTACTGTAAATAACCGTTACATCGGGATGAAGCTGCAAAATTGATGCAGGCACTTCAGGGGTTATTGGTCCATAGAAGGATTTCTGGAGAATATCCCATTTTGCTTCTCCGTTAGCAACAAGAAGAACCTTCTTTGCATTCATTATAGCTCCCATACCCATTGTTATTGCCTTTTTAGGAACTTCATCTTCATTAGCAAAGAATCTTGCATTTGCTTTAATTGTTGATTCGTGAAGGTCTACCACATGGGTTCCCTTAACAAAAACCTCATCAGGCTCATTAAAACCTATATGTCCGTCAAGCCCGATGCCTAAAAGCTGTAAATCAATGCCGCCTAAGTCTTCAATAAGCTTATCATAGGCTTCGCCCTCAGCATCCAAGTCCTCAGCGCAACCACCGGGAACAAAGGTTTTATCCTTATCAATATTTACGTGATTAAAGAGATTATCGTTCATAAAATAACGATAGCTCTGGTCACAAGTACCGTCAAGACCAACATATTCATCAAGATTAACCGAGGTAACGGTGCTGAAATCAAGGTCACCCTCACCACACTTCTCAATAAGCTTTTTATATGTACCAACGGGTGAAGAGCCGGTTGCAAGGCCTAAAACGCATCTCGGCTTCATAATAATCTGAGAAGCAATAAGGTCAGCTGCCTTACGGCTTAACTCATCATAGGTTTCAACTGTTATAAATTTCATACTTATATCCCCTTTTATATATTATCGTATTCACCGCTATCCATCTTTGCAACGATAGCGGAAACAACCTTTTCTTTATCCTCTTTATAGGTAACTCCATACCATTTATCCTCGGCTATAAGCACCTTTACCTGCTTTTCATTTCTTTCAATAAGAGAAGAAACAACGCTCGGCAAATAATATTCAGATTTTGGCTCATTTATTCGCTCATCAAGGAATTTTTTAAAGCCTTCCTCAATATAGCCGAATATATCAGGCGTAAATCCCCATAAATTCATTGAAACAACGGTATCAGGATCAAGAGCAGTCCAACTCTTACCGTCATCCTCGGTGTATTTACAGTCCATTATCTTTGTTCTCTCGGTTACCGACTGTAAAATTCCGTTCTCTATTTCACAAACCCCTCTTGAAACGTGACCGTTCTCGGTAAGAGTATTCTGCAAACGGAATCCTACCATACTGTAATCATTTTCATTCGACATAAGAAAATCTGCCATCTGTTTAAATGCAGATTTACCGTAATAATCATCAGCATTAATAACGGCAAAGGGCTCATTTACTATACCTTTACAGCAAAGAATAGCGTGGGCAGTACCCCAAGGCTTAGTACGGTCTGCAGGGCATATGTATCCATCGGGAAGCTTTGTTACTTCCTGATAAGCATACTCAACCTTTACCTTTTTAGCTATTCTTTTTTCGATAATTTCCTTGAAATCCTTTTCAATTTCGTGTTTTATAACAAAAACCACCTTACTAAAGCCGGCTTCAATAGCATCATAAACCGAAAAATCAAGGATAACCTCTCCGTTTTTGCCAATAGGCTCAATCTGTTTAAGACCGCCAAAACGGCTGCCCATACCTGCTGCCATTACAACTAGTGTGATATCCTTTCCCATAAAATACCCCTAAGAAAATTTTTACAATGCTATTCTACCACATTATTATGCTATTTGCAATTTACAAAATTAACTTTTTTAATTTCTTTCGGTTGCGAAAAACAAACGGGAACGCTTAGAATCGTTCCCGTTCATTACTATTATACTGAATATTTCTTTTCGTACATATTATAATCATCCATGAACTCGCCCACATTCGAATTTTTAATCTTACGCAGATATTTATGGGTATCAAGAGTATCACTGGATAACTGCATTGTATAAACTGCAATATTGGAGCAATGGTCCGAAACACGTTCGTAATTCGAAAGCAAATCGGTAAACACAAAGCCGAGTTCAATAGTGCACTCATTATTCTGCAGACGTGCAACATGCCGTGCCTTAAGGGTTTTCTTCAGTTTATCAATAACCTGCTCAAGCGGTTCAACATGACTTGCCGTTTCGGCATCGTTGTTGATAAAGGAATCAACCGTCATATCAAGTATCTCTGTGATAGCCTCGGTAACTGTTGCCAATTCCTTGGTTGCTTCGTCTGAGAATTTTATATTTTTAGTGTGCATTTCCTCTGCTACCTTGCAGATATTAAGAGCGTGGTCACCCATTCTCTCGAAATCTCCTATACCGTGCAAAAGTCTTGCAACCTTATGGGAATCCTTTTCGGAAAGGGAGTGATTACTAAGTCTTACAAGATAGGTTCCAAGCTTGTCCTCATACTTATCAATGAGGCTTTCAAGAGCTCGGATTTCCTCCACCTTGTTGGCATCGAAGTTATCCATAAGCTTTATTGAATCAAAAATTGATGTTCTTGAATAATTCGCCATTTCTACTGTCAGACGGGTACACTCATCAATTGCCAACGCTACATTGTTGAATATACGCTCGTCCAAAAATACGGTATGTTGTTTTTCCTCTTTATCGGGAACAACAACCTCGCAAAACTTGATAATCAATTTCTTAATTGGGAGAAGAAGAACTGTATTTATAGCATTAAAAAGAGTATGAACGATAGCAACGCCCACCATAGCAATTTCAGAGGTTAAAATCGGGATATTAAATGCTTTGAGTAAATACATAATTATCATACAGATAATTGAGCCGAAGGCATTAACTGAAAAATGCATAATAACAACTCGTTTTGCATTTTTGTTTGTACCAAGTGAACCGATAAGTGCTGTAACACAGGTACCGATATTGGCGCCAAGAACAAGAGGAATAGCCATTTCCCAGGTTATTCCGCCCGAAAGAGCAAGGGCTTGAACAATACCGATTGTTGCAGCCGAAGACTGAATAACACCCGTAAATACTGTAGATATAAACAGTGCTATAATCGGGCTTTTAAGGGTTGCAAGGAAGGTATCAAAACCGGGTAAGGTACGAACCGAAACCATTGAATCACTCATAAGGTCCATACCAAAAATAAGTATCGCAAAGCCTATAAAGATGTTTCCAAGATCCTTTTTCTTGCTACTCTTTGCAAACATCTGCATAGCGATGCCGATAAATGCCAGAATAGGGGCAAAAAAGCTTGGGTTAAGTATTTCAATATACCATTTACCCTCAAGGCCTGCAAGGCTTAAAAGCCATGCGGTAAGTGTGGTACCAACATTTGAACCCATTATAAGGCCAAAGGTGTTATTGAAATTAAGAAGTCCTGAGTTTACAAGACCAACGAGCATTACAGTAAATGCCGATGATGACTGAATAGCAACGGTTATACCCGCACCAAGGAAAAATCCAAAAAAGTCATTGGAGGTAACCTTTTTCATAGTGCGTTCAAGTCCACCGCCCGCCATTGTTTCGAGACCGCCCGACATTACGTTCATACCGAACATAAAGAAGGTGAGTCCTAAAATAAGCGGTATTACCATAGTGTTCAAAATTTCCATTGATTTTCTCCTTTTTTATGGGATGCACTCGTTATCTTAAAATTCGATAACCTTCTCTATATAGCTCTTTAAGTCCTCTATCTTGATACGCTGCTGTTCCATTGTATCTCTGTCTCGAACGGTAACACAACCATCCTCGAGAGAATCAAAGTCATAGGTAATACAAACGGGAGTTCCTATTTCATCCTGACGGCGATAACGCTTACCTATAGAGCCTGCCTCATCGAAATCAACCATAAAATATTTAGATAACTCAGAATATACTTCGGTTGCCTTTTCGGATAGCTTCTTAGAAAGAGGCAATATTGCAGCCTTAAAGGGAGCAATAGCAGGATGGAAATGCATTACAACTCTTGTATCGCCCTTTTCATCAAGCTCCTCATCATAGGCTTCACAAAGAAGAGCTAAGGTCACACGATCAGCACCGAGAGAGGGCTCGATAACATAGGGTATATATTTTTCATTTGTTTCGGGGTCAAAATATTCCATAGGCTCACCGGAATGATTAGCATGCTGAGTAAGGTCATAATCCGTACGGTCAGCAACACCCCAGAGCTCACCCCAACCGAATGGGAACAAATATTCGAAGTCGGTTGTAGCCTTAGAATAGAAGCAAAGCTCATCCTTATCGTGGTCACGAAGACGCAGGTTTTCATCCTTAACGCCTAAATCGGTAAGCCACTTATGGCAATAGCTTCTCCAGTAATCAAACCATTCAAGGTCGGTTCCGGGCTTACAGAAAAATTCAAGCTCCATTTGTTCGAACTCACGGATACGGAAGATAAAGTTTCCGGGAGTTATTTCGTTTCTGAAGGATTTACCTATCTGTGCAACGCCGAATGGCACCTTTTTACGGGTTGTTCTCTGAATGCTCTTGAAATTAACGAATATACCCTGAGCAGTTTCAGGACGAAGATAAAGGGTTGATGCATTATCCTCGGTTACACCCTGGAAGGTTTTAAACATAAGGTTAAATTTTCTGATATCGGTAAAATCATGAGAACCGCAATCAGGACAGGCTATTCCCTTTTCCTTAATGTAGTTCATCATATCCTCATCGCTCATAGCAGCCGGATTATCAGATAGACCGTTTTCGGCAACATAATCCTCAATAAGCTTATCGGCTCTGTGTCTTGTCTTACAGGACTTACAGTCCATAAGAGGGTCGGAGAAGCCACCAAGGTGTCCCGAAGCAACCCAGGTTTCTGGGTTCATAAGGATTGCACTGTCAAGTCCCACATTATAGGGAGACTCCTGAACAAACTTTTTCCACCAAGCACGTTTTATGTTATTCTTAAGCTCAACTCCCAAGGGGCCGTAATCCCAGGAATTGGCGAGACCGCCGTAAATTTCACTTCCGGGATACACAAATCCTCTGCCCTTGCAAAGAGCAACAACTGTTTCCATAGTCTTTTTTGAATTATCCATAAATTTCTCCTTTTCTCTCCTGAAAGCTCAGAAAAAGCCAGATTTCTACATATATTATATTATCCTAATTTTGGATAAAAGTCAACTTCAGCTATACTTTTCTATATTTTTGTAAGTTTATTAAATACCTCCTTAATTATTTTAATGCAAAACGACGGCAAATTAACTTGACTAAGTCCCGAAAAAGAGGTATTATTATACTATATTTGCGCCCATAGCTCAGCTGGATAGAGCGTCCGCCTCCTAAGCGGAAGGTCGGGGATTCGAATTCCTTTGGGCGCGCCAGGCTGTCGTCGGTTAATGAGTATGAACAGTGTATCCGACGATTGCAAAGATGGCGTAACCTGGATTCATACCTTGGTGACTGAAAAGCGGGGGTCATTCCCCGCCGCCATACCAAACTGATAAAAAAACACCGTGTTTAAAACACGGTGTTTTTATTTAACTCAAATCTTTTTTAATTTTTGTTGTGGATATCTCGGATGTTCGTGGAAGATACACTACCTCACAACCCTCTTCTTTGAGAAAGTCAAACTCTCCCTCCCAGTCATTTCCCATTACGAAAGTATCGATATGATATTCGTGGATATCCGTTCGCTTTTGTTCCCAATTTTCTTCGGGTATTACCAAATCTACATACCGAATAGACTCTAATAATGCCTTTCTTTGCTCATAGGTAAAATAGCATTTCTTTTGTTTTTCGTTCCAATTGAATTCATCAGTTGATAATGCTACTACCAGATAGTCGCCTTTTTCTTTAGCCCTCTTAAGAAGATTTATATGACCGTAATGCAGAAGGTCAAATGTACCGTAGGTTATAACTCTTTTCCACTTCCGACTATAAGATAATCGAATTTCATATGATGCCTCCTAAAATAATTGCGCAAATGCACATAAATATACGATTTTATTATAACAGAATATAATTACAAAGTCAATAAAACAAGAAGGGATGATGCATTTAGCATCATCTCGAAAATTCACCTATTTTTCTTAAATATAAACAGTTTGCTAAAAACAAAATTCAAGACTATTACTATAATATTGGTTATCAATTTCATAATTGTGCCGTTGAAAAACAGAACATCAACAAAAAGATACATAATACCTAGTT
>JAFPAV010000055.1 GCA_017390725.1 Clostridia bacterium | reverse complement strand
CATATTGTTTCCATAACGTCAGACTGCGATAATGATGCTTTAACAGTAGTCGTTGAAAAGGACGGTCCTGCTTGCCATAAAGGAACAGATTCTTGCTTTAATAATACCCTTTGGCAGAGTGAAGATAAAAACGAATTCTCTATGGATGGGCTTTATGAACTGCTCGAGGGTAGAAAAAACGAATTACCTGAAGGCTCATATACAACATACCTATTCCAAAAAGGCGTTGATAAAATACTAAAGAAAATTGGTGAAGAGTCAACGGAGGTCATTATTGCAGGTAAAGCGGACGACAAGAAGGAGACTGTATACGAAATTGCCGACCTTGCTTATCATATTATGGTATTGATGGTTGAGATGGGTATTTCGGTAGAAGATGTAAGAAAGGAACTTGCATCCCGTCATATTATTGACCATAAGGTTAAACAGGAAAAAATGACAGGCCAAAACTAAAACAAATTTTTACCAAAAATTTGTTTTCAAAGAAAATCCTTGAAAAACGTTTTGTGAAAAATACACAAAAAATCGCTATATTTTTCTGCTGAAGTTGGAAAAATATTAGAACTTTTTCACAAATAATTGACGAAAGAATTTATTGTGGTATAATACTTAATAGTAAGTTCATAAAATTTTCAAATTCTAAGGGGATTGTACTATGTGTGTTAAAGATGTAGTAATTCAGAATCAGGTTGGTTTACATGCACGTCCTGCAACCTTTTTTATTCAGAAGGCAAATGAATATAAGTCTTCTATCTGGGTTGAAAAGGATGAGCGTAAGGTTAACGCAAAGAGCCTTCTTGGTGTTCTTTCTTTAGGCATTGTGGGTGGAACAACAATAAAGATTATTGTTGATGGCTCCGATGAAAAGGAAGCTCTTGACGGTCTGGTTAAGTTAGTAGAATCCGGTTTTGCTGATTAGTTTTAACGGTCGGGTCGGTGTGTGATATTTTTTCATACCGACCTGATATTTTTTTAAATTTCTCATTGACATTTTTTAAATTAGTGTTATAATATACTAGCTGGCTAATTTAGCCGTACATATTTCCGGGTGTGGCGCAGTTTTGGTAGCGCGCTTGAATGGGGTTCAAGAGGCCGCAGGTTCAACTCCTGTCACTCGGACCAAAAAAGCAATCACAACATAAGTTGTGGTTGCTTTTTTTCATTTGATTTACAAAATTTAATTGCGGCCGATTGAACCCTAAGGGGTATCCGCAGGTCTGATTTTTTAGTTTCAATATAAAAACAAGAGCAAGTAGATAAACTACTTGCTCTTTTCTAATAAATCAGGACGTCTTTCTTTGGTTATTTCCAAGGATTTTTCTTTGCGCCATTCGTTAATTTTAGCGTGGTTTCCAGAAAGTAATACTTCGGGCACTTGCTTTTCCTTCCAAACGGCAGGGCGGGTGTACTGAGGATATTCGAGCAGACCTGAAAAATGGCTTTCCTCTTCAAAACAGATATCATCGGATAAAACGCCCGGTAACATTCTGCAAACTGCATCTGCAACGGTAAGGGCAGGTAATTCTCCGCCGGTTAGAACAAAATCTCCTACCGAAATTTCTTCATCAACGATTTCCTCAATAACTCGCTCGTCAATTCCCTCATAATGTCCGCAAAGCAAAACAATTCGATCAAGCTTGGATAATTCAATAGCTTTGCTCTGTGTGAAGGTTTTACCCTTTGGAGAGAGATATATCAGATGGGGTTTCGCTTCATCCTCATTGTAAAGACTTTTATAACAATCATAAATAGGGGAGGCGGCCATTATCATACCCATACCTCCGCCATAAGGTGCATCATCAACCTTATTATGCTTGTTACCTGAAAAATCTCTGATATTTGTGCAAACTATTTCAACCTTTCCCGCATTTCTTGCCCTGCCGATTATACTTTCTGATACAACGGCCTCGCACATTTCGGGAAAGAGAGTCATAATATCAATTCTCATCGTCAAAAATGCCTTTCATAGGTCTTAAAATGATTTTTTCGTTATCTATATCAACCGAGATAATAACCTCGTCTATGGCGGGAACAAGGTGTTCTTTACCGTCCTTGGTTATATGCCATACATCGTTTGCACCCGTAGCAGATATGTCATTGAGAATTCCTAAGAGTTCATTTGAATCTGCATCGAATACATTGCATCCGATAAGGTCATTAATAAAGTAACGGTCTTCGGGTAAATCAACATCGTTGCGGTCAATAAAAATTACTTTATTACGATATCTTTCGGCTTCCTCAATGGAATTAACACCATCAAGCTTAGCAATTACCACATTACCGTGAGGACTGGCGCTAATAACTTTAATAGAGTTTTCACCCTTATCATCAAGATAAAATTTTTCAAAATCACAGATAAATTCAGGTGTATCAGACCAGGGCTGAATGCGCACCATACCTTTAACACCGTGAGTTCCCACAATTTTTCCCGTTTCAATAAATTTCTTTTTCATAAGTTCATCCTTTATATAAATACCCCCAGTAAAGCTGGGGGTAGAGAAGGTTAATTTTGACCGAACAAATAAAGTTCGGTCTTAAAACTAGTCGATTTCAACCGCTATCTTTTCATTGTTGCGATTTGCAGCAGCACGCATTACAGTGCGGATAGCTTTAGCAATTCTGCCTTGCTTTCCGATAACACGGCCCATATCATTCTCAGCAACGTGAAGATGATAAACGATAACGCCCTCTTCGTTGGGCTCATCAACAGTAGCAGTAACTGCATCCGGATTTTCAACAAGACCGGAAGCAATTGCGATTAAAAGCTCTTTCATTTTGTTACCTCGTTAATTATATTAAAGGATACCGTTTTTCTTGAGTAAAGCCTTAACGGTATCGGTGGGCTGAGCGCCGTTAGCGATCCAGGTCTTAGCCTTGTCAGCATCAATCTTAACGTCAGCAGGATCCTTAGTAGGATCATAGTAACCGATTTCCTCGATGAAACGACCGTCACGGGGATATCTGGAATCAGCAACAACAACACGGTAGAAAGGAGCACGCTTTGCGCCTAAACGGCGAAGTCTGATTTTTACTGCCATTGAAATACACCTCCATAATAAGTATTATATATGTTTTAAAAGAAAAAACTTCTTAAAAACCGAAACCACCGGGCATTCCGGGCATATTCATGCCACGCCCGAATTTACGTTTTCCGCCTTTGGAATTCATTTGCTTGAACATTTTTTTCATTTGTTCATACTGGCGGAGAAGCTTGTTAACATCCTCAACCTTAACACCTGCACCTGCAGCAATTCTGCGCCTTCTGGAAGCATTTATAATGTCAGGCTTGGATTTTTCCTTTTTAGTCATAGATTTGATAATGGCTTCAACACGAAGCATCTGTCTATCATCAATATCTACATCTCTGATTTGCTTTTCCATACCGGGAATCATAGAGAGAATGCTCTTAAGTGAGCCCATTTTTTTAATCTGTTGGAACTGCTCTAACAAATCGTTCATATCGAACTTGTTTTCCTGCAGTCGTTTAGCAGTTTCTTCTGCCTTTTTCTCATCTATTTCATTTTCAACTCTCTCAATAAGGGAGAGCATATCTCCCATACCGAGAATACGGGAAGCCATACGGTCGGGATGGAATTCATCAAGCTCATCCAATTTTTCACCCACACCGGTGAACATAATGGGTTTACCTGTAACTGCACGTAATGATAAAGCAGCACCGCCTCTTGTGTCACCGTCAAGCTTGGTGAGAATAATTCCGTCAATTTCTAATATATCGTTAAAGGCTTTTGCAACATTAACGGCGTCTTGACCTATCATAGAGTCAACAACCAGCAAAATGTTATTAACCTCAACAACCTCGGTTATACGTTTAAGCTCATCCATAAGCTCAGAATCAACGTGGAGACGACCTGCAGTATCTAGAATAACAAAGTCATAACCGTAATCTCTGGAATGAGCGATGGCTTTTTTAGCTATTATTTCGGGCTTTTCGGTACCCATCTCAAATACAGGGGCATTAACTGCGGCGCCAACAACTTTTAACTGTTCAATAGCTGCCGGACGGTATATATCACAAGCAACAAGTAAAGGACGGTGGCCCTGAGCCTTTAAATGCTTTGCAAGCTTAGCAGAATGGGTTGTTTTACCTGAACCCTGTAAACCGCACATCATAATAACAGTGGGAATTTTCGAAGAGGTTTTAAGATGGGTTTGTTCGCTTCCCATAAGAGCGGTAAGCTCATCACGAACTATCTTAATAACCATCTGGGGAGCAGTAAGGCTCTCCATAACATTTGCACCAATGCATTTTTCGGTTACGGAATTAGTGAAATCTTTTGCAACTTTATAGTTAACGTCAGCTTCGAGAAGGGCAAGACGTACCTCTCTCATAGCCTCCTTAACATCTGCTTCAGATAGTTTACCCTTAGAACGAAGGCGCTTAAATACACCGCCGAGTTTATCAGTTAGATTGTTAAACGCCATATTCACAACTCCTTAAAGCTCATTAATTATATCAAGAATATTATTAATTTTTGAATTTTCACCGCTTTTGATATCATCGGCAAGTTCTTTTAGTTTTAAAAACTTTTTACAGTATCCGCATTTCGCTTCCAATTCCTTTAATTGAAGCTCAGCACGTTTGATATTGTCCCGAACACCCTGCCTTGTTATACCTTCATTTTCGGCAATTTCAGAAAGGGATAAATCATCGTTATAGTAATATTCAGTGAGTGTACGGGATTTTTCGCTTAAAAATTCACCGTAAACATCAAGCAAAGCAGATATATATAAATCTTTAGCCATATAATACCTCTCTGTAAAGATAAAAACTTTACAGATGTTAGTATAACATATAATAATGTGTCTGTCAAGTTTTTTTCTTTACACCAAAATTTAAGCGCTATGACTATTCGCCATAGCGCTTATTTTATGCAATTTTCTTGTTGAGTCGGTTGCTTATAAGTTTAATGGAAATATAAACTGTCAGCCAAATTAAGAGATAAACAACAATAAAAATAAGAGTAAAAATAAGTATTACGTTAATATCA
This sequence comes from Clostridia bacterium, assembly GCA_017390725.1. Lineage (GTDB taxonomy): Bacteria > Bacillota > Clostridia > Oscillospirales > Acutalibacteraceae > UBA737. Next base: position 788 of record JAFPAV010000055.1, on the reverse strand, counting down.
AAGGGAATCCAGTTATTAAGGAGATAAGTGAAAATATATGCCAGATATATTACTGAAAAATGGCACAACATTGATTTTGGAATACTCCAATGCTCAATTTGATTGAATACTGATGCACCTGCCTGTAAAAAAGCAAGCATATAAATTGATAATATTGCTATGAGAATTTGGATTCCATTAAGAGAAAAAGTCTCGATGTTATTTTCCAGAATTGCATAGATAATACCTAAAATAATAGGTCCAAAGCCTGCAAAAATAAGACCTCTGTGTAAAAAAGTTTTTAAATATTTGTTCATTGTTAAATACCGATCCTTTCCTTTACATTTTTTAATTGACGTCTTGATACATAATCTGTATATCCGTTTTTAAAGCGTATTTTGAGTGTTCCTGAAATAGAAGCATTAAACCGTTCAATTTGATTTATGTTTGCAATGCATGATTGATTAATTTTAATAAAATTCTCCGGTAATTTTTCTTCAATAACATATAATCTTGTTTTAATTTCAAATTTTTCTTTCTGACAAATGGCGTATACCTTATTATTAATAACCGTAATGCAAAAAATATCTGCAGAATTTAACTTGATAATTTCTTTGTTTTTATAGCCGATAATCTCCATCGAACTTTTTTCAACAAACTGCTTAATATCGTCTATTAATCGGTTGTTTTCTTTTGAAAATATCACGACCTTTTCCTCACAAGTGTCATCAATGATTATTTCGCATTTCATAAAAAACCTCCTTTCAAGTGCATATTATCACTGTTTTTTATATCTTTCAAGTCAATTT
>JAFPAV010000054.1 GCA_017390725.1 Clostridia bacterium | reverse complement strand
TTTCGGGCTCAGATAATAACGAGAGCGACCCTCTTAAAAGGGTTAGAAAGCTCGGTGCCACCGTTTATATGGGCCATAATGCCGAGAATATCAAGGGTGCTGAATTAGTGGTTTATTCTGCCGCTATTTCTAAAGATAACCCCGAGCTTCAGGCGGCTTATGAGCAGGGAATACCCACTATGGAGCGTTCCCATCTCTTAGGCGCACTCACAAGGCATTACGATAATGTTATCGGAGTTTGCGGAACCCACGGAAAAACTTCCGTTACCTCTATGATAACACAAATTCTCATTTTAAACAAGATGGAGCCTACCGCCGTTATAGGTGGCAAGCTTCCCTTAATAAATTCCAACGGAATTACAGGCAATAGCCAGACTATGGTGTGTGAGGCCTGTGAGTTTGTTGATACATTTTTGCAGATGTCTCCCGATATTGGTGTGCTTCTCAATATAGATAATGACCATCTTGATTATTTTAAAACAATGGATAATCTGGTTTTGTCCTTTAATAAATTCCTTAGGATGACAAAGCTAAGCTATGTAAACGGCGATGATGAATTAGCTCTTAAGGCTACCGAGGGAATTGATGCAGATATTGTAACCTTCGGCTTCGGTGAAAATAACACCTATAGTGCCAGAAATATTCAAAGCGGTAAATACGGATTTAGCTTCGATGTTTTCAAAGACGGCAAAAAGCTTATAAATATAAGTATGCATATTCCGGGACATCACAATGTGCTTAACGGCCTTGCCGCCTTCGGTGTTTGCTATGATATGGGAGTCAGCGCTGACGGTATTAAGGATGCCATAGAGAAATTCACGGGTGCGGGCAGAAGATTTGAATTTTTAGGTGAATACGGCGGTTTTGTTCTCGCCGACGATTATGCCCATCATCCCACCGAAATTAAGGCGACTTTAAGCGCCGCAAAGCACCTTGATTACAATAGGGTTATAGCTGTATTCCAACCCTTTACATTTTCAAGAACTGCCCTTTTAAAGGATGAGTTTATAGAGGCTCTTTCTATTGCCGATAAGGTTGTTTTAACCCCCATAATGGGCTCCCGTGAGGTTAATACCTATGGCATAAAATCTGAGGATATAGCGGTTAAACTTCCCGATGCCGTTATAGTGGATGGCTTTGAGAACATAGCCGATAAGGTAATTGAAATAGCAGACAAGGGCGACCTTGTTATAACCATGGGCGGTGGAGATATCTATAAAGCGGCTCATAAGATAATAGAGAGGTTAGGATAAATGACCCAAAAGCTATACGAAAACAATTCTCACATAAGGGATTTTTGCGCCACAGTTATTTCTTGCAGTGAATCGGAAGCAGGATATCATATAATATTGGATAAAACCGCCTTTTTCCCCGAGGGTGGGGGACAGGCTTCTGATAAAGGTACCATCGGTGAAGCGCAAATAACCGATGTTCAGACTGTAGAGGGGGAGATAATTCATTTCTCCGATAAACCGCTGGTTGAGGGAGAAGAATATGAATGTCATATAGATTGGAACAGAAGATTCCGCTATATGCAGAATCATTCGGGTGAGCATATAATCTGCGGTCTTATAAACAAGTATTTCGGTTTTGATAACGTGGGCTTTCATCTTGGTGAGGATGAGGTTACCATGGATATTAACGGTATCCTTAACCGAGAACAGCTTAGAATGATAGAAAATCTTGCGAATGAAGCGGTATATAAAAATGCAAAATTTTCTGTTTTATATCCAACGGCGCAAGAACTGCCCGATATGGAATACCGCAGTAAGCTGGATATTACAGAGGATGTCAGAATAGTAACGGTAGAGGGTTATGATGCCTGTGCCTGCTGTGCTCCTCATGTGGATAGCGCAGGAGAAATAGGTATTATAAAGATACTTGATTTCTTCCGTATGCGAGATGGTATCAGAATATATATTAAGTGCGGTTTTGATGCCCTTGAGGATTATGAGGGAAGATATATGAGCACCAAATTGATAGCAGATTTGCTTTCAGCAAAGCAATATGAGGTATCGGATGCAGTTGAAAAGTTAATTGGCAGTATCGCAGAGCAAAAGCATATAAATTCTGAGCTTAAAAAGAGACTTATCGAGGCAAAGATATCCGTTTTCGGCACTAAAGAAGAAAAAACGGCAGTGTTTGAAGAGGGACTTGATGTTAAAGAGCTTCAGCTTTATGCTGACGGACTTTATAAACTTTGCGGTGGAATAAGAGGAGTTTTCTCTAAAATGGCAGATACTAACTATAATTTTGCCATCTGCGGCGATGCTACACAGCTTGATAAATTTTTTGCCGAGTTTAAAACCAAGCTCAATGTAAGGGGCGGCGGCAGAAACGGAATGGTTCAGGGAAGCGTTCAGAATAAAAGGGAAGAAATATCAGGAGTATTTTTATGAATTGGACAGAAATAACCGTTAAGGTTGATTTAAAGGATACCGAAACGGCATCGGCAATTGCTAATATGACGGTGCCCTACGGCATTTACATAGAGGATTATTCCGATTTGGAAACTGCCGCTTGGGAAATTGCTCATATCGACCTTATAGATGAGGAGCTTATCGCTAAGGACAGAAGCAAATCGGTTATTCATATCTATATATCCGAGTGTGATAATGCGGCAGAGGCTTTAGAGTTTTTAAAGGAAAGGCTAAGAGCCGAAAACATTGATTTTATCGCTGAGGCGGTAGGGGTTAATGATGCCGATTGGAATGAAAATTGGAAAAAATATTTTAAGGCAACCGAAATAGGTGAGCGCCTTGCTATTGTTCCCAGCTGGGAAAAATATGATAATAAACAAAACAGAACTCTGCTTCATATAGATCCGGGAGCGGCATTTGGAACGGGTACTCACGCTACCACCTCTTTATGCCTTGAGCTTTTGGAAAAAATATCAGCGGAGGGTAAAACCACCCTTGATATCGGTTGCGGAAGCGGTATACTGGCAATAGCTTCGGTACTGCTCGGTTGCGAGAGTGCTGTGGGAGTTGATATAGATGCCCAGTCGGTAAAAACCGCAAAGGAAAATGCCGAAATTAACGGCATAGAAAATAGAACTGAATTTATAGTTGGCGATTTGGCAGAAAAAATCACCGATAAATATGATATAGTCTGCGCCAATATAGTGGCAGATGTTATTATCCGTCTTTTTGATAATGTCCGTGATTATATGAAAGCGGATGCCCGTCTTTTAATATCGGGCATAATAGATATCCGTGCCGATGAGATTGAAAGGCAGGCGGAAAAACACGGATTTAAAATAATCCAGAGGTGTGTCAGAGAAAACTGGCATGCATATATGCTTGAATATATCGGAGGAAACGAATGTTAGAGTTTGAACAACTTAAGTTACGGCTTGAGTCTCACAAGGATGAGCTTTACGACCTTAAGGATGCGTTAGGTCTTGAAAGGCTTAATTCTGAAATAGAGGAGCTTGAAAACAAGGCAGCGGCAGAGGGCTTTTGGGATGACCTTGAAAATTCCCAGAAGATACTTCAGCGAACGGGTAAGCTTAAAAACACAGTGGCTGCCTATGAGGGACTGAAAACATCCTTTGAGGATTTATCGGTGCTTATTGAAATGGGCGATGAGGAGGGAGATTTATCCCTCGTTGAAGAAATCACCCTATCTATTGAGGAATTTGAAAAGGGCCTTGCAAATTTAAGGCTTCAAACCTTGCTTACGGGTGAATATGATAAGAACAATGCTATTTTAACCTTCCATGCGGGAGCGGGGGGCACCGAGGCGATGGACTGGGTGCAGATGCTGGTTCGTATGTATACAAGGTGGAGTGAGAGCCACGATTTCAAGGTGAGTGTACTTGATTTTCTTGACGGTGACGAAGCGGGTCTTAAAAGCGCTACGATGAGAATTGAGGGCGAAAACGCCTACGGATATCTTCGAAGCGAATCGGGAGTTCACCGTCTTGTTCGGGTTTCTCCCTTTGATGCCTCGGGTAGAAGACATACCTCCTTTGCATCCCTTGAGGTTATGCCTGAGATTAGCAATGATAACGATGTGGATATAAGGGAAGAGGATATAAAGATGGATGTTTTCCGTTCCTCAGGTGCGGGCGGTCAGCATATCAACAAAACCTCCTCTGCGGTAAGACTTACCCATATTCCCACGGGAATAGTTGTTGCCTGTCAGAATGAGCGAAGTCAGTTCCAGAACAGGGAGCAGGCTATGAGAATGCTTAAATCAAAGCTTCTTGAAATTAAGGAAAGAGAGCATCTTGAAAAAATCGAGGATATTAAGGGTGTTCAGAAGGAGATAGCCTGGGGATCCCAGATACGTTCCTATGTATTTATGCCATATACCTTGGCAAAGGACCATCGCACCGGTTTTGAATCGGGAAATATAAACGCCGTTATGGACGGAGACCTTGACGGATTTATCAATGAATATTTAAAGGCTTCCTCAAAGGGAGAAGGAGTAGAAAAATGAATAGAATAATTAGTATTTTATTTTGTGTTCTTATGGTATTAACATTATTTACCGCATGCGGTAAGGGAAGTGAACAAACAGGCGAGAACAACCGTATACTTTTTAACATAAATCTTGAAAAGTATATAAAGCTCGGCGAATATAAAAATGTTACGGTTGATACCTCTTCGGATGAATTCGAGAAATATTATAATGATGTTATAAAAAATGATATTTCTGAAAATGAATTATATAAGAAGAAAACTGAGGGAACTGTTGCCAAAGGCGATATAGCCAATATAGATTATGTAGGTAAAAAGGATGGAGTTGCCTTTGAGGGTGGCACAGCTAACGGATATGACCTTGAAATAGGTTCTAATTCCTTTATTGATGGATTTGAGGAAGGACTTGTAGGCGTAAAAATAGGTGAAACCGTTGACCTTAATTTAAAATTCCCCGAGGGATATCAGTCTGCAGAGCTTGCGGGTAAAGAAGTTGTATTTACCGTTAAGGTTAACTATGTTAAATCAGAGGAAGGTCTTTCTCCCGAAGAATATTACAAGGATTTAGGATATAAAAGCCTTGAAGAATATAAGGAAAGCGTTACAAAAAGCGCTGCCGAAATATATCTTATGGAAACTGCAAAGAAAAATGCTGAGGTGAAAGATTATCCAAAGGTTGAGAGAAACAAACTCTATAAGGATTATAAGGTTTCTGCTGAATCAAATATAAGCAGTAATTATAATATGAGCTTTGCAGATTACCTTAAGAATGTGGGCCAGACTGAAACCGAATTCAAAAACAAGGCTTTAGAAGAACAGATAGACCCAATGCTCGAACAGCTTATGCTTGTTTATGCAATAGCCGATGCCGAGGATATTGTTATTGATAAAAAGGCTGTTGATAAGCAGGTTGATAAAATGGTTGAGCAGTATAATCGGGAAGATATAACCGCCGATTATATAAATGATTACTATGCAAAGAACTACGGCGACTATTATCTCGAATATATAACCGCTTATGAAAATGTAATAGAATTCCTTTATGAAAATGCTAAGATAAAGTAATAGCTTAGAAAGGCTGATTTAAATCAGCCTTTTTTCTTTTGCAAAAAAATGGAAATTTTTTTAAAAAATTCTCTTGACTTGAAAGGTGAACTGGTATATAATTGTAAATTACTAATGATGATGGGGGATTATGCGCCTATTTTTGAAAAAGCAGGGTCTTTTGTGTCGAAAATCAGGTGTAAAAGAAGCCGTCGCATAAGGATTGTTGCAGCAGTGTATTGCTGTAAAATATATGGAGGAGTGATTAAAAACCTATGGAGTTAACTTCAATGGTTAAACCTGTCCAGTTGGGCAACAACACTCGTATGACCTTTTCTAAGATCGCCGAGCCTATTGATATGCCCAATCTAATCGAAATTCAGAAGGATTCATACCGTTGGTTTGTTGAGGAGGGCTTAAAAGAAGTCTTCAGAGATATGACCGCTATCACAGATTACAGCGGCAAGCTTCAGCTTACCTTTATCGATTACCGTCTGGATGAAAAGCCAAAATACGATGTTACTGAGTGTAAAGCAAGGGATACGACATATGCCGCACCCCTGCGTGTTACTGCGCGTCTTTTCAATCAGGAAACAGGCGAAATTAAGGAAAGCGAGGTTTCAATGGGCGATTTCCCGCTTATGACCGAGTCGGGCACCTTTGTTATTAATGGTGCTGAGCGTGCAGTTGTTTCCCAGTTGGTTCGTTCTCCCGGTGTTTATTTCGCTGAGAAAATTGATGAAAAAACCGGTAAAAAATTATTTTCCTCCACAATTATTCCTAATCGCGGAGCTTGGCTTGAATATGAAACTGCCGCAAACGATGTTCTTTATGTGAGAATAGATAAGAGCAGAAAGCTGCCTGTTTCACTCTTTATAAGAGCTTTAGGTATTGCCACCAATGAGCAGATAAGAGAAGCCTTCGGCGAGGAAGAAAGATTAGAGGCAACACTCGCTGCCGATAACACCAAGAGTGTTGAAGCCGCTTTGGTTGAGGTTTATAAAAAACTTCGTCCCAACGAGCCTGTAACCGTTGAGGGTGCTAAGGCTTATCTTGAGCAGCTTTTCTATGATGTTCACAGATATGATCTCTCCCGTGTTGGCCGTTATAAATATAATAAGAAGCTGGCTTTGGGCGACCGTATAAGAGGAAAGGTTCTTTCCCGTCCCGTTGTTGATCCTATGACAGGCGAAATTCTTGCCGACGCCGATACCGTTGTATCCAAGGAATTGGCAGACCTTATTGAAACCAAGGGAGTATTCTGTGCTTATGTAAATTCTATGAGTGCAGAGGGTAAGGTTACCGAAATTAAGGTTCTTTCAAATGGTATGGTTAATGCCGCAGATTATGTTGATTTCACCAAGGAAGAACTGGAAGAAATCGGAATCACCGAAAAAGTTTCTTTGGCAGTTCTTAAGGAACTTGCTGAAAATAATGAGGATAAAGAAGCTCTCCGTGCAGCTATTGCTCAGAATGTTGATGAGCTTATCCCCAACCATATAACTGCTGACGATATATTCGCAACAGTAAGCTATTTCATAGGTCTTCCCTATGAGGTTGGCAATATTGACGATATAGACCATCTCGGCAACCGTCGTATCCGTTCCGTAGGCGAGCTCTTACAGAATCAGTTTAAAATAGGTCTTTCCAGAATGGAGAGAGGCGTTCGTGAGAAGATGAATCTTCAGGCTCAGGATCCTGATAATCTTACTCCTCAGACCCTTATTAACATCCGCCCCGTTGTTGCGGCTATTAAGGAGTTCTTCGGTTCTTCACCCCTTTCTCAGTTTATGGATCAGACTAACCCTCTGTCGGAGCTTACCCATAAGCGCCGTTTATCGGCACTTGGTCCCGGAGGTCTTTCACGTGACCGTGCATCCTTCGAGGTTCGTGACGTTCACTATACCCATTACGGCCGTATGTGTCCTATTGAAACCCCTGAAGGTCCTAATATCGGACTT
>JAFPAV010000053.1 GCA_017390725.1 Clostridia bacterium | reverse complement strand
GCTGATGGTTATACCTACTATATGGCTGAAGCCTTGCTTGATAAGGTTCTTGGTAAATTAGGCACCGAGGAAGCGTCTGCCTATGAAATTTTAGAAACCTATAAGGGTACCGACCTTGAATATAAGGAATATGAGCCTTTGTTTGAATGCGTTAAGCCTGTTTGCGCTAAGCAGAATAAAAAGGGCCACTTTATAACCTGTGACGGTTATGTTACTATGACCGATGGTACAGGTATAGTTCACATCGCTCCCGCCTTCGGTGAGGACGATGCTAAGGTTGGCAGAAAATATGACCTTCCTTTCGTTCAGTTTGTTGACGGTAAGGGTAATATGACCGAGGAAACTCCCTTCGCAGGTAAGTTTGTTAAGGATGCGGATAAGGATGTTCTCGTTGACCTTGAAACTAGGGGACTTCTTTTCGATGCTCCCAAGTTTGAGCACGATTATCCCTTCTGCTGGAGATGTGATACACCTCTCATTTACTATGCAAGAGAATCCTGGTTTATAAAGATGACCTCCGTTAAGGAAGACCTTATTAAGAATAATAATACAATTAACTGGATACCCGAGAGCATCGGTAAAGGCCGTTTTGGTGACTGGCTGCAGAATGTTCAGGATTGGGGTATTTCCAGAAACAGATATTGGGGAACACCTCTTAATATCTGGCAGTGTGAGTGCGGTCATCTCCATTCTATCGGAAGTATTGCCGAGCTTAAGGAGATGTCGGATAACTGTCCTGATGAGATAGAGCTTCACCGCCCCTATATTGATAATGTAACCATTAAGTGCGAAAAGTGCGGCGGGGAAATGCACCGAGTTCCCGAGGTTATTGACTGTTGGTTTGACTCCGGCTCAATGCCCTTTGCTCAGCATCACTATCCCTTTGAAAACAAGGATTTGTTTGAATCCCAGTTCCCTGCAGACTTTATCTCAGAGGCTGTTGACCAGACAAGAGGTTGGTTCTATTCACTTCTTGCAATTTCAACCCTTATTTTCGATAAAGCACCCTTTAAGAACGTTATAGTTCTCGGTCACGTTCAGGATGAGAACGGACAGAAGATGAGTAAATCCAAGGGTAACGCAGTTGACCCATTTGATGCATTAACCTCTTATGGTGCCGATGCTATTCGTTGGTATTTCTATACTAACTCTGCTCCCTGGTTGCCCAACCGTTTCCACGGTAAGGCTGTAACCGAGGGTCAGCGCAAGTTTATGGGCACACTTTGGAATACCTATGCATTCTATGTGCTTTATGCCGAAATAGATAAATTTGATCCCACAAAGTATACTCTTGATGAAGCCAAGATGACCGTTATGGATAAATGGCTTATGTCAAGACTTAACTCTATGGTTAAGGCTGTAGACGAAAATCTCGCTAATTACAGAATTCCCGAAGCCGCAAGAGCTTTACAGGAATTTGTTGATGAGATGAGTAACTGGTATGTAAGAAGAGGCAGAGAGCGTTATTGGGTTCAGGAGCTTACTGATGATAAGATAACTGCTTATATGACTCTCTATAACGCCCTTGTTACCACCGCTAAGGCGGCAGCTCCCATGATTCCCTTCATGGCTGAGAACATCTATCAGAACCTTGTAAAGAGTGTTGATGATAATGCGCCTATCAGTATTCACCTTTGTGATTACCCTGAGGTAGACGAAAAGGCTATCGATAAGGCCTTGGAAGAAAATATGGATAAGGTTTTATCGGTTGTTGTTCTGGGAAGAGCCGCAAGAAACGGCTCGGCTATAAAGAACCGTCAGCCCCTTAGCACAATGTATGTTAAGTGTGATGGTGAGCTTGATAGTATGTATACCGATATTATCCGTGATGAGCTCAATATCAAGAATGTGAGCTTTGCGGGTGAGGTTGATAGCTTTGTTACCTATCAGTTCAAGCCTCAGCTTAAAACCGTTGGACCTAAATACGGTAAACAGCTTAACGATATCCGCACAGCCCTTTCAGAGCTTGACGGAAGCACCGCTAAAAAGACTCTTGATGAAAGCGGAATTCTGGCGCTCGATTTGGCTTCAGGCAGGGTTGAGCTTACTGCTGATGACCTACTTATCGAAGCAAAGCAGAAGGAAGGCTTCTTTACGGTTAATGACAGAGGCATCACCGTTGCTATCGATACTGTTCTAACAGAAGACCTTATTGAAGAAGGCTATATAAGAGAGCTCGTGAGCAAGATTCAGACCATGCGTAAGGAAGCAGGCTTCAATGTTATGGACCATATCACCGTTACGGTGGAGGGTGATGGCAAGGCGGCAGAAATTGCCCAGCGCAGAAAAGCAGATATCGTAACAGATACCCTCGCCGATGAGCTAACAAGGGCAACAGCCGAAGGCTTCACTAAGGAATGGGATATCAACGGCGAGAAAATAACCATCGGTGTTAAAAAAGTTTAGGCTGACGAGAGGAGAAATTCGTTATGGCTAAAAGAAAAGATGAATATGATTACGATTTTGAATTTGCCTCCTTTGAGGATATAAATTCTTCCTTTGTTCAGGAACCCACAAAGAAAAATCCCCTTGATTATATAAAATACGGGCTTGGAAAATTTGAGGATTTCTTCCTTAATAATCTCGGAAAGATAATTAAGATAATCTCCTTTGTTGTTGCAGTGGCAATACTGCTGGTTTTCTTAGGAATAGGAATAGTTCTTTCAATGCTTGATAAGTTCTTCGTATTTATTGCGGTTATACTTTTCATATTGGGCTTAATCGTAGCTGCTATTTCGATGTTTATCATCTTCGGTCTCGGTCAGGTAATCTGCCAGAATGATGAGATATTAAAGAAATTCAACTTAAAATAATAAAAAATCCCGACTTCAAAGTCGGGATTTTTATTTATTATTGATTATTCAATTATTGAAAGTCCGTCCATCTCGGAAGGCTGTTCTTCCCCTAAAAGCTTGATAATGGTGGGGGAGATATCACAAAGTCTGCCACCCTCGCGAAGGGTGCATTCCTTGCCGATAACGGCGAAGGGAACAAGGTTGGTTGTGTGGGCTGTGAAGGGGGATACACCATCCGCCTCAAGCATCTTGTCAGCGTTGCCGTGGTCGGCGGTAAGAAGCATTACGCCTCCCATTTTAAGGGTAGCATCTTCCACTCTGCCAACGCAAGTGTCAACAGTTTCAACCGCTTTAACTGCCGCATCAAATACTCCTGTATGACCAACCATATCGCAGTTTGCAAAGTTAAGGATGATAACATCGTATTTGCCGCTTTCTATGGCCTCGCAAACCTTATCGCAAACCTCATTAGCACTCATTTCGGGCTGTAAATCGTAGGTTGCAACCTTGGGGGAGTTAACAAGGATTCTATCCTCACCCTCAAACATAACCTCTCTGCCTCCGTTGAAGAAGAAGGTTACGTGGGCATATTTCTCGGTTTCGGCAATTCTAAGCTGGGTTAGTCCCTTATTTGCCAAAAATTCACCTAAGGTGTTATTGAGGGTCTGAGGCTTAAAGGCGATTTCAACATTGGGCATAGAAGCGTCATACTGGGTAAGGCAAACATAGAAAACCTGAGGTCTGCCGCCCTTGCGCTCAAAGCCTGCAAAATCATCATCCACAAAGGTACGGGTGATTTCTCTTGCCCTGTCAGGACGGAAGTTGAAGAAAATAACACTATCGCCTGCATTTATTCTCTCGGTGCCCGAAACAACGGTGGGGAGAACAAATTCATCGGTTAAATATTTTCCTTCCTCATCGAGCTTGGTGTAGGATTCTCTAACTGCCGCAGCGGCATCATCGGTCTGAACACCCTCGCCGTAAACTAAAGCGGCATAGGCTTTGCCAACACGCTCCCAACGGTTGTCACGGTCCATTCCGTAAAATCTACCCATAACGGTAGCAAGCTTTCCGCAACCTATTTCGCTGAGCTTTGAATTAAGCTGGTCGATATAGTCAGCGGCGCTTGTTGGGGGAACATCACGTCCATCAAGCAAAGCGTGGATATAAACCCTTGAAAGACCGTTTTTCTTGGCAAGCTCAACCAAACCGTAAAGATGGTTTATATGGCTGTGAACACCACCGTCAGAAAGCAGTCCCATAAGATGAAGGGCGCTGTTTTTGGCTTTGCAGTTTTCTATTGCCTTTAAAAATGCCTCGTTGGTGAAGAAATCACCGTCAGCTATAGATTTTGTAATTCGGGTAAGCTCCTGATAAACGATTCTGCCCGCACCTATATTGGTGTGACCAACCTCGCTGTTACCCATCTGTCCCTCAGGAAGACCAACGTCCATACCCGAAGCGCCTATCTGTGTTGTAGGGCATTCTTTGAAAATGCGGTCAAGCCTTGGGGTTGCGGCGGCTTCAATGGCGTTACCGTTTTTATCGGGGTTAAAGCCGAAACCATCCATTATTGTTAAAACTATAGGTTTTTTCATTATATTTTCTCCTGAAAGGAATTATTTACTTGCAGCCTTAACGATTACCGAGAAATCCTCAGCCTTAAGGGATGCACCGCCGATAAGTCCACCGTCAACATTAACCTTATCGAGCAATTCGTCAGCATTCTTTGCATTCATAGAGCCGCCGTACTGAATGGTTACTGTGTTAGCAACATCCTCACCGTAAACCTCGGCAATAGCGGCACGAACATAGCCGTTACCCTCATCAGCCTGGTCAGCAGTAGCGGTAACGCCTGTACCGATAGCCCAAACAGGCTCGTAAGCGATAACGATATTCTTAAGCTGCTCGGCGCTTACATTGGTAAGAGCCATCTTGGTCTGATATTTAAGAAGAGTTTCGGTGTATCCGAGTTCTCTCTGCTCTAAGGTTTCACCAACGCAAACAATAGCGGTAAGACCTGCATTAACTGCGGCTAAGGTGCGAAGGTTAACGGTCTGGTCGGTTTCACCGAAGTACTGACGTCTCTCACTGTGACCGATAACAACATACTTAACGCCTGCTTCGAGAAGCATATCGGCAGAAATTTCGCCTGTGTATGCACCACTTGCCTTAAAGTGAACATTTTCAGCGCCTATTTCAATGTTTGAGCCCTCGGCTGCAGCAACTGCGGCAGGGATATCAATAAAGGGAACGCAGAGAACAACCTTACAGTCAGCACCTGCAACGAGGGGCTTCATTTCGTTTATGAGAGCGGTTGTCTCACTGGGGGTTTTGTTCATTTTCCAGTTTCCTGCTATAATAGCATTTCTTTTTGCTTTATCCATTTTTATTTCTCCTTATACATAATCAAGGGCTGCCGATTTTCGGCAACCCTCTTTTAATTTATTATTTATCGTTAAGGGCTGCAATTCCGGGAAGCTCTTTGCCTTCGAGGAATTCAAGGGAAGCACCGCCACCGGTGGAGATATGAGTCATCTTATCACCGAAGCCTAAGGTGTTAACGGCTGCTGCAGAGTCACCACCGCCGATAACTGTAACAGCATCGGTTTCGGCAAGGCTCTTAGCAACTGCTATAGTACCCTTTGCAAGGATGGGGTTCTCAAATACGCCCATAGGTCCGTTCCAAACAACGGTCTTAGCGTTCTTAACCTCGTTAGCATAAAGCTCAGCGGTCTTAGTGCCGATATCAAGGCTCATGTAATCAGCAGGAATCTTATCTGCATCAACAACGGTAACCTCGATAGGAGCATCGATAGGATCGGGGAACTCCTTAGCGATGGTGCAGTCAACAGGAAGAAGAATCTTAACGCCCTTTTCCTCTGCCTTAGCCATCATATCACGGCAGTAATCAATCTTGCTCTCATCAATAAGAGAGGTACCAACACCGTAGCCCTTAGCAGCAAGGAAGGTATAAGCCATACCGCCGCCGATGATAAGGGTATCAGCCTTGGTGAGAAGATTTTCAATAACGGGAAGCTTACTGTCAACCTTAGCGCCGCCTAAGATGCAAACGAAGGGACGAACGGGGGTTTCAACAGCTTCACCTAAATATTTAAGCTCTTTACCGATAAGGTAGCCAGCAGCGGCTTCCTTAACGTGGGAAACAACACCAACGGTTGAGCAGTGAGCTCTGTGAGCGGTACCAAAAGCATCGTTAACAAAAATATCTGCAAGAGAACCGAGTTCAGCAGAGAAAGCCTCGCCATTCTTGGTTTCTTCTGCACGGTAACGGGTGTTCTGTAAAAGAACAACATCGCCATCCTTCATAGCGGCAACTGCGGCCTTAGCGTTCTCGCCAACAACGTTATCATCAGCAGCGAAAACAACCTGCTTGCCGAGCTTTTCGGAAAGAGCCTTTGCAACGGGAGCCAAAGAAAGCTCAGGCTTGGGCTCACCCTTCGGCTTGCCTAAATGGGAGCAGAGGATAACCTTGCCACCGTCAGCAATAAGCTTTTCGATTGTGGGGAGGGCTGCATTGATACGGTTTTCATCGGTGATAACTCCGTTCTTTAGGGGAACGTTGAAATCGCAACGAACGAGAACCTTCTGACCTTTAACGTTAATGTCGTCAACAGTCTTTTTGTTAAGAGCGTTCATTAAAATACATCCTTTCAAATGTTTGTTAAAAATTATACATACTTATTTTAACATATATTGGAAAATTTTCAATAGATAATTTTATTTTCTAATATATATTATATAATGGTATCATTATCCCAGCGGTAATTGTGCAATTCGCCTTTATTTTCGAGGGCAGGGTAGTCCCACTGCCGCAAAACCTCGTAAACTCCGATTGCTACCGAGTTGGAAAGATTAAGGCTTCTGATTTCTCCCGCCATAGGGATTCGCACACAATTTTCGGGGTTTTTAAGAAGCAATTCTTCGGGTAGTCCCTTGGTTTCCTTGCCGAAAAGCAGATAACAGTTATCAGGGTAAGAAATATCTGAGTGGGAGTGTCTTGCCTTGGTTGTGAAATAGAAGAATTTACCATCTTTATTCTTCTCGAAAAACTCATCTAAACTTTCGTAATGAGTTATATCGAGAAAATGCCAGTAGTCAAGTCCTGCTCTTTTCAGCTTCTTATCGTCAATTTTAAAGCCCATAGGTCCAACAAGGTGGAGTCTTGCTCCCGTTGCGGCGCAGGTACGGGCTACATTGCCCGTATTCTGCGGAATTTCGGGCTCAACCATAACTATATTGATTATTGCCATTTTTATCACCGAATATATTATCTAACGGTGAAGTTCAAAAGTCAACCGAAAATTCGTTTTATCATTGATTTTATAATACCTATACATACCGAAATTTTAATAAGACAGCAAGCAAAATATATAAAATAGGAAAACCCGTCCATACGGGAGAAAAGATAGCCCACCGTTACGGTGCTGATAGCCGAAGCGTAAGGAAAATCAAGTCCCGCCGAAAATGGTGCCCCGAAAAGCAGAACACTGTTAAGCAGGGTAAGGCAAAGGGTAATTCCACCGAGAGAAAGCCCCCATAAAGTCTGCTTTTTGCCTATTCTTTCAAACTGACAAGCCTGATAAATAAGAACAAGCAAAAAAGGCAGAAAAACCTTTAAAAGATAGGGCAAGGTTTGTTTTATTAATTCCTTTGAGGTGGGCAACTGCAAAAGGGAGATATTATCCAACCTGAAATTTTTATAAGACATTATAAAAAATGCCGCAACGGCAATAAAAACCAGCACAAAGGAAAAAAGAGAAAATTTGAAAATAACGCTGCTGTGTCTGAAGGATAAATAAATTGCTATTGCGATAAAAATAAGTGATATCAGTATGGGAGAAACCTTAGGTAATACCGTTTTGGAAACAAAATCGGCATACTGATAAAAGCAACGATAGGCTTCTATAGCTGAAAGTAATGCGGTCACTCCGTAAAGGGCGATAAAAATCGCTTTTTGAAAGGAGTTTTTAAAATTTCTTTTTGTATATAAATTATTGAGTATAGGTAAAAGCAAAAAACAAACACCTAAAGAAACAAAAAAAGCGAAAATATAGCCTAAAAAGGTTTTGTCATCAGCTGAAGGAAAGGGCAGAATTATAACCGCATTTCCCATTAAAAATATTGCAGAAAGAAAAATTGTATGGAGGGTGTAATTGGCTTTAGAATTCATATTTCACCTCAATTTTTGCATTGGTGTAATAAAAGTTGTAATTATCCTTTACGGTGTTCCATAGATTTCTGTATTTTCGGGATATTCTATCCTTGAAACCGAATATATCGGTATTACCTCTAAGGTTTTCTAAGGTGCGCTCAATTTTATCGGAAAGGTAGGCATAATCCCCTTTTTCTAAGTCCGCCTTTATATTGAGAGTAATAAAAAGGGTATCCTCTCTTAAATCACATTCAAAACGGGTTTTGGAATCGGAAATTTCAAAATCCTCAAATTTTCCATCACTGAAATTATCGGTTAAAAGGCAGTATAGTGCCCCTTCGGTAAGTTCGAGGCTATCCACCATTTTATTATCTATATAAACATCTCCGCCGGATAATATATATTCGCCTTTGTTTACCAAAACGAAAGGCAAGAAAAAGCATCTGCTTTCCCTTAATTTATTAGCGCAAACCTCGTAATATCGGTTGTGGAATTTTATCCCGTTCAAAAATTCAACTCTATCTATAACACCTAAAAGGTCATAGCTTACAGTAAGCGTTGAAACGGGCTCACAGTCAAAAAGGATATCGGTGTTTTCGCTTGAAATCATATATGCGGCAAGGTTTATTTGCTCATTTTTTTTGCAGTAATCTATAACCTGACTGAATTGCTCAGAGCTTAAATCCTTATCAACCGCTATAAGACCGCAATGGTCAAAAAGCAGAGGCTTTGAAATTTTTCCCGATAAATTAAGCAGACTTTCCTCTGCTGTGTTTCCCGATGCAGAAAAAATGTGACGGCTCACCCCTTGCTCGGTGCTTTCGGTATTAACAACCACCGTTTCGGCAAAAGCGATAATTCTACTTTTATCTCTTTTAAAGGCTATTCCCGATACGAGATACTGTTGGTCGGGTTGGCGGTATACACCTCCTGTACAGCCTGTAAGTGTCAAAAGCAAAATTAAAGTTATTAAAAAAATAAATATTTTTTCAAATTTCATCGCCGTCACCTCGGCTTCGGATATAATTTTTGTTAAAATTCGGTCGGGTTTTCATACTGGGCCAGGGAGCACGGAAAAAGGTATCCTTAAGATGCTGAAAATCGGGGTTTTTAAGGGATGCGGTATAATCAATACCAAAGCTTTTTAGCGTAAAAACCCTGATAACAAACAGACTTGATAGGGCGATAAAGCCGTAAAGCCCAAAAAATGCACAGGCAAAAACAAGACCTATTCGCAGATAAAAAACAATGCCCTTAAGCCTTGGTATCATAAGCCCCGAAATACCGCTTAATGCAACTGCAATCAGCATTGGTGCGCTTACAATTCTCGCCTCCACCGCCGCCTGACCTACAACCAAACCACCCACAATACTAAGAGCGTGACCGAGGCTTTGAGGCATACGTAGCCCCGTTTCCTTGAGTATTTCAAAAACCAAAATTAAAAGTATACATTCCACAAAGGAGGATAGCGGCACACCCCCTCGAAGCTGAGCCACCGATAATGCAAAGGAGGTGGGGAGAAGCTGTTTATGAAAGGTGGTAAGGGCAACGAAAATCCCAGGTACACTCACCGCCGCAAAAAAACAGATATAGCGCAAAATCCTGCCGATACTGGCAATAAAAAAGTTAATATAATAATCCTCGTCAGACTGAAAGTTTTCAGAGAATAAATAGGGTAGTGTGAGCACAACGGGTGTTCCGTCCACAACCACCGCAATTCTGCCCTCAAGAAGCCTTGCGGCAACAATGTCGGGACGCTCGGTGGTACCGGTTGTTTTAAGGAGAGAATGCTTGTTATCTCTGATATGCTCGGCTATATAGTTGGTGTCGAGAATTCCGTCAATGTCTATTTTCTGTATTCTCTTTTTAAGCTCGGAAACGGTTTTCTCATCGGCAAGACTTTCAAGATAGCATATAAAAACAACCGTTTCGGTTCTTCTGCCCACACGAAGCATTTCGCTGCAAAAATCGGGGGTTAAAAGCTTTCTTCTTATCATTGCAACATTAAAAAGCGCCGCCTCATCAAAACCCTCACGAGGACCTTGTAATATCCTCTCATCCTCAGGCTCGGATATACCCCTCGTTCTCCAACCCTTGGTGTTAAGAGTGAGGGCAAAGGTAGTTCCCGAAATAAGCAAAAGGGTATCACCATAGAGCACGGCACGGAGAATATCTGCAACATTGTCGGTTTTTTTGGAATCGTTAACAAACAGGATTTTTTCGGATATATTATCCGCAATATCTCCTGTGAGGATGTCTTCATGACGGGTAAGCAAGGGGCGAATTACCGAATCGTTTAAAATCTCGTTGTTTACCATACCGTCAAGATAAATTACGGCGCATTCGGTAATACCGTCAGGCAGTTTAATTCTTCTGATGCGAAGAACACAGTCCTTATTGAATATATTTTTTATAATGTCAACGCTTTCATCGAGATTTACCGATAGTTTAATTCCCGAATAATCGGTTGTAAGTCCGCTCAATATATCAACTCCAAACAGTTTCATGGTATATATTGTTGCCGTAAATTTCCTTAAAATACAAAAAACACCGCCGAAGCGGTGTTTTAAAATATTATTTAATCAAAACCTTGTGGATTTTACCGATTATCATATTGTGATAATCCTTGTCGGGATACCATTTATCGATGGGAGCGGTATCGGTGAAGCTTTTTTCACTTAGTTTTCCGACATACTGCTTTTTGCAGATTAAAACAAGCCTTGCTTCATCGAAATAAACGGTGTTATCGCTAAATATTGGGGTTAGTCCCGTAAGGGCTGTCTTATCAACATCTCTGCCGCTTTTTGAACCGCAGATTTTGTGGATATCCCGATTATCTCCGTAAAAGCTTAAGGTAAAATAATCGCTTTTATCGATAAATTCCATTGTGTAACGCTGAGGACGTATCATTGCGATAACGCTGTCGCTTCCCCACATTTCACCCATAAAGCCCCAGGATGCAGTCATCATATTGTAGCCGTTTTTATCTCCTGCCGAGATAAGCATCCACTCATCGGATATGGCTTTTATAATATTGTCTTTGATTTCTTTTGCACTAATTTCCTTAAACATAATATCATCTCCAGAGTAATTGTAATATATTTTATAAATAAAAACAATATAATATGCGAAAATTTGTTAATTTTTTGTCGATTAAACTATTGTTTTTTTCTTTAGAAATTGTTATAATGATTAAGTATGAAATACCGAAAGGAGTACATATATGAACTATTCACATGAAGTAGAAAATATGTGTCCCTTAGCAAAGGGCACATATCACGGTCCTGCTCCCATCCCGGAGGAGGGCAAATGGGTTCAGGTTAAGGAAGTTAAGGATGTATCGGGCCTTACCCACGGTATCGGCTGGTGCGCTCCTCAGCAGGGAACCTGTAAGCTTACCCTTAATGTTAAAGAGGGTATCATTCAAGAGGCTTTAGTTGAAACCATCGGTTGCTCGGGTATGACTCACTCGGCTGCTATGGCTTCCGAAATTCTTGTTGGTAAAACCATCCTCGAGGCTCTTAATACAGACCTTGTTTGTGATGCTATCAACACCGCTATGCGTGAGTTATTCCTCCAGATTGTTTACGGTAGAACTCAAACTGCCTTCTCGGAGGATGGTCTGCCCATCGGCGCAGGTCTTGAGGATTTAGGTAAGGGACTTCGTTCTCAGTGCGGAACAACCTATGCAACACTTGCAAAGGGCCCCCGTTACCTCGAGCTTGCAGAGGGCTATATAACCAAGATTGCTGTTGACGAAAACGATACAATTATCGGTTACAAGTTCGTTCACCTCGGCAAGATGATGGATATGATTAAAAAGGGTATGGACGCTAACGAGGCTTTGGAAAAGGCCAGCGGACAGTACGGTCGTGTTGATGATGCTGCTAAGCTTATCGACCCCAGAGAAGAATAAGGGAGGTAAAGTAAAATGGCATTATTTGAAAGTTATGACAGAAGAATAGCTCAGATTAACGCTGAGCTTAGTAAGCACGGCATTGCTTCTATCGAAGAGGCTAAGGAAATCTGCGATAAAGCAGGTGTTGATGCTTATAATATCGTTAAGGGCATTCAGCCCATCTGCTTCGAGAACGCTGCCTGGGCTTATGTTGTAGGCTGCGCTATCGCAATTAAGGACCAGGTTAAGAGCGCTGCTGAGGCTGCCGAGAAAATCGGTGTAGGTCTTCAGTCCTTCTGCATCCCCGGTTCTGTTGCTGATGACCGTAAGGTTGGTCTTGGTCACGGTAACCTCGGCGCTATGCTTCTCCGTGAGGAAACCAAGTGCTTTGCATTCCTTGCAGGTCACGAATCCTTTGCTGCTGCAGAGGGTGCTATCGGTCTTGCTCGTAGTGCAAACAAGGCACGTAAAGAGCCTTTAAGAGTTGTTCTTAACGGTCTCGGTAAGGATGCCGCTAAGATTATCTCCAGAATCAACGGCTTTACCTATGTTCAAACCAAGTTTGATTACTATACAGGCGAACTCACCATCGTTGAGGAAACCGCTTATTCTAAGGGTGAGCGTGCTAAGGTTCGTTGCTACGGTGCTGACGATGTTCGTGAGGGCGTTGCTATAATGCACAATGAGGGTGTTGACGTTTCTATCACAGGTAACTCCACCAACCCCACCCGCTTCCAGCATCCCGTTGCAGGTACCTATAAGAAGGAATGCATCGAGCAGGGCAAGAAGTATTTCTCAGTAGCCAGCGGTGGCGGTACAGGCCGTACCCTCCACCCCGATAACATGGCTGCAGGTCCCGCTTCCTACGGTATGACCGATACAATGGGCCGTATGCACTCTGATGCTCAGTTTGCAGGTTCTTCTTCAGTTCCTGCCCACGTTGAGATGATGGGTCTTATCGGTGCAGGTAACAACCCAATGGTTGGTATGACAGTTGCTTGCGCAGTTGCAGTTAACGAAGCACTGAATAAATAATATAATTGTAGGGAACGACCTATGTGTCGTTCCGCTAATGAAACAACAAAGGACTTGAAGAAATTTCTTCAAGTCCTTATTTGTTGTGTATAAAATTTATC
>JAFPAV010000052.1 GCA_017390725.1 Clostridia bacterium | reverse complement strand
CTTTGTCCTTGATTTCTTAGATTTCTCTTAAGAATCGTCGGGTCCTTATTATTGTCGTTGTTTAATTTTCAAGGTCCATTTTTGCGCTCCCTTTTTAGGGCGCTCGATTATATTACCACATTTACTTCCCTTTGTCAACACTTTTTTTCAACTTTTTTTCGATTTTTTTCTTCCTTTATTTTTGCACCTATATATTGTGTTTTCAGTGTAAAACTAACCACAATTTACATGAGCATTTGCCTTAATTTATATAGGATTTTCTTTTCACTCCGAGAAACCTGTACCTGAGTCATATTCATAAGCTCTGCCGTTTTGCTCTGAGTAAGGTAATCATAGTACCTGTATTTAATAATTTTCCGTTCTGTTTCACTGAGTTTATTAAGCACACCGTCCAGTAAAAGTTTATCGGAAATTTCATCCTCCGAGCTATCCACCGGTAAATCCGCTTCGGTTATTCCGTCCTCCCCTTCATAGGTTAAGGAAACCGTTGGCTGAGATGCACAGATTGCTTCGGTTATATCCTCCGCAGTTACCTCCATCATTTCGGCCAGTTGTGAAACCGATGGCTCATAGCCGTTTTTGTGCTCAAACATTTGTCGGTACCTATTAATCTTGAGGGAGAGTTCTTTTATACTTCTTGAAACCTTGACACTTCCTCCGTCTCTAAAGAGTCGGCGGATTTCTCCTAAAATGACAGGAACGGCATAGGTGGAAAAGCATATCCCTCTTTCATTATCAAAAGCATCATACGCTTTGACAAGACCGATACATCCTGCCTGGTAAAGGTCATCATATTCTATACCCTTACCGATAAATCTTTTGCACAGAGAATGGACAAGGCCGAGATTGTTACTGATAAATTCTTCTCGGGAAACCTTACCCTCAACCATTAATCTTATAACGAGGACTTATCCTCTTAGTCATAACAACGGTAGTTCCTTTATCCTTAACCGAGCGCACCTTGACCGAATCCATAAAGCTCTGCATAACCGCAAATCCGAGACCCGCTCTTTCTCCTCCTACGGTAGTGAAAAGGGGCTCCATAGCCTGAGATATATTCTCTATACCACAGCCTGTATCCCGAATTTTCAGTTTGATAGTATTATTGTCAAGTAATTCGCCGTTTATGTAAATTTTTCCTATTTTTTCACAATAGGCGTGGACTATGCAGTTGGTTATTGCTTCGGATACGGCGGTTTTGATATCGCTTATTTCTTCGAGGGTGGGGTCTAGTTGTGAAGCAAAGGCGGCAACACAAGACCTTGCAAAGCTTTCGTTTGAAGATTTTGAAAGCATCGTCATAGTAAATTTATTGGTTATCATTTTTATTCTCCCTTCTCAAGCTGCGCCAGTCTTTCCATACCGGCAAGCTTCATTACCTTATATATTCCCTGAGGAATATTTGTTATATGCATCTGAGCTCCGCTCTTTTGCAGATTTCGGTATCTGCCCATAACAAGTCCTATACCCGAGCTATCCATAAAGCTGATATCCTTGAAATCGAGGATAAGCAATGTGGGCATATTAAGTTCTACGGCGCTATCTATCTCCTCCCTCATCTCCTTGGCGGAATGATGGTCCAGTTCTCCGCCGAGATAGGCGGTTACAACCTCTCCTGTTACATTTATTTTTACTGACATTTAAGTTTACCTCCAAAAAATAAAAGCCTGTATCATATATAATACAGGCTTGTCCTAAAAAAAGATGTCGAACAAAGTAACAATTAAAATTTATTTAAACTTTTCTTTTAATTTTTCTCTAATATTGGCTGCGAGATAAAGGGAACCGAAAGCAATAATTATATCGGTATCGAATTCTGCGGCTATATTTACAGCTTCATCAAAATTTGTTGCCACTTTGCAGCTGCAATATTTTGATACCTCTTTTGCTAATTCTTTAGCACTTAACGCTCTTGGCATATCGGCGCATTTGACAGCAACCGCATCCTTACATAAAGGAAGAACCCTCTTTAATATATAATCGTAGTCCTTATCCTTCATCACACCGACTATTGCACCTACGCTACCCTTATATTCACCTATAAAACGAGCTAATCGGTCTGCCGCATCGGGATTATGGGCACCGTCCACCAAAACATCTCTTTTTGACGAAACATTTTCAAGTCTTGCAGGGATAAAAGCATTTTTTATCCCCTTATATATTATATTGTAGGGTAAATTATATCCGCTGTTCTCCAAGGCTTCAATAGCACAAAGGGCATTTTCTATCTGATGCTCACCGATAAGCCTTGTTTCATACTCTCTACCTTTATATATAAAGGAGTTACCCGTAATATCCGATTTTAAAACCTTTAATTGCGCAATATCGGGGACAACAAGTTTATTTGTACTTCTCCTTATAACCTTTAAGGCTTGTTGGGTTTGATAAGGGGAGGTTACGGTTGTGCTGTTTCCTATTATTCCGCATTTTTCCGCCGTTATTTTTTCTATGGTATCACCCAAAACGGCGGCATGGTCTATCCCTATTTTTGTTATAACCGATACTTTTTTATTTGCAAGAGCATTGGTGGCATCAAATCTGCCGCCGAGTCCTGTTTCGGCAATAACTATATCGCATTTTTCTTTGGCAAAATAGGTAAAAGCGGCGGCGGTTATAAATTCGAACTCGGTGCAATCCACATTTTTCGCTTTTACGGTGTCACACATTTCCGCCAAATCCTCATCGGAAATATACTCGCCGTTTATCTGTATTCTTTCATTGAATCTTATAATATAGGGAGAGATATAAAGTCCTGTTTTAAAGCCTGCGGTTTTAAAAGCTTCAGCAACCATAGAGGCTACCGAACCCTTACCGTTTGTACCAGCAATATGAATTGCATCAAAATCATTTTGAGGATTATTAAGCTTATCCAATAAAAGCTTTATTCTTTCGAGTCCCACAGGATGAGAAAATCTTCCCAAAGAATGTATATAATCTAAAGCTTCATTATAATTCATTTTATCACCAAAAAACCGCCCATCATAGGATGAGCGGTTATTTTTTATTGCATAGCCTTTAACTGCTCTATGCTTTCATTTATCATATCGATTTTATCGAGAACCTTTTTAAGCTGAACTCTCTGCTGTTCAACAACGGCGGCGGGAGCCTTATCAACAAAGCCCTTATTGTTAAGTTTCTTTTCAAAGAACTCTTTATCAACTATTGCCTTTTGCATATCCTTTTGCAGACGCTCAAGCTCGGCGGTGAAATCCACCAGTTCACGCATAGGCATATAAACGGTTGCAGAATCGGTTATAACACGAACTGCACCTTCAGCCTCAAAGCTTTCGCCCGTTTCAACCTCAGAAGCAAACGCTAAACGGCAAATATATGCCTTACCCTTATCGAAGGTTTCACCGAAGGCCGAAGCAATGCAAACCTTAGCCTTTTTAGAGGGTGGAACATTCATTTCGGCTCTACGGTTACGAACAGCCTTGATTACTGCCATTATTTTCTCGAATTCACCCTCTTCATTTTCAAAACGAAGCTCCTCGGCAAATTCAGGCCAACAGGATATCATAATCGATTCTCCCGAATGGGGCAAAGACTGCCAGATTTCCTCTGTTATGAAGGGCATAAAGGGATGCAAAAGCTTCAATGTATTGGTAAATACATATACAAGAACACCTCTTGCGGTATCTGCCGCATTTTTATCATCACCGTTTAAGCGTGATTTACAAATTTCAATGTACCAATCGCAGAATACATCCCAGATAAAGTCATAAAGCTTTTGAACGGCAAGTCCCAGTTCAAACTTTTCAAGGTTTTCGGTAACCTCAGCTACCAGACGGTTATACTTAGAAAGTATCCATTTATCCTCAAGGGCAAATTCTCTGCCCTCAATAGATATTTCATTATCATTTTCAAGATTCATAAGAATAAATCTTGCGGCATTCCACAGCTTATTGGCAAAGTTTCGACTTGCCTCAACCCTCTCAGGAATATAACGCATATCGTTACCGGGGCTGTTACCTGTTGCAAGGGAGAAGCGCAAAGCATCAGCACCATATTGGTCGATAACCTCAAGAGGATCAACACCGTTGCCTAAAGATTTAGACATCTTTCTGCCCTGCGAGTCACGAACAAGACCGTGAATAAGAACAGTATCAAAGGGTACCTGACCTGTCTGCTCGATTCCCGAGAACATCATACGCATTACCCAGAAAGGAATGATATCATACCCCGTTACGAGAGTATTGGTGGGATAATAATGCTTAAATTCCTCTGTTTCCTCGGGCCATCCGAGAGTTGAGAAGGGCCAGAGAGCAGATGAGAACCAGGTATCAAGGGTATCGGGATCCTGCTCGATATTTTTACTGCCGCATTTTGCACAGCAACAAGCGTCCTCTTTGGATACGGTTATCTCACCACAGTCAGCGCAATACCAAGCGGGAATTCTGTGTCCCCACCAGAGCTGACGGGAAATACACCAATCTCTTATATTCTCAAGCCAATGGAAATAAACCTTTTCAAATCTTTGGGGAACGAACTTGGTTTCGCCCTCTTTAACGGCAGCTATAGCGGGCTCGGCAAGAGGTTTCATCTTAACAAACCACTGTTTAGAAACTCTGGGCTCTACTGTTGTTGAACAACGGTAACAGGTTCCAACATTATGGCTGTAATCCTCAACCTTAACGAGAGCACCCTCTGCCTCAAGGTCAGCAACTATTGCCTTACGTGCCTCATATCTGTCCATACCCGCATATTTGGGATAATCAGAAGTAATCTTGGCATCATCGGTTAATACGTTTATAACGGGCAGATTATGACGGAGACCTACCTCAAAGTCATTGGGGTCATGAGCGGGTGTAATCTTAACAACGCCAGTACCAAAATCGGTTTCAACATAATCGTCTGCCACAACGGGAATTTCACGGTGAACGATAGGCAGAATAAGAGTTTTACCTATTATATCCTTATATCTCTCATCCTCGGGGTTAACTGCAACGGCAGTATCACCAAGGAGAGTTTCGGGACGGGTTGTAGCAAGCTCAAGATATCCGCTTCCATCCTTAAAAGGATAGCGCAGATGCCAGAAATGACCTGCCTGTTCCTCATACTCAACCTCGGCATCAGAAATGGAGGTCTTACAGTGAGGACACCAGTTAATTATTCTCTCGCCTCTGTAAATAAGTCCCTTCTCATAAAGCTTTACGAAAACCTCTCTGACTGCCTTACTGCAGCCCTCATCAAGGGTGAAGCGTTCTCTTTCCCAGTCACAAGAGGAACCAAGCTTCTTTAACTGCTCGATAATTCTTCCGCCGTACTGCTTTTTCCACTCCCAGGCACGCTCTAAGAAGCCATCTCTGCCGATATCGGCTTTGGTGACACCCTCTTCACGCATCTTTTCAACTATCTTTGCTTCGGTAGCGATAGAAGCATGGTCAGTACCAGGAAGCCAAAGGGTATCAAACCCTTGCATACGCTTAAAACGGATAAGAATATCCTGTAGGGTATTATCAAGGGCGTGACCCATATGAAGCTGACCGGTTATATTCGGAGGAGGAATAACGATTGTATAAGTAGGCTTATCCATTTCGCATTTAGCGTGGAAATATCTTCCCTCAAGCCATTTCTTATAAATTCGTTCCTCAACATCCTTCGGATCATACTGTTTTGCTAATTCTTGAGCCATATTTTTCACTCCGATTGGAATTATTTTCCTTATATATTTTTTCTGGTTTTGAAAATACTATAACTGTCAACTTAAATTTAAATTTTCAGCGTTTGCATTTTTGTTGACAGCCGCCCCGTAATAACGGGGCGGTTTTCTTATTCTATCACAGATAACACTCAACTGCAACTATAAATCCATTTTTATCTGCTCTGCTGTTTTTTCCGAGGGCTTACTGCCTGCCGCAGGAAGATTTCTTGTTCTATAGCGGTGCTCGTTTTCCATATTTCCCTTATTATAAAGCTCGGCGGATAAAAGTCTTTGTCCCTTCTTCTGGGTCATAACCGCAATACCCGTATTATCCCTCGTTGTCTTAGCAGGAATTGCTCCCGTATTAACAAGCAGAATTCTTCCGTTTGTAGATTTAAGGCAGATATCAACATCCTCTTTTATCTGGAAAATGCTATGCAGTGTGAATTTTCCGCAATAGGCGGCAATTAGTTTTTTACGATTATTTTTGGTCATATATGAGGATAGCGGAACCTTAGAAATTCTTCCGTTATCAAATATGAATATCATATAACCGCTGTAATCGGTGGTCGATGCCATAAATACTGCATTTTCGGCCTCCTCAAATTCAAGCTTTGAGGGTACATAATCACCGAGAATACTTGCCTTAGAATCGGCAAACTCAGTAGCCTTAGATTTATAAACCTGCTGTTTGTTGGAGAAGAAAAGCAAATCATAAGCGTTAGATGCTTCAACCGTCTGGGTGATTTCATCACCCTCCTTAAGCTTTTGTTCGCCGCTCATTCTAAGGGATTGAGGAGTTATCTTTTTAAAGTAACCGTCCTTAGTAAAGAAGAAGGTTACAGGTGAATCATCAACAACTTCCTCTTCCTTATAATCCTCCTCGGCCTCGGCGCTGATTATCTGAGTTTTACGGTCCATACCGTATTTCTTGATAACATTTTCAAGCTCACCCACGATAATTTTAAGAATTCGGCTTCTGGATTTAAGAATTGCTTCCATTTCGGCAATTTCCTTTTCAAGCTCCTCAATATCGGCGGTGCGCTTTAATATATATTCACGGTTTAGGTGGCGAAGCTTGATTTCTGCTACATATTCAGCCTGAATTTTATCAATTCCGAAGCCTATCATCAAGTTGGGTACAACCTGAGCCTCTTCATCGGTTTCACGGACAATTTTGATAGCCTTATCGATATCGAGAAGTATCTTTTCAAGACCACGAAGCAAATGCATCTTATCCTTCGCCTTGGAAAGCTTGAAATAAACCCTTCTACGAACACATTCCTCACGGAAGGCTACCCACTCACTGATTATCTCCTTAACACCCATAACCTTAGGCGAGCCTGCTATGAGAATATTGAAATTACAAGCAAAGCTATCCTCTAAGGGGGTTGATTTGAACATCTTTTTCATAAATTTATCGGGGTCAACGCCACGCTTTAAATCTATGGTTATTTTAAGACCGCCCAAATCGGTTTCATCACGGATATCGTTAATTTCGGTAATTTTCTTTGCCTTTACAAGCTCGATAACCTTTTCAATGATAGCCTCGGTGGTGGTTGTGGGAGGAATTTCGGTTATATCAATACAGTTTTGGGATTTATCATAACTGTAAACACCCTTAACCTTAAAGCTTCCTCTGCCGCTCTCGTAAATATCCTCCATCTCCTTGCGGTTATAAAGAAGCTGACCGCCTATGGGGAAATCGGGAGCGAGTAAGGTATCGGCAACATTGATATCATTATCCTTAATATAAGCGATAGTGGTTTCGCAAACCTCTCTTAAATTAAAGGGACAAATTGAACTTGCCATACCAACGGCAATACCCGTATTAGCATTAACAAGAACCGACGGGAAGGTTACGGGGAACAATACGGGTTCCTTCATTGTTGCATCATAGTTATCAACAAAATCAACCGTATCCTTATTTATATCCTCAAAAAGCTCGTTAGCTATTGGAGCAAGCTTTGCCTCGGTATAACGGGAGGCGGCATAGGCCATATCACGAGAATATGCCTTACCGAAGGAACCCTTTGAAGCAACGTAAGGGTGCAAAAGTGCCTGATAGCCTTCGGAAAGTCTTACCATTGTTTCGTATATAGCCGCATCACCGTGGGGGTTAAGCTGCATTGTTCTACCCACAATATTTGCCGACTTTATGGTTGAGCCACTCAGCAATCCCATATTATACATTGTATAAAGCAGTTTTCTGTGGGAAGGCTTAAAGCCATCTATCTCAGGGATAGCACGGGATACAATAACGCTCATAGCATAGGGCATATAGTTAGTCTCAAGGGTATCGGTTATGGGCTGTTCAACCACAAGACCTGCACCCGCTATATATGCGTTTATATCCGGCTTTTTATTGACGGGCTGTTCTTTCTTTTTTCTGGGAGCCATTTAAAATCTCCTTACCTAAATTATAATGATTATTCAATTACTGTTTTAACTTAGATCCGCATCATCTATATAAAGATATCCGTTTTCGGCAATATGCTCTTTTCTTCCCTGAAGGTTGTCCCCAAGCAACAAATCAAATACATCGCTTGTACGCTGGGCATCCTCAGGCATTATCTTTATAAGTCTTCTGGTTTCGGGATTCATCGTTGTCAGGTTCATCATATCGGGTTGGTTTTCACCAAGTCCCTTTGAACGCTGAATTGTATATTTTTCGTTGCCTATTTTTTCAAGTATTTCATTCTTCTCCTTTTCATCATAGGCAAAATAGGTCATATCCTTAGTTCCTATTTCGTAAAGAGGAGTTTCGGCAATATACACCTTACCCTCATAAATAAGGGTGGGCATAAGACGGTAAATCATAGTAAGTATAAGGGTTCTTATCTGGAAACCGTCCACATCCGCATCGGTACATATTATAACCTTATTCCAACGAAGATTATTGATATCAAAGGT
>JAFPAV010000051.1 GCA_017390725.1 Clostridia bacterium | reverse complement strand
GCAAAGAACGGATACCTCGGGACCTGTAAGAAATTCTTCGATAACGATATTATTACCGCTTTCGCCGAACATCTTATCCTCCATAATTTCCTTAACGGCGGTTATTGCCTCATCTCTTGTGTTGGCAATGATAACGCCTTTGCCGAGGGCTAAACCGTCTGCCTTAACAACGATAGGCATATCGGAGTTCTTCAGATATTCTATTGCCTTTTCAGCATTATCAAAGACCTCATATTGTGCGGTTGGGATATTATATTTTTTCATAAGGTTTTTAGAGAAAACCTTGCTTCCCTCAATTATTGCTGCCTTCGCCTCGGGACCAAAGCAGGGGATACCCTTTGCTTCAAGGGCATCAACTGCACCTAAAACCAACGGGTCATCGGGAGCAACAACGGCAAAATCTATACTGTTGTTAACTGCAAATTCGCAAATTGCAGGGATATCCTTAGCACCTATATTAATGCAAGTAGCATCCTTTGCAATACCACCGTTACCCGGTAGGGCATAGATTTCTGTTATATCCTTGTTTTTCTTAAGGCTTTTTATTATGGCGTGCTCACGGCCTCCGCCACCTACAACCATTATTTTCATTATTTTATTTCCTTTGCTGATTAATGATGGAAAAGTCTCATTCCTGTGAATGCCATAGCAATACCGTACTTATTACAGCACTCTATAACTGCATCGTCACGGATAGAGCCGCCGGGCTCTGCTATATAGGAAACGCCGCTACGGTAGGCACGTTCAATATTGTCGTCAAAGGGGAAGAAGGCATCACTGCCTAAAGCCACACCCGAAATGGTAGAAAGATAGGTCTTTATATCCTCATCGGTAAGTGGCTCGGGTCTGGTTTTAAAGTATTTCTGCCAGTTACCCTCGGCGCAAACATCCTCTTCGTTGCGATTGATGTAACCATCAATAACGTTATCCCTTGTAGGTCTGCCGATTTCATCAAGGAAGGGGAGATTTAAAACCTTATCGTGCTGACGAAGGAACCATGTATCAGCCTTACCACCTGCAAGACGGGTACAGTGAATTCTCGACTGCTGACCTGCGCCCACACCAATAGCCTGTCCGTCAAAAGCAAAGCAAACAGAATTTGACTGGGTGTATTTAAGGGTGATAAGGGAGATTATGAGGTCACGCTTAGCACTGTCAGGTAATTCCTTATTTTCGGTAACGAGATTTGAAAGGAGCTCGTTATCAATTTTAAAGTTATTTCTTCCTTGCTGGAAGGTAATGCCGTAAACCTGTTTTGTTTCAATTTCTGCAGGAACAAAATCGGGGTCTATTTTTACTATGTTATAGTTGCCGTTTCTTTTGGATTTAAGAATTTGGAGGGCTTCAGGCTCGTAACCGGGAGCGATAACGCCGTCCGAAACCTCACGCTTGATGAGAAGTGCGGTTGTAACATCACAAACATCGGATAACGCTACCCAGTCTCCAAAGGAGCACATACGGTCGGTACCTCTTGCTCTGGCATACGCACAGGCAAGGGGGGAAGCATCCAATTCAGGGATATCATCAACAAAGCAAGCCTTTTTAAGCTTTTCGGGAAGAATTGTACCAACAGCGGCACTTGTAGGACTAACGTGCTTAAAGGAAGTAACGGCGGGAAGTCCCAAAGCCTCCTTTAATTCCTTAACCAACTGCCAGGAGTTAAAGGCATCGAGGAAATTGATATATCCCGGTCTGCCGCAGAGTATTTCTATCGGTAGGTCGCTACCGTCTGCCATATAGATTTTAGAGGGCTTTTGATTGGGGTTACAGCCGTATTTCAATTCAAATTCTTTCATTGTAGTTCTCCTTAAATTTTTAGTAACTCTTTGGCAATGTAATCTGCCATAATAATATGTCCTTTATCGTTGGGGTGAAGTCCATCAGGAATAACTTCGGTATCTGTGGGGTCAATAATCCCGCTTCTGAATAAATCGATAACAGCAACATTATGCTTTTTGCAAACCTCGATTATAGCATCAACATAATTTACTAAAATTTTGCCATCGTGGTTGGGTGTATTTTCGGTTGATCTTCTCAAAGGAGTCATAAAAATCAGCTTGGCTGTGGGATAATCCTCCTTTAATTCGGTAAGCAGAGTGTTAAGGGCGCCGTAAAAAGTGTAAATATCTGTGCTATCAATATGACCCATCTTTGAGTCACCGTGACCAAAGTCATTAGTTCCGCCGAAAATAACAATCATATCAGCATCCTTTGGCATAACCTTTGCGCGCAAAGAAAAATACAAATCAAAGTGATGATTATAAGGAACGGTTTGTTTGGCAATTCTTGTACCGCTTACACCGCAGTTATATGCTTCGGCTAAAGCATATTCACGCTTGATTATTTGATGAAAAGTGTTATCGGGAGAAGAACATCCAACACCCTCGGTTATACTGTCACCAATGAAATTGATTTTTAAGTTTTGAAGATTCATAATTTATATCTCGTTTTTGTTTATAATTCTTGATTCGTATTCACCTGAAGCAAGGTCGATATATCTTACGAAGAGAGAAACCTTGTTATCATTGTTAAGATTTTTCCATATTAAATCGGTTAATGTGTCAATATCTATATCGGGCAGCTCCAATGTTTTAGGCTCACCCTCGAAGCTGGGGAGGGGATTACCGTCACACTTATAGGTATGGATGAACTTTGCCTTGCCTGCAAGGGGATTACTGTAAGCAAAGGTGTATCTCTGGCAGGAGGAACCGTCACCCTCGGCGGATTTGAGTATGGACATAGCATAGTTCATATCACCGTTTTCAAGACGGATAATACCTGAAATTCTGGGGGTATAATTGGGAGCATCGTCCTCAAACTCACGGGTGCGAAGGGATTGCTCAAAGGTCATCTGTCTATCCATAAGCTCATAGATAGTGTCGGTCTGGTCACCGTTTGTAACTATGGTCTTGTTTCCCAAAACTCTTACGGGAGCATAGATAATAAGATGGGGGTCGGTCATTTTAGATTCATCAAAGGCCTGAGTTCTAATGCCCTCACCGTCCTCAACAAAAATGCGGTTACGGCTGTTTTCGCTGCGTCCCATAATAAAATATGCGGTGATGGCCTTTTTACCATCGGCACTCTTGCCTATAATAATACCTCTGCCGTGGTAGGCTAAAGAATTAAGTTCATTTTCAATAGATTTGATTTCCATTATCAAATTCCTCCGATTATTTTATGTATGTTTTTGAATTTCTTATTTCAATTTTACCGTCACACAAAAGCTGAACTGCTTTTGGAAGTAATTTCCACTCGGCCTGCTCCATAATGCGCCTTTGTAGGGTTTCGGGAGTATCATCCTCTAAAACCTCAACCGCCTTTTGCAGAATGATAGGTCCTGCATCACATTCGGCGGTTACGAAATGAACGGTAGCACCCGACACTTTAACACCTTTTTTAAGCACTTCCTCGTGAACGTGCAAGCCGTAATAGCCTTTTCCACAAAAGGAGGGTATAAGCGAAGGATGAACATTCACCATTTTACCCTCGAATTCATCGCAAACCTGCTCATCAAGTATGGTCATAAAGCCGGCATATACGATTACATCGGCTTTTTCTTCAAGCAGAGCATCCCGCATATCCTTACTGTATGAAGCAATATCAGAGTAATCTTTTCTTATAAGGGTACGGGTTTTAATGCCGTTTTCTTTTGCCCTTGTCAAAGCATAGGCATCGGCCTTCGAAGCAATGACACAGGTTATTTTTCCAGAGCCTAATTCACCTCGTTTTTCGGCATCGATAAGGGCTTGCAAATTGGTGCCACCGCCCGAAGCTAAAACTACCACATTTTTGGTGTTATTCAATAATAACACCTCCGTCGCTCTTTATAACGGTGCCGATAATGTAAGGCTCTTCGCCTGCATCTTTAAGAACGGCAAGGGCTTTCTCGGCATCCTCCTTAGCAACGGTAATGCTCATACCAACACCCATATTAAAGGTATTGAACATATCACGCTCGGGGATGTTACCAACCTTTGCAATAAGGTCAAATATGGGAAGCACCCGAACGGCAGACTTTTCTATCTTAGCGGAATATCCCTTAGGTAAGCTTCTCGGAATATTCTCATAGAAGCCGCCGCCCGTTATATGGGAAACCGCTTTAACCTTAACCTGCTCAATGAGAGAAAGTAAGGCTTTAACATAAATCTTGGTGGGGGTAAGGAGAGTTTCGCCGATGGACTTTCCGCCAAGCTCTGCAACGGGAGAGGTTATATCGCTGTTTTCAACATCGAAAACCTTTCTTACAAGTGAAAAACCGTTGGAATGAACACCGCTGGAGGGGAGGGCTATGATAATATCTCCCTCTGTAACGGTGGAATTATCAAGTATTTTCTTCTTATCAACAATGCCTACTGCAAAACCGGCTAAATCATAGTCGTCTATCGGCATCATACCGGGATGCTCGGCAGTTTCACCGCCGATAAGAGCAGCACCGGACTGAACACAGCCCTCTGCAACACCGCTTACTATTTCGGCAATCTTTTCGGGAATGTTTTTGCCGCAAGCGATATAATCAAGGAAAAACAGAGGCTTTGCTCCAACACAGATTATATCGTTAACACACATTGCAACCGCATCAATACCGATGGTATCGTGCTTATCAAGAAGGATTGCAAGTTTAACCTTGGTGCCGCAACCGTCCGTTCCTGAAACCAGAACGGGTTCTTCCAATCCGGCAATAGGTAAGCCAAAACAACCGCCAAAACCGCCCACATCGTCAAGACAGCCCTCATTCTTTGTTCTGGCAATATGCTTTTTCATCAGTTCAACCGCTTTGTAGCCTGCAGTGATATCAACGCCTGCATCGGCATAGGATTTTGATTGTGAATTTTTCATAATTTTTACCTCTCTATTATTCTTTTCCGTCCCAGCAATAGGTGCAAAGCTTGCATTTATCTATTCCTATCGCTTTAATTAGTCCCTCAAGTGTCTGGAATTCAAGGGAAGCAAATTTGAATTTTTCGCATATAGCGTTTCTAAGCTTTTTACCACGCTCTGTGGATGAATCACTGTACTCATCAAGGTGTTTAAGACCTTCCTTGCCCTCAAGCTCGACGATGGTGCTTCGTGTTATAAGCTCCATATCGTCGGTGGCTCTTGAGAAATTAAGGTATTTACAGCTATACATAATAGGGGGACAAGCAGAACGCATATGAACGGATTTTGCGCCGTTGTTATATAAGAATTCAACAGTTTCTCTAAGCTGAGTTCCTCTTACTATCGAATCGTCCACAAAAAGAAGATTTTTGCCCTCTATTAAATCGGGAACGGGTATCTGCTTCATTTTGGCAATCTGATTACGGTCTGACTGACGGGTAGGCGTAAAGCTACGCATCCAAGTGGGAGTGTATTTAATGAATGGTCTTGCAAATGGGATGTGGCAAGCGTTGGCATAGCCTATGGCGTGGGGTGTACCCGAATCGGGAACGCCGCCAACATAATCAAGCTCGGGCAGGGTGCCGTTTTCAATATCATTTTGCACCATTATTCCGCCGTTGCGGTACCGCATTATTTCAACATTAACACCCTCGTAATCTGAGGTGGAATATCCGTAATAGCTCCAAAGGAATGAGCATATTTTCATTTCCTTCTCTGCAGGTGCTAATTGAGTGATGCTATCGGCTGTGATTTCAACTATCTCACCGGGGCCTAGCTCTCTTTCCTTAGTGTATCCCAATTTTTTATATGCAAAGGGCTCAAGACTTGCGCAGTAGCCATGTTCGCTCTTACCGATTGAAAGAGGAAGCCGACCCACCTTATCTCTGGCGGCTATTATTTTTCCCTCGTTGGTTAAAATAAGAATGGCCGCAGTACCCTTAATAACACTCTGGGCAAAGGCGATGCCTTCGGCAAAGCTGTTTTTCTGATTTATCATTGCGGCAACAAGGTCGCAGGAGTTTACTGCGCCACCTGTCATCGCACCGAAATGACCGCCCTTCGAAATAACATACTTTTCTATAAGCTCCTCGGCGTTATTGATAATACCAACAACCGCTATGGCATAGGTGCCGAGATTAGAACGTATAAGAATGGGCTGAGGATCAGAATCGCTGATACAACCGATTGCCGCAAAGCCATGCATTTCCTCAAATATATGTTGGAATTTTGTTCTAAAGGGTGATTTTTCTATATTATGTATATCCCTTTGTAAGCCGATTTCCTTATCGTAAGCCGCCATTCCTCCGCGGCGTGTTCCTAAGTGAGAATGATAGTCAGTTCCGAAAAACACATCGAAAACGGCATCTTCTGCACAAACTGCTCCAAAAAAGCCTCCCATTGATTAAACCTCCGATTATATTTCCTGTAATTTCTTATCTTTTAAAAGGATGGCTTCGGCAGCCTTAGCTCTGGCACTATCAAGCTTTTCGGCGATTTCCTTTTCTTCAACGCTTAAAATCTGCAAAGCAAGGAGAGCTGCATTGGCAGCACCGTCAATCGCAACGGTGGCAACGGGAATACCCGAGGGCATCTGCACGGTTGAAAGAAGGGCATCAAGTCCGTCAAGGGTTGAGGATTTTATAGGAAGTCCTATAACGGGGATAGTAGTATTAGCGGCAATAGCTCCTGCAAGGTGAGCTGCCTTTCCTGCTGCGGCAATAATCGCGGCAAAGCCGTTTGCCCGAGCATTTCTTGAAAATTCTCTTGCCTGTTCGGGAGTTCTGTGGGCGGAATAGATGTGAACCTCATAATCTGCGCCGTATTCCTTAAGAACATCAATAGCCTTCTGAACGATTGGCAGATCACTGTCACTGCCCATAACAATACCGATTTTTTTCATATTACCCTCTCCGTTTCCAAAAGTTAAAAATAAAGGCAGTCCTACCCCAGACGGGATAAGACTGCCCAGACGGTCGACATAAAACAACTCGTTTTGTTCCCCTATGGTTAATCCACAAATCCGTCAGTTACAAAAGAGCTTTAAATTTAAGACAATAATATTATATTATATTTATTTAATTTAGTCAAATACAAAAACAAGCTTTTTTGGAGAAAATTTTGTTCATTTTGACAGTATTTTGGAGGGTAATATTGGGTTTAAATTATTACGGGCTGAATTTGCTCCCTTTTAAGGGCTGATTCAACCGTTTCGGGAATAAGAGAAAAATCACATACCAAGGAGTTGTTTTTGCCCGTTGCATCGTCCTGACGGTAGGGAACAAAATAAATATTGTTTGTATTGTGCAAAAGGCCTATGTTTTTGGCTGATGCTCCTAAAGCATCATTGGTAGCTATGGCTAAAACAACGGGTTTATTATTGCGAAGATGGGCTTTAACCGACATGGTAACGGGGGTATCGGTTATACCCAAAGCGCATTTTGCGATGGTGTTACCCGTGCATGGGGCTACAACGATTATATCCAGAAGATTTTTGGGTCCGATGGGCTCTGCCGAAACGATATCGTGAATTATACTGCAATCACATATTTCGGCAACCTGTTTTTTGAGCTCATCAGCCTTAAAAAAACGGGTATCGGTGTTGTAAACTATTTCCGACATAATGGGCTTTACCCGATAGCCCATTGAAACCAATCGCTTTAAGGCTTCAAGAGAATTTTTTATTGTGCAAAAGGATCCGCAAAAAGCGTATCCAACAGTTATATCTTTCATAGCATCACCTGATTATTTAATAGTTCGCAGATAGTTTGTGCAAGAATTGTTCCGGCGGTGCGTGGCGATGTTTTTCCGGGTAGTCCCGGTGCCATCGTAGCATTAATACCCAACTTTTTTGCATATTCCATATCAAAGCCGCCCTTAGAAGAAAGGTCTAAAATATATGAAGCATTGGTTTTTTCAAGGGAGCGGTTGTCAATAGCGGGGAAATCGAGGGTATTGAAGATAATATGGAAATCAAGGGGATTTGAATTAAGCTTGCTTGTGTGGATAATCTTATATCCAAGGCATGAAGCCAGGGCAAAATCAGCCTGTTTTCGGGCACTTACGGTAATATCGGCTCCCAAAGCCGAAAGTCTGCTTGCGAGTATCTTTCCAACCCTGCCAAAACCGGTTATTAACACCTTAGAATTCCAAAGGGTAAAATCGGTGTTTCCCACACATAAAGCAATAGCCGCTTCGGCGGTGGGAATAGCATTGAGCAAAGCAAAGCTATCAAGAGCACCATAATCAATGCATATTTTGCTTTCAAATCTATAATTGCAGCATAGTATTAATTGATGGGGTAAAAGCTTTTTTTCAATATCACTAAGCAAAATTTCCTTTTTGGAAAATGGAGCAAAAACGCATCTTCTATCCTTGGTTGTGGGCACCGGAAAAACAACTGCATCACATTCGTTTATATTGCAGTTTTCATCCTCGAAAAGTCCCATAGTTTCAACCGTAAAGCCTTTTTTTCTTAATTCTTCTACCGCAATTCTAAGCCTTAAATCTCCGCCGATTACCGCAATTTTCTTCATTTAATTCACCGCCAAAAAAATAATAAGCACCATACATTACAGTTTATGGTGCTCATTATTAATTAGTTACGGTTAATATTTAAGTTTTCAAGTAATTTTTCTTTTATGTTGCATTCAGGTGAATTTAAAACAAATTTTCTTAAATTTTCTAAGGTAATACCGATTTCCTCACCCGTAATTCCAAGGCTTTGCAGATCCTTTCCACCAACGGCAAGGTGGGAGATTTTAAAGGGCTCATTATTTGAAATTATCTGCCTTAGCATTGCCTTTTGAAGGGAGGTATCCATATCGCAAAAAGCATTGAGATAATTGAGGTAATCTTCTACAAGATGGGCCTCAGCCATATTTAAAAGATCCTTGATATCTGCTTTAGAGGCAAGGGGCATACCGGTGAATTTTTCGAAGAGTAAAACCTCGTTTTTCAGTTGATTTGACGCCTTGAATTTAGTGAGAAAATCAGGTAAATTTCCATCACTGTATTTCAAAAAAGCGAACAAACGAATGCCAATCTTGGGAGGTAAATTTTTAAGTCTTTCAAGACCTTTTGTTTTAGCTATTCCAAAATGGGAAAGTCCGCCTTTTTCTATTAAAGCAGTAATTATCTCGGGTTTTTCACCGCATAAAAGCTTTGTTAATTCGGCATTTATCCGCTCGGCGCTAACCTGCTTTAAAAGGGGGGCTTTCAAAAGGGCGGCGGCAAGGGTTTTTTCTTCAATTTCAAAGCTCAGCACACTGGAAAAACGAAAAAGCCGCATAATGCGAAGAGCATCCTCGCAGAAACGCTTTTCGGGGTTGCCTACGGCCCTTAAAATTTTTGAATTTATATCTTCAATACCGCCAAAAAGGTCAACAATACCTTTGGTGGGGTTGTAAGCGATGGCGTTAACGGTGAAATCCCGCCTTGAAAGGTCAGCTTCAATGCTTCTTACAAATTCAACCTTTTCGGGATGGCGGCAGTCGTTATAGTCTCCGTCACAGCGGAAGGTGGTAACCTCAATAGGCTCACCTTCAAGAACAACTGTTATAGTGCCGTGCTTTATCCCTGTGGGTACGGTTTTTTCAAATATGTTCTGTATTTCTTCGGGGGTTGCCGATGTGGTGATATCAAAATCATTCGGCGTCTTTCCCATTAGCATATCACGAACACAACCGCCCACGATAAAGGCTTCAAAGCCACTGTCGGTTAT
The DNA here is from genome assembly GCA_017390725.1 of Clostridia bacterium. Classification (GTDB taxonomy): domain Bacteria; phylum Bacillota; class Clostridia; order Oscillospirales; family Acutalibacteraceae; genus UBA737. Next base: position 733 of record JAFPAV010000051.1, on the reverse strand, counting down.
CCGATTTATAACATATTCTATTTTTTCGGGCAAATGAAACATAAGCATCACCTAAAAAAAGGGTTTATTTTTTTGAAGAAAAGTAATATAATAGATAAATAAGTATTAAATTAGGAGTTTTCTTATGAAAATATTAAGAGATGAGGATAGGCTGATAGATGGTATCAAGCATATCCATATGATAGGAATAGGCGGAAGCGGAATGTGTCCCTTAGCGGAAATTCTCCACAGCAAGGGATATATTCTTTCGGGCTCAGATAATAACGAGAGCGACCCTCTTAAAAGGGTTAGAAAGCTCGGTGCCACCGTTTATATGGGCCATAACGCCGAAAACATTAAGGGTGCCGAATTAGTGGTTTATTCTGCGGCTATCTCTGCGGATAACCCCGAGCTTAAGGCTGCCCGTGAGCAAGGAATTCCCACTATGGAGCGTTCCCATCTCTTAGGCGCACTCACAAGGCGCTACGATAATGTTATCGGAGTTTGCGGAACCCACGGAAAAACCTCCGTTACCTCTATGATAACACAAATTCTCATTTTAAACAAGATGGAGCCTACCGCCGTTATAGGCGGCAAGCTTCCCTTAATAAATTCAAACGGAATCACAGGTGAAAGCCAGACTATGGTGTGTGAGGCCTGTGAGTTTGTTGATACATTTTTGCAGATGTCTCCCGATATTGGTGTGCTTCTCAATATAGATAATGACCATCTTGATTATTTTAAAACAATGGAT
>JAFPAV010000050.1 GCA_017390725.1 Clostridia bacterium | reverse complement strand
GCCTGCCTTCTTAAGCTCAGAACGAAGCTCTGCATCGTACTGAAGAAGTGCACGGGAAATACCGTGACGGATAGCGCCTGCCTGACCTGTAACACCACCGCCTGCAACACGGCAAACGATATCAAACTTATCGGTAGTTCCTGTTAAATTAAGGGGCTGACGAACGATAAGCTTAAGTGTTTCAAGACCAAAATAATCATCAATATCTCTGTCATTTATGGTAATCTTACCTGTACCATTGTAAACACGAACACGGGCAACAGAACTCTTTCTTCTGCCTGTTCCGTAGAAATAAGGCTTTCCTTCAAACATAGTTACTGTCTCCCTTCTTAAAATTCAAGCTTTTCTGGCTTCTGAGCAACCTGAGCATAATTCTCGCCGGCATAAACATGAAGTCTGGTAAGAGCTTTTCTGCCGATGGTTGTATCGGGAACCATTCCCTTAACAGCAAGCTCTAAAGCGAGCTGAGGACGGGTCTTCATAAGAGTAGAATACTGAACCTCTTTAAGACCGCCGATATAACCGGTGTGACGGCGATAATACTTGTTTTCTAATTTTTTACCTGTTAAAACTGCCTTTTCAGCATTGATAACTACAACGTGATCGCCGCAGTCAACATGAGGGGTAAATTCAGGCTTGCCTTTACCACGAAGTAAATCTGCAACCTTAGCTGCAGTTCTACCGAGAGGTCTGTTAGCAGCATCTACAATATACCACTTACGCTGAATATCAGCAGGTTTTGCCATAAATGTGGACATAATTCAAAACCTCCTATTTTTTCTTAGCCTGACTATCATACCACAAGGAAAAAGCGTTGTCAACACTTATTTTTGTAAATTTTAATTTAAATTCCAGTATCTCGTTTTTTCTCTTATTTTCTCTTGTTTTCTCTTTTTTACTCACTTATGATTTTCACTTTTTGCAAAAAAATATTGGGCATCCGATTCGTTCGGATGCCCATTTTTATTTATTTTTCGCTGTTTTCTCGGTTTTGAACCTCAGTTTCAAGAACATTAGCGATAATCCTTGCATTTAAAAAGAAGAACGCCGCCGCTAAGCAAACAAGGTAAAATGGATTATAGTAAAATCCGCCCACAAAGGTGATGAGCGCCACTATCATACAGCAATTGGATATAACCCTCGTATGCCTGACATTCTTTTGCTCAAAAATCTCATTTTTCTTAACATTTATAAGGAAATTTCTCAAGGACCAAAGGGTTATTGCGCAGAAAGGAACGCAAGGATAAAAAGCAACCATTATAAAGGTTGGCAAATTTTCATCCCTACCCATAGTTTCAACATACCAGCTTACCATCCAGGGCATAAGAAAAATCATTGCAACCAAAATGAGCATAAAAAGATATGTGATAAACAATGAAAGATTAATTGACTTTTTCAAGTTCCACATTTGCATAACCTCTATTCCTTTGGCTTTGTGTATTAATTATACATCAAAACTGCCAACTTGTAAACGCTATTTTTATAGGTGTTGAAATTATGTTGTCCTTTTGATAGAATATACAAAGTTTTAAATTTTATGACAAGGAAACGAAAATGTTTAGGATTATTAAAAGATATCCGATGCTTACAAGCGCCTTTCTTGGATGTTTTATGGTAATTATCTTTTATTATTATGAAAGGCTTTCTCTTATTATGGGGATAGCTCTTATTATTATGCTTTACGTTATGTATAGCTTTAAAGTGCCATTCAGTCAATGTTTCTCGGTTTTCTGCACTATTATTATCTGTTGTAGTATGCTATTTAGGATGGATAATATCCACACCCTTTCGAATCTTAACGGTGAAGAGGTTTCGGGCGACTTTGTTGTAACAGAAAAATTACAAAACCTTGGAGACGGAATGTACGGTGTAACCATTAAGACCAAGAACACTGATAAGCTCACCGATGGCTCCAAGTTATTCGCTTATTTTTATGAGGATGAATGCCCAAACCTTGATACAGGGGATATTATAGAAGGCAAATTTAAGCTCCGATTCTCTACCGGCAAATACCGACTTAACGATTTTTCACAAAACATATATTTCAGAGGTTATTTTAAGGAATATTCTCTTTCGGAAGCCAAGGGTGATACCCTTTATTCCTTTATAGGAACTGTTCAGAATTATATAACCCACTTTTTATTTAAAAATTTAAACTACAGTGAAGCATCCACACTAACCGCCCTCACCATCGGAGACCGCTCTTATATGAGTGACGAGTTCTACGGATGCGTAAAGGCCGCAGGAGTAAGTCACGTGATGGTTGTTTCGGGTATGCATCTTGCGATTATAATGTCCTTTGTGACCAAAACAATTGAGAAATTTTTCTACAACCGAAAACTGAAAGCACTTATTATCTTTTTAACAGTTGGATTTATGGCGGCTGTATGCGGATTCACTCCCTCAATAACCAGAGCAGGTGTTACATATATATTTATGGGTATATCCTATCTTCTAAACCGTCCTAACACCCCTTCCAATACCTTAGGCACTGCCGTAACTCTTATACTTATTTTTTCTCCAATGACGGTATTTAATTTAGCGTTTCAATTATCGGCGCTTTCCACCTACGGAGTTTTAGTTCTTTCCCCTGCATTATCGGGTGCATTCAAAAGATATTTTAAAATAAAATTCCGTTTTATTTCCTATATAACGGATGCTATTTCGGTAACCCTTTGCGCAATGGTAACCACCCTTCCCGTAACGATATACCGCTTCGGGTATATATCGGTTGTGGGAGTTCTCACCAATTTATTAATTTCCTATGCGGTAACAGTTGCTTTGGTATGTGCCGTAATTGCGCTGATTATAAGCCTTTTATATGGTACATTTTCAAAGCCCTTTTTACTGGCTTCAGGGGTTGTTACAAAATATATAAACTCAACTATATTCTTTCTTGGTAAAATGCCCTTTGCAACTGCGGATATACCAACAAACTATTATTTTCTGGGAATATTGCTTATCGCTTTATCTCTTATACTTTTATACGCTTGCAAGTATCTTTCCAATGTGTTAAAATTAAATAGAATTAAGCATAAGGTGCTGAGTGAAACGGAGGGGAAATTTAAATGGCGGTAGTATATGAGGACGCATTAAAAAAGGATATATCATCAAAAAATTTAGCCGGCGTTTATATTCTTATAGGAGACGACTCCTATCTTAAGAATATGTATACCTCCCGTCTTTCCTCTATGGTAGCCGAGCGTGATGACGTTTTTAATTACCATAAATTTACGGGCAACTGTGACCTTCAGGCTGTATACGATGCGGCTGTTCAGTTTCCTATGATGGCGGATAAAAAATGTGTTATACTCAGTGATTACGATTTTGATAAGGCAGATAAAACAGATTTTGAAAGGCTTTGCAGTCTTTTAAGCGAGGAATACGATACAACCCTTTTAATTCTCACCTTTGACGGAATTGAATTTGACCATAAAAAAGGCGCCAAAGAGAAAAAATTAATGGCGGCTGCTCAAAAGGCGGGCGGAAAAACCGTTCTTCTTAACCACCGCCGTTCTTCTGAGCTTTCAAAAATGCTTTGTGACGGCGCTTCTAAGCGGGGTTGCAAAATGGAATCCTCTGCCGCATATCACCTGATAGAAATTGCAGGAGATGATATAAACACCCTTATAAATGAACTGGATAAGCTTTGTAGCTTTGTTCAAAACGGTCAGATAACCAAGGATATTATAGACTCGGTTGCGGTTAAGAGCGTTGAAGCCTCGGTTTATACCTTAACGGGCAACATTCTCGCCCTAAAAATACCCGAAGCCCTTAAAACTGTGGACGAGCTGTTTTTTATGCGAATAGAGCCTATGATAATTCTCCATACAATATCTTCAGCATATATAGAGATGTATCGAGTGTTGGTTGGTAAGAAAAACGGACTGAGCCTAAAGGAAATTTCCGAAAGCTTTGGATATAAAGGTAAAGAATTTGTGCTGGAAAATGCGGCGGCAAATCTTAAAAAGATGGATTTTAAGAAGCTTAGTCTTAGTATTGATGCCCTAATCGAAGCCGACAGTGCCCTTAAAAGCTTTAGTAGTGACAGCCGAATTATCATCGAACAGCTTGTAATTAAGCTGGTTTATATCGTTGCAAAGGGTGAGGCTATTGATTAAACTCAGTCAGGCTGTTATCGTTGAAGGCAGATATGATAAAACCACCCTTGAAAATATAATAGATGCACTCATAATTCCTACCGACGGTTTCCGCATTTTTAAGGACAAAGAAAAGTGCGCTTTGATACGGTCTGTAGCCGAAAAAAGCGGAATTATAATTATGACCGACAGTGACTCGGCAGGGGCTATGATACGGGCGCATATAAAAAGGATAACCGATAACAAAAACATAACCCATGTTTATATTCCGCAAATAATAGGCAAGGAAAAGCGTAAGGACAAGCCCTCAAAGGAGGGGACCTTAGGCGTTGAGGGTATGAGTGTCGAAATAATAACCGAAGCCCTTAAAAAAAGCGGAATAACGGGTGAAAAAATCGATAAAAAATCTAAAACGATAACCAAAAATGATATGTTTCGTTTCGGTCTTTCGGGCTCCTATGATGC
>JAFPAV010000049.1 GCA_017390725.1 Clostridia bacterium | reverse complement strand
GGTTTAGAGAAACCAATCAAGGGAGTTGCATATAAAAAAATATTTAATTTTTTCTATAATTATACTCCCGAAGATGACGAGCCCGAACAACTATCCCTATTTTGACATATTAAAAAGCAGATGGTTGCCCATCTGCTTTTTAATATTTATTTGCCGCAATTCTTATCAAAAGAAGGATTGCAAGCGTAGAAGTTTTTGCTGTTCAATTTATCTGTTGAAAGCCTTAACGCCTCACCGAATCTTTGATAATGGACTATCTCCCTTGCTCGCAAGAACTTTAATGGTTCTCTTATATCGGGGTCGTCGATTAGCGTGAGAAGATTATCATAGGTGGTTCTCGCTTTTTGCTCTGCCGCCAGGTCTTCGTGAAGGTCAGTTATAATATCGCCCTTTGCCTGAATATAGGTTGCAGTCCAAGGCAAGCCTGAAGCCGCAACGGGATAAACAGCCGTTGTATGGTCTACAAAATACTTATCAAAGCCTGATTTCTTTATTTCTTCAGGAGTAAGATTTTTTGTTAATTGATAAACCATAGCACATACCATCTCTAAGTGAGCAAGCTCTTCCGTTCCGATATCCGTTAATAAGCCTTTTACTTCATCATATGGCATACTGTAGCGTTGGGTAAGATAGCGCATTGAAGCACCAAGCTCACCATCGGGACCGCCATATTGACTAATAATTATTTGGGCATACTTAGGATTCGGGTTTTTAATGTTTATAGGATATTGAAGTTTTTTCTCATATTTCCACATTTTCTAATCCTCCATCATAAATTTATTTTCCCAAGGCCAAGGTCCCTTTACCCAGCCCCACGGTTCTGTGGGTTTAACATCATCCACGACTGCTACATAATTACCAAATCTTCTCTCATATTCTGCAATTTTTTCGCAGCGTAGGTTTCTGTATTCCTCTAACAATTGTAAAGCCTTGACATTTCTCGGATGGGTATCCAGAAATAAAACCAACTCATGAATAGCAAAATCTATTCTATGAATTTGCTTCATCATTTGTTCCCTCTCATTTCTCATATACATTACCTCCAAGATATGGCTTGTTCAGATTTTTAAACAAAGTTCCTGCCTCAAATGCGTCCTCTAAAGTATAAAGCTTATCGAGGGGCTGCATATTAACAAAAGCCATTGCCAAAATAGGTTCTGCCGTACTTATGGTGTTAATTCTGAAAAGCGCAGTATTCATATTATTTTGTTCCATACCAATTCTCCTTTATAGATTCTTATTTTTGATTGTCCCTTACATTATATTTTTAATTAAAAAGGTTGGTGACAAGCTAACATTTCTTTTGGTTAATAAAAGTAGTTTTGTTTGTAGTAATTTCATAAAAGTTACAAATAATTATAATGAATACGTACCTTATTTAAAAAAATGCTTGTAATTCCTTGACAAAAAGTATATAATTAGTATAAAAGGGCGAAAATTGGTAATTTTTACACCATATTTTGTTGTTTATACCATTTTTGCGAATTTTAAGGAGGTGCTTATATGTCAAATTCATTTGTTGTTTTAATGGGTGTTGGCGTTGTGTTTGTTGGTTTGATTTCAATTGTTATCATAACCTCAATTATGAGCGCTTTATGCCGAACAACAGAAAAAAATCCTGAAGCTGATACCGCTGCGGTAGCCCCTGCCCCTGTTAATCAGGTTATTGAAAACAAGCAGGAAATTATAGCTGCTGTATCCGCTGTAATAGCCGAAGAACTGGGAACAGATATCTCGGCAATAAGAATTCATTCATTTAAAAAAATTTAAGAAAAGGATGTTTTTACTATGAAAAAATATAATGTTACCGTAAATGGCACTTCTTATGAAATCACTTTAGAGGTAGTTGACGCTGCCGATGTTAAGGCTGCTCCTGCACCTGCTGCTGCTCCTGCACCTGCTGCAGCTCCTGCTCCCGTAGCAGCTCCTGCACCTGTTGCAACTGCTCCTGCGGGCGGTGAAACCGTTGCAAGCCCCATGCCCGGAACCATCTTAAGCACTAACGTAAGCGTTGGCGCTTCTGTTAAGAAGGGTGACGTTCTTATGATTCTTGAAGCTATGAAGATGGAGAACGAAATTATGGCTCCCTGTGACGGAACAATTTCTTCATTAAATGTTTCCAATGGTACTTCTGTTGAGACAGGAACTGTTCTCTGCGTTATTGCATAATTCATTTTTGAATTTGATATTTAAGGAGTATTAAAATGGAAGCTATTTGGAATTTTATTGAGCAAACCGGCTTTTATATGCTCATCAGCGGCTTTATGGCAGACGGCGGTTGGAAATATCTTGTTATGATGCTTGTTTCCTTCATTCTTCTTTATCTTGCCATTGTTAAAAAGTTTGAACCGCTGCTGCTTATCGGTATTGCTTTTGGTATGTTATTAACTAACCTGCCCGGCGCTGAAATGTACCACAGTGAATTGTGGACACAGTTTATGAACGGTGAAATCGGCTACGGTACAATTATGCATGACGGCGGATTGCTCGATATACTTTATATAGGTGTTAAAACCTGCGTTTATCCCTGTCTTATATTCGTTGGAATCGGCGCTATGACCGACTTTGGTCCTCTGATTTCCAACCCTAAATCCCTGATATTGGGCGCTGCTGCTCAGGTTGGTATATTTATCACCTTCTTAGGCTGTGTATACCTTGGATTCCCCCAGGAAGCCGCCGCTTCTATCGGAATTATCGGTGGAGCTGACGGTCCTACCGCAATTTACACAACCTCAAAGCTTTTCCCTGATTTATTAGGACCCATTGCGGTTGCCGCTTATTCTTATATGGCTCTTGTTCCTGTTATTCAGCCTCCTATTATGAGACTGCTTACAACCAAGAAAGAACGTGCCATTGTTATGAAGCCCCTCCGTGAGGTTTCAAAGCGTGAAAAGATTTTATTCCCCATAATCGTTACAGTTTTTGTAGCTTTACTTGTTCCTTCTGCTACTCCGTTAGTTGGTTGCTTAATGCTTGGTAACCTTTGGAAGGAATCTGGTGTTGCAGAGCGTCTTTGCAAGACCGCTCAGAACGAGCTTTTAAACATAGTTACAATTTTCTTAGGTATCTCTGTTGGAGCTACTGCTACTGCAGAAAGCTTCTTGAATCTTCAAACACTTAAGATTCTTGCTATGGGTATTGTTGCTTTCGGTATTGGTACCGGTTGCGGCGTTTTACTTGCAAAGCTTATGAATCTTTTCACCAAAAACAAAATCAATCCTCTTATCGGTTCTGCCGGTGTTTCTGCCGTTCCTATGGCAGCCCGTGTTTCTCAGGCTGAAGGTCAGAAGGCTAACCCCTCCAACTTCCTTCTTATGCACGCTATGGGACCGAATGTTGCAGGTGTTATCGGCTCGGCTATCGCTGCCGGTGTGCTTATAGCCCTCTTTGGATAACCAAATCATTTAGACTCAAACCAGCCTATTTGGAGGTAAATTAAATGGAAAATAAAAAGTTATATATAACCGATACCATTCTTCGTGACGCTCATCAATCTCAGGCTGCAACCAGAATGAAGCTTGAGGATATGATTCCCGCCCTTGAGAAATTGGATTCTATGGGCTATTGGTCTGTTGAGTGTTGGGGCGGCGCTACCTTTGACTCTTGTATGCGTTTCCTTAACGAAGACCCCTGGGAAAGACTCCGCACCATAAAGAAGCATATGCCTAACACTAAGCTGCAGATGCTCCTTCGTGGACAGAATCTTCTCGGTTACAAGCATTATTCTGACGATGTTGTTGATATGTTTGTTAAAAAGTCTATTGAGAACGGTATCGAGGTTATCAGAATATTTGATGCTCTTAATGATGTTCGCAATATTGAACAGGCTATCAAGAGCTGTAAAAAATACGGTGGTATATGTGAAGCTGCTTTGAGCTACACCGAAAGCCCCGTTCACAATGAAGAATACTTTGTTGACCTTGCTAGGAAGCTCGAAAAGATGGGCGCTGATACTATTTGTATCAAGGATATGGCAAACCTTCTTCTTCCCTATGATGCTTATTCTCTTGTTAAAAAGCTTAAGGAAAATGTTAAGGTGCCGATTCATCTTCACACCCACAATACCACGGGTACAGGTGATATGACCTATCTTATGGCTGCTCAGGCAGGCGTTGATATTGTTGACTGTGCTCTTTCTCCCTTTGCAAACGGAACCTCCAACCCCTCTACCGAGGCTTTGGTTGCCACTTTACAGGGTACCGAAAGAGATACAGGTCTTGACCTTACAAACTTAAGTGAAGCTGCTGCTCATTTCCGCAAAATTGCTGATAAGATGAAGGCAGAGGGCACACTTGATCCCAAGGTTTTAAACGTTGATACTAAAACTCTTATATATCAGGTTCCCGGCGGAATGCTTTCAAACCTTCTTTCTCAGCTTAAACAGGCAAATGCTGAGGATAAGTATTACGATGTTTTAGCCGAGGTTCCGAGAGTTCGTAAAGATTTCGGTTATCCTCCCCTCGTAACTCCCACAAGCCAGATAGTTGGTACTCAGGCTGTGCTTAATGTTCTTTCGGGTGAAAGATACAAGATGGTTCCCAAGGAATCCAAGGCTCTGCTTCGTGGCGAATACGGAAGACTACCAGGTGAGGTTAACGAAGAGGTTCGTAAAAAGGCTATCGGCAATGATAAGGTTATCACCTGCCGTCCTGCCGACCTTCTTGAGCCTGAGCTTGTTAAATATGCCACCGAAATGAAGGAAAAAGGCATTGGCAAGTGCGAAGAGGATATTTTAAGCTATGCCCTCTTCCCACAGGTTGCTGAAAAGTTCTTCGCAGTTAGAGATAAAAAAGAGGATGATGAAAACACCATCCGTAATCTTATAGTTGAAGACCTTTCGATTTAAAGGATAAACAAAAGTCCGTTCTGCAAATGCAGAACGGACTTTTTTCTTTTTATAAATACTTTTTACTAATAAACTTCACAAGCTCGCTTGCGGGGATTACTAATGCCGCAAGGGTAAGAGAAATCAAGAACTGACCGAAGGAAAGGATGGTTAATCCAAATACAAAGCCTGCCGGTGTAAAGGAAAGGAATATAACGATAAACACACTCAGCATTGAGGAGAGATTCATAAAACGGTTAGAAAATACCTTTTTATTGAAAATGCTCTTATTGCTCTTATAGTTAAATGAATTGAAAATCTGAATAAGTCCCAAGGTCAAAAACGCCATTGTGGCGGCGGCTCCTCTGCCGTAAATTCCACCTATAGCGAATGCTATTAATGTGGACACAGTCATAACAGCCGTCATTGAAACTAAATTGAGGGTTGCTTTGGAATCGAAAAGCCTTGATATAAGTGTATGATTTTTCTTATCCATAACAAAGTCATCGGCATTTTCCATACTGATAGCAAGGGCGGGAGCACAGTCGGTTAAAAGGTTTATCCAAAGTATCTGCACTGCAGTTAGCGGCATTCCGCCGAAGAAAATCATACCAAGCAAAACGGTTATTATCTCGGCAAAGTTACAGCTCAGTAAATAGTGGAGAGCCTTTTTAATATTATCTATTAATCCTCGACTTTCTCTTATAGCGCAAACCAATGAATCGAATCTATTATTGAGAATAATAACATCGGCATTTCCTTTGGCAACATCAGTACCGAATTTACTCATAGCACAACCCGTATCGGCGGCGGTAAGAGAATCGGCATCGTCCATATTGTCTCCTGTTACAGTTACAATTGCCTTTATATTTTGCCATGCTCGTACAATTCTCAGCTTATGATGGGGTGAAACTCGGGCAAATACAGAATATTTTTCGATATTCGCCTGCAACTCTTCATCAGACATTGCATCCAATTCTTCGCCCGTAATAGCCAAATCGTTCTCCTCAAGAATT
>JAFPAV010000048.1 GCA_017390725.1 Clostridia bacterium | reverse complement strand
GCTCGCAGAGCCACATCATATCGAAGATATATCGCCCGTTCCGCAAGGAACGGATATCATTGTAAAAGGAGGGATTTGAAGTTGCTTCGCAACCCCTCTTGCGGTGCCCGAAAAAATCTTCGGGCGCTACTCGCGCTTTTCCTCGATTTTTTCGACCGCTGCGCCCACCCCTACTCGCTTCATCGCCTTCGGCGCGCTCGCAGGCGTTACCCACGCCGGATCCGGCGCTCAGGTTCAAATCCCGTTTTTCCTCATAAAAAACCAAAAGCAGCCGCCCTATTGGACGACTGCTTTTTGTCTTGGCGCAGAAGGAGGGATTTGAACCCTCGCGCCGGTTACCCGACCTACTCCCTTAGCAGGGGAGCCCCTTCACCACTTGGGTACTTCTGCATGGTGAAACTCATTTTATGCCATACTTGTCGGCTATATTCATCGGGTAATCGACCCGTAAAAATCGGTTGGCGGAGAGAGTGGGATTCGAACCCACGGTGCCTTGCGACACGACGGTTTTCAAGACCGTTCCGTTATGACCACTTCGGTATCTCTCCATAGATGCAACAGTTATATTATCACATTCACTCGGCTATGTCAAGCAAAAATACCACTTTTTCTTTATAACTTTTTAACCGGAATAAATATTTTATCTGCATTTTTCATTTTTTAAGGGCAACTGAGCGTGGTAAAGCCGTTTGTCCCCTTTTCACACAAAAAAATATGCCGATTATGATAAATTTCCATTCAAAAATTTCTTGATTTTGGTCGAAAAAGGTTTATAATACTAACATAATATGTTGACGCTCGAATTTTACTTTTCATCGGGCAAATTTATGTTTAAGGGGTAATTCACTTATGGATTCTAACAAAAGACCGGACAATATGGCTCGCATCACCACAAAGGAGCTTGCTGACAAATTCATCGAGGAGCAGATTGCCCTCGTCAGACAGCAGGTCGGAGATAAAAAGGTTTTACTCGCGCTTTCGGGCGGAGTTGACTCGTCGGTTGTAGCCGCCTTGCTCATAAAGGCAATCGGCAAGCAGCTTATCTGCGTTCACGTTAACCACGGACTCATGCGAAAGGGAGAAAGCGAAAGCGTTATCCAAATGTTCCAAAACGAGCTTGACGCCAACCTTATTTACGTTGACGCTACCGACCGTTTCCTCGATTTACTTAAAGACGTTTCCGACCCCGAAAAGAAGAGAAAGATTATCGGCGCCGAATTTATCAACGTATTTGCCGACGAAGCTCGTAAGCTTGCCGACGTTGATTACCTCGCGCAAGGTACAATTTACCCCGACATTCTCGAAAGCATTAAGCAGGCAGAGGGCAAAAAAGCCGTTAAATCCCACCACAACGTTGGCGGACTGCCCGAGGATCTGAAATTTGAATTGGTTGAGCCGATAAAGCTCCTTTTCAAAGACGAGGTCAGAGTTGTAGGTGAGGCATTAGGTCTGCCCCACGCAATGGTTTATCGTCAGCCCTTCCCCGGCCCCGGACTTGGTGTTCGTTGCCTCGGCGCAATCACCCGCGACCGTCTCCACGCACTCCGCGAAGCCGATGCAATTTTACGTGAGGAATTTGATAACTGCGGTCTCAATGAAAAGGTATGGCAGTATTTCGTTGTAGTACCGGATATTAAGAGTGTTGGCGTTAAGAACGAAAGCCGCTACGAAGGTTGGCCCGCAATCATCCGCGCCGTCAACACAACCGACGCAATGAGCGCATCCATTGAGGAAATCCCCTACGCCGTTCTGCACAAAATCACCGAGCGCATCACAAACGAGGTGGAAGGCATCAACCGCGTCCTCTATGACCTCACACCGAAGCCCGTCGGCACAATCGAGTGGGAATAAGAAAATATGTTCGAGTCTAATCGTTCGTATCCTCAAAAGGACACTCACGATTATCCTCTCCCATCTTTTTTCAAATACAACAAATGCCTTTCCGCATTTAGCGGAAGGGCATTATTTTTTTGAAAAAATTATTCCCACTCAATTGTCCCTACCACGGCTAACTTGCCAACTTGAATCCCTTTATTTACTTGGGTTTAAGTGGTTTTTACTTGTTTGGTTTTTATACTAATAGATGTTACTTACCAATGCCTTTACTTATATGCTTTATTACTAAATGAATGATTTATTTACTTATCTTATTATGTTATTAGAGAATATTTTATTTTGTACTTAGTGGTATTTTAGGAATTATTTTGAATTATCTCTTTTTTCTAAAAACACATTTTTAGAGTTTATTTTTTCTATTTTCATCACTATTTTTTCTAAAACCATTTATTTTTAGAAGTTTTTCTTCTATTTTTAGAGATTTTAATCTTGTTTTTAGAAATTTTTGCTCGTTTTTAGAAAAAGTCATTTCATTTTTAGAAGTTTTTGGAGGTCTTATGAGAAACAAAAATAGTAATGTGCAAGTTACAAAAAGAAAATTTAGTAAATGCGAGGGAGTTTTTCGTTCTTATAGTGATATACAATTACGATACGCCGCTTCGCTTGAAGATGATGACTCGATTCTCGAATTTAAATGTAATGTTGTATTAGATGACTTTGAACTCGATGGAACTTATACAACCGATTTTCTTATTACCAAAACAAGTGGAGAAATCCTAATTAGAGAATGTATTATGAGAGATAAAATCTCAAAACCAATGAACATAAAACTTCTTGATGCTTCGCATAGATATTGGATAAATAGAGGTATTAGCGATTGGGGTATTGTTACAAATGAAGAAACTTGATTTAGTAATTCTTGAAGGTCAATTACATAGAGTTCTTTCCATCAAAGAAGATAAATGCCTCGTGATAAATTGCATCAAATCTTCTATGCCTTTTTGGACTCAAAAATCTTATTTAGAAGAGAAAGAAAACCTTGCATTATCAACCGTTACAATAGATTTGCTTTCTCCTGCAAACAAGAAAATTGCTTATGAAAGATATAGTCTTATTGCTCCTATTTTATCCTTTGTTGAAGACGATTATATGCGTTCGCATATTATATCAAGAATCTCTGAAGACAAGGGAGTATCTAAACAAACGCTAAGAAAATATTTATGCTTGTATTTGGTTTATCAAAGTATTGGGACTTTAGCTCCAAAAGAACCTAAAGTCAAACCTTTGACACAAGATGAAAAGAACTTTAGGTGGGCGTTAAATAAGTTCTATTATTCTCCCCTAAAACATTCTTTAAAAGGCTCTTATTTGTTGATGTTAAGACATAAATACACTTATGAAGATGGCTCTTTAAATGAAAATTTTCCACCTTTTCACCGCTTCAAATATTTCTATAAAAAAACTAAGAATCCCCAAAGCGAGTGTATCTCTCGATATGGATTAAATTATTATAAAAGGAATCAAAGACCTCTTGTAGGTGGTGGAGTTTTAGAATTTACAAACTCTATTGGTGTGGGTATGTTGGACTCTACTATCTTAGACATTTATCTCGTTAATGATGCTAACGAACTAATAGGTAGACCTATTTTAACTACTTGTGTAGATGCTTATAGTGGTTTGTGTTGTGGATATGCTTTGACCTGGGAGGGTGGTTTCTTTAGTATCAAGAAACTCCTTCATAACATTATTTGTGATAAAGTCGAATTATGTAAAAGCTTTGGCATCACTATAAATCAAGACGATTGGAATTGTAATAAGCTTCCTTATACTTTTCTTACTGATAAGGGTAAGGAATACACCTCTTATGCTTTAGAACAATTAACGGATTTGGGTGTGAACATTGTTAATCTACCACCATATAGACCTGACTTAAAAAGTTGTGTAGAGCAATTTTTTAATGTTATTCAAAATTTATATAAACCATATCTAAAAGGTAAAGGAGTTATAGAAGAGGATTTTCAAGAAAGAGGTGCTATTGATTATCGTAAAACCGCCTCTCTGACTTTAAAACAATTTGAAACTATATTGTTAAAGTGCATCATTTATTACAATACTCAAAGAGTAGTTAAACGAATTCCTTATGACAAAGAAAAACCTATTAAACCTTACGCTAATGAGATATGGAATGAGTCGTTAAAAGAATATGAAAACAATCTTATTTTAGTAGACAATGACTTGTTGTCACTTACCTTATTACCAAGAGATAAAGCAAAGTTTTCTCGAAAAGGATTGTGCTTCAAGAAACTTCATTATTGTGCCAATGGTTTCGCCAATGAATATCTTAAGGGCGATAGTGTGGAAGTTGCATATAATCCTGACAACACATCAACTATATGGCTCATTCGCAAAGGTGAATATATACCATTTTCTCTAATTGAAACTTTTAAAGATACTTCTTTCGATTTGGCTCGCACTCTAATAGATGAAAAAG
>JAFPAV010000047.1 GCA_017390725.1 Clostridia bacterium | reverse complement strand
GTTTCGGGTTTTATTGCAACACCTGTTCTTGAGGGAACATTATACAAAATAATAGGTTTATTAACTCGGTCTGCAATGTAATTATAGTGGGCAACAAGACCATCCTGAGAGGTCTTGTTATAGTAGGGAGCAACCATCAAGAAAGCATCAGCTCCTGCTTTTTCGGCATCATTACAAAGCTCAACAGAGTAAACCGTATCATTGCTTCCTGTACCGGCAATAATCGGAACCTTGCCGTCAGCAGCTTTAACCGATTCTTCAATAACCTTTACGTGCTCATCATATCGCAGAGTGGATTTTTCTCCCGTTGTGCCGCAAATAACCAGGGCATCAATTCCTGCGGTAATCTGTTCCTTTATAAGAGAATTGAGTCTTTTGAAATTTACACTTCCGTCCTCAAACATGGGGGTAACCAGTGCTGTAGCAGCACCTGTGAATATGCGCTGTTTCATAAAATCAACTCCGTTTATAAAATATATGCATTAAATTAGTCAAAATAACCTTTTGCACAAAGAAGCTCGGCAAGTAATACTGCACCGCCTGCTGCACCACGAAGGGTGTTGTGAGAAAGACAAACAAATTTATAGTCATACTGGGAATCTTCACGCAGTCTTCCAACGCTTACAGCCATACCGCCCTCAAGGTTACGGTGGAGCTTTGTCTGCGGCATATTATCCTCAGTAAAGTAATTTATAAATTGTTTAGGTGCATGGGGAAGTTCTAAGGACTGAGGATCACCGCTGAAGTTCTTCCATATATCCAGTATTTCCTCTTTTGAGGGTTTATTCTTAAATGAAACGAAAACAGCCGCCATATGACCGTCAGAAACGGGAACTCTGAGGCACTGAGCAGTGAACTTAGGACTTGAGGCGGGAACAATTTTATCTCCCTCAATCTTGCCCCAAATCTTAAGAGGCTCAAGCTCACTCTTTTCCTCTTCACCACCGATGAAGGGGATAACATTATCAACCATTTCGGGCCAACGCTCGAAGGTTTTACCTGCACCTGAAATAGCCTGATAGGTACAAACAAGACATTTATCTATTTCAAATTTTTCATCGATAGGATAAAGGGCAGGTACATAGCTTTGAAGTGAGCAGTTGGATTTAACTGCAATAAAGCCTTTTTTTGTACCAAGTCTCTTTCTTTGAGAGGAAATTATCTCAAGATGGTCAGCATTTATCTCGGGGATAATCATAGGAACATCCTCGGTGTGTCGGTGAGCGCTGTTATTGGAAACAACAGGGCATTCAAGCTTGGCATATGCTTCCTCAAGAGCCTTGATTTCGTCCTTCTTCATATCAACGGCACAGAAAACAAAATCAACCTTAGATGCAACAGTTTTCATATCTGCAACAGCATCATAGATTGTCATATCCTTTAAATTTTCGGGGATAGCATTGGTCATAGCCCATCTGCCTGAAACAGCCTCCTCGTAACTCTTTCCTGCGGAACGGCCACTGGCCGCAAGGGCAGTAACATTAAACCAGGGATGGTTAGCAAGCAGCAGAGCAAATCTCTGACCAACCATACCGGTTGCACCAATAATTCCCACATTGTACTTTTTCATTAATCTTCACACACTTTCTGCAAATTTGGGGTTGATATATATTACATTTTAAAATATAATATATCTATTAAATAAATATAACATTGCAGCGTACCTTTGTCAAACTATTTTATGCTGTAAATTAAGGAAAGTTTATTGTTTTATGATGAAAAAAAGCGATTTTTATTATGATTTGCCCGAAAATTTAATAGCGCAGACTCCTATCGAGCCACGCAACAGTTCTAGACTTTTAGTTTTATCAAAAGAAAATGGAGAGGTTTCTCACGATAATTTTTCCAATTTAAGGGAGTATTTGAAGCCTGGGGACTGTCTTGTTCTTAACAATACCAGAGTTTTGCCTGCAAGAATTTTCGGCAGGAGGAAGGATACAGGCGCAGTTGTTGAATTTGTTTTATTAAAGCAAAAGGAACAGCTGATTTGGGAATGTATAGCAGGACCTGGTAAAAAGGCAAGGGAAGGTCACGAATTTATATTTAGTGATAAGCTTTCTGCCGTTGTAAATGAAGTATTACCCGATGGTAACCGAATCCTTAAATTTGAATGTGACGGTGAATTTTACTCTGTTCTTGATGAGGTAGGGCAGATGCCTTTGCCACCATATATTAAAGAAAAGCTTGAGGATGCGGAACGTTACCAGACCGTTTACTCTAAGGAAATAGGCTCAGCCGCCGCTCCCACTGCAGGGCTTCACTTTACGGATAATATGCTTGAAGAATTAAAGCAAAAGGGCATAAATATTGCTTATGTTACCCTCCATGTAGGGCTTGGTACTTTTAGACCTGTTAAGGTGGATGAAATAACGGAGCATAAAATGCATTCTGAGCATTATGTTGTAACAAAGCAGGCTGCCGATATAATAAATGAAACCAAAGAAAAGGGCGGCAGAGTGATATGTGTTGGAACTACAAGCTGCCGTACTATTGAAAGTGTTGCAACAAAGTACGGCAGAATCAAAGAGTGCAGCGGAGATACGGATATATTCATCTATCCGGGTTATAAATTCAAGTTTATGGATGCGTTAATAACTAATTTCCATTTACCCGAAAGCACTCTTATAATGCTTGTTTCTGCCTTCGCAGGATATGAAAATACGATGAGGGCTTATAAAATCGCTGTTGATGAAAAGTATAGATTTTTCAGCTTCGGTGATGCAATGTTTATAGGGTGATTTAAAAATGTACAAACTGATAAAAAATGAGCAGACGGCAAGAAGAGGAGAATTTATTACCAATAGGGGAACGGTTCAAACTCCTGCCTTTATGAATGTTGCAACTGCCGCCGCAATAAAGGGCGGCGTTTCGGCAGAGGATTTAAAAGCACTTAACTGTCAGGTAATGCTCAGCAACACCTATCATCTTCATGTAAGACCGGGGGATGAGGTCGTTAAAAAATGCGGTGGTCTTCATAAATTTACAACGTGGGACGGACCGATTCTTACCGATAGCGGCGGATTTCAGGTATTTTCACTTTCTTCATTGCGTCATATTGAGGAGGAGGGTGTTACCTTTGCTTCCCATGTTGACGGTAAGAGAATTTTTATGGGACCTGAGGAGAGTATGACTATTCAGTCAAATCTGGGCTCTACCATAGCAATGGCATTTGATGAGTGTGTTGAAAACCCCGCAGAATATTCTTATGCTAAAGCATCCTGTGAGAGAACGACAAGATGGCTTGAGCGTTGCAAGAAAAAAATGGCAGAACTCAATAGTCTTGAAACCACAATTAATCCCGAACAAATGCTATTCGGTATTAATCAAGGCTGCACATATTCTGACCTTCGTGTTGAGCATATGAAACAGATAGCAGAACTTGATTTGGATGGTTATGCTATAGGTGGTCTTGCGGTAGGTGAACCTGCTGAGGTTATGTATAAAATAATTGAGGATGTTACTCCCTTTATGCCAAAGGATAAAATCCGTTATCTTATGGGAGTTGGTACTCCTGCAAATATTCTTAACGCAGTTGAAAGGGGAGTAGACCTTTTTGACTGTGTTATGCCAAGCCGCAATGCCAGACACGGACATTTGTTCACCTCAAAAGGCATAATTAATATCAATAATCAAAAATATGAGCTTGATATGAATCCTATTGATGATGAATGCGGATGTCCTGTATGCCAAAGATACAGTAGAGCATATATCCGTCATTTACTAAAAAGCGGTGAAATGCTTGCAGGCAGACTCTTAGTTATGCATAATCTTTGGTTCTATAATCAGCTTATGACCGATATTCGCAATGCTCTTGACGAGGGCAGATTTGCACAGTTTAAGAGGGAAAAAGAGATAATCTATTCTAAAAGGATATAATTTACAAATTGTTCTTGAATTAATTTATCTTTTAGAGTATAATTACACTAATGATTTATTGGAGGTTAAAAAAATGGAATTTAGTCCTATTTTATTGGAAAAAGCAACAGATCCTGCAGGAGCAGCTCAGGGCGGCTCAATGTGGCTTATGATTATTTATCTTGTTGTAATTTTCGGTGCAATGTATTTCTTGCTTATTCGTCCTCAGCGCAAAAAGCAGAAGGAAGAAAAGAAGATGCGTGAGAATCTTCAGATAGGTGATGAGATAGTTACTATCGGCGGAATCTACGGCCGTGTTATCTCCTTAAAGGAAGATACTATGGTTATTGAATCTAAGAGTGACCACAGTAAGCTTACCTTCGCTCGTTGGGCACTTCAGAGCAATCTTACTGTTCATGATGATGCTCCTTCTAAATAATAGGTTATAAGAATTGTCCCTTCCGAATATAATTGTTCGGGAGGGATTTTTTTATGAATAAAGAAAACAAAAAAATTGAAATCAGTCAAAAAAATATTACATATATTAAGGGAATAGTTTTCGGATTAATTGCTACAGCCTTGTGCGTTATGCTTTTTTCACTTATTATGCTGCTTTTTGAACTTAGTTATAAATTTGCGGCTCCTTTTGCAACGGTTTCGGTTGCGGTAGGTTCTTTTGTGGCTTCTTTTGTTACGGCAAAAAACATTGGAAGTAAAGGTTATCTTATAGGAATAATTATAGGGATTATCGTTTTTGTTATAGTCACGGTAATTGCTCTTGCTGTAAATAAATCAGGAATTACGGGGAATACCTTATTCCATTTCATTATAATAACATTAGCTTCGGTAATAGGTGGAATAACAGGCGTGAATTACAATAAAAACAAAAAGTATATATAAAAAACGGGATTGCCTAAAAATAGGTAATCCCGTTTGTACTATTCGTTAATGGTTACTTTTTTTGTTCTTGTTTTTTTAGGTTTTTCTTCGACGAAATCTTCTAAAGGAGTATCTTCTTCGGTTATTTTTTTGAAAATGCCCCTTGTAAGAATCTGAGTATCGCCTGTTAATTTACATAACTGACCTGTGCGATTTGCAGAAAGTCTCGTATATCTCTTAACTTTTGAAAAGGCAGAGACAAGCCATATAAGAAGTATTAATTTGATTAATTCAATTATGCAAATAACAATTGCAAAGATTGTGATTTGGGCTGTTGTAAGAGTGGCTGTAATAGTCATAACATACCTCCAAAAGAACTTATATATGTTATTCTATCACAAAGAAATATAATATTCAATAAAAATATTGACATTTAAAATCGCTTAAGTATAATATTTTCGGGGTGAACTTTATGTCTATTGTTTTGCAACAGTTGAGTATACTTTTCATATTTGCTTTTATGGGATATATATTGGCAAAAGTGGGAGTTATTAAAGCCGAACAAACTAAAATACTGTCTTCCCTTATTGTTTATGTTTTTTGCCCCGCAGTTTGTTTGGATTCCTTCTCAAAAAACTTTACAACCCAATATCTTTCACAAAAATACAAGATATTAATTGTTTCAGTTGTTGTACTGATTTTTTTAAGTATAGCAGCCTTTTTCGCATCAAAGCTTTTTTCTAAAGATGCGTATGACCGTAATGTATATACATATTCTCTTATTGTTCCTAATTACGGATATATGGGTTATGCTTTAGCGGTAGGTATCTTTGGAGATGAGATGCTTATGGATGTTATAATTGTTGGCATCCCGCTTACAATTTTTATTTATGCAATCGGTTTGCCAATGTTAACAGGCGTTAAAAATTTCAGCATAAAAAAATTAATTAATCCTCCTATTGTAACCATTGTTATCGGTGTAATTATTGGATTAACCAATATTAAAATACCTGAAATTTTTCAATCTGTTTTCTCAACAGCAGGGGGGTGCATGGCCCCTTTGGCTATGCTGTTAATGGGAATCACTATATCCGAATTCAAACTTTCTGAATTGTTCAAAAAATATAAAATTTATGTATTGGCTCTCTTAAGGCTAATAATCATTCCTTTGATTATCGCAACAGTTCTTTGGTTTGTTTTACCTAAAGAGTTTATTATCCCTGTTTTGTTGGTTTATATTTTGCCTTGCGGACTTAATACGGTGGTATTCCCGAGACTTGTAGGAAAAAATTGCGAGATAGGCGCCGGCGTGGCACTTATTTCAAGTTTATTTTCAATAATAACTATACCCCTTTGGTTAAATTTTTTCGTGTAATTTAAACAATATTTTTTTTAAAAAAAATGTGTACAAATAGATGGAAATATGATAAAATAAAATATATTTTTAGATGAAATAAAGGAGTGCTTCTAATGAAAAAAATTTATGAGGGAAAAACCAAGGATGTATATTCACTAGATAACGGCAATGTAATGCTAAAGTTTAAGGATGATTGCACCGGTAAAGACGGTGTGTTTGATCCCGGTGAAAACACTGTAGGTCTTACTATTGAGGGTATTGGTAAAGCAAATCTCGAAACCTCTATTCATTATTTTGAACTCTTGAAGAAGGCAGGAATTAAAACTCATTATGTTTCTGCAAATATTGATGATGCAACTATGGAGGTTTTACCTGCAACTGTGTTTGGTCACGGTCTTGAGGTAATTTGCCGTCTTGTTGCAACAGGAAGCTTCATCCGCAGATACGGTGAGTATATGGAGGATGGAACTGTTCTTGAAGGCGGATATGTTGAGTGCACCTTCAAAAATGATGAAAAGGGTGATCCCCTTGTAACAGGTGAAGGTCTTGCAGCATTAGGAATTATGACTCCTGCTATGTTTGAAAGCATGAAGGAGCAGACCTTGAAAATCACCAAGATAGTTGCAGATGACCTTAAGTCTATCGGTCTTGATTTATGGGATATTAAATTTGAGTTCGGTTATAACAATGATGAAGTAATTCTTATAGACGAAATTGCTTCTGGCAATATGCGTGTGTATAAGGATGGTAAGATAGTTGAACCCGTTGAGCTCACAAAGCTTATTCTTAATAGATAATCAAAAATCCGGATGTTAGCATCCGGATTTTTGTTATTTGAAGGCGTTTCTACTGATAATAGAGCTGCCATTTTCAACTCTACTCACATAAAATCGCACAGTATACTCGTTTTGAAAACAGTAGATTGAGTTATAAGAGAAAAAATCGTATAATAACCTCAAAATTATTTTTTGAAAGGTATGATTATATGAAATGGAATATTGTTGCTGATTCATCCTGTGATTTAATGTCAAAGGATATAAGCTGTGATGAGGTAGGTTTTTCAACAATTCCTTTTGTTCTAAATATAGGCGGCAAAGAATTTATTGATGATGAAAATTTAAATATTTCTAATATGATTGAGGAAATGGAGAACTGCCCAACAGCATGTGGCTCTGCATGTCCTTCTCCTCAACAGTGGGCAGAACATTTTGAAAAGGCGCAGAACAGCATAGCAATTACAATTTCGGGAAATCTTTCCGGAAGCTTAAGTAGCGCCGCTATTGGTAAGGAAATGGCACTTGAAAAATATCCTGAGAAAAATATTATGGTGTTGAATTCGTATTCTACAGGACCCGAAACCGCCCTTTGTATATATAAGTTAGCCGAATGGATTAAAAACGGAGATGATTTTTCAACAGTTCAGGCAAAGGCGGAAAATTTCTTGAAAGATACTCACACCTGCTTTGCATTATCATCCTTCGATAATCTTGTTAAAAATGGCCGTATGAGTAAATTAACAGGGTTTGTGGCACGAAAACTTGGTATGTGGGGAATAGGTATTGCGACCGAAGAAGGAACTATAGCAATGAAGGGAAAATCCCGTGGTCCCGAAAAGGCAATAAATATAATTATTCAGGATATGAAGGAGCGTGGGTTCAGCGGAGAGCAGGTTGCTATTAGCCATTGCTTCAATAAAGATATGGTAGAAAGGCTAAGCAGCAGAATTTTAGAACTCTGGCCCGGTGCAGAAATAATGACTCTCACAACACGAGGCTTAGATAGCTTCTATGCAGAGCGTGGGGGATTAATCGTAGCTTATAAATAAACTAAAAACCGTTCTCGTTTGAGAACGGTTTTTTATATAGTTTAGATAAAAATTTTCAAAGTGGATTAAGTTTTATTTTATTTCCAGTTTTATATCTCCCGTGTCGGTTTCGATTTCGCATCTGCCACCGATAGCAGTCTTAGGAATATCGATTTTTCCTGTATCGGTGTGTGTAATAAAAACTTTGTCTGTAAGCAAACTGCCTATTACATCTCCCGTATCGGTTTCTACAAAAATTTCATTGGCATCTGAGCTGTTAAACCTAACATCACCGGTATCTCTCTCAATCGAAAACTTTTCTGTAGCGATAATATGATTCAGGAATATGTCTCCCGTATCTCCGTTTGATGTAAGATTTTTGCATTCAATATTGTTTAAATTTGTCTTTCCGGTGGAAACATTGATATTTATATCACCTTCACAGATTGCATCAGAAACAGAAACCTTGCCCGCCGAAACAGAAAGCTCAAGAGAGCTTGTTGATATATTTTTAATATTTATACTTCCTGTGCTTGTTTTAATTTTAATTAACTCTGAAGCAGAAGCAGAGAAGTTTACATTGCCGGTAGTTAAAGAAATATCAACATTTTCAAACTGAAAGTCTTGCGGGAGATTAATGCTTCCGGTGCTTTCTTTAATGAAAAGGGAAGTGTAGCTGGTTTTTGGGAGATAAATCGTTATTTTTGGTGAACTAAAGTTAATTCCGATATTGTCATACCAAGACTTTTTATCAATTACCTTAATGATTAGTGTATCTTCTTTAACGGCAACGGAGTGTTTTGATTTTTCTTCCTCATAGCACTCAACAGCGCACTTTCCATTATCCGACACCGCAAACGTTATGTCTGCGGTATCCGTATTCATAGAAATGCCATCAAAAGCTTTGCTGATTTCATAAGTGTTTGTTACATATTTAGTCGTTGAAAGTTTGGTAAAGTCCCAACTAAGGGTTGTCATTGCACCTGCAAAGAGGATGCATCCAATCAATACAAGAGAAGTTGCTATAATAAGCCATACTTTTGTCCTTGTTCTCATCATGCTTTCTCCTTTTTGATAAAGCAATTTTTGATCCATATTGCTATTTTCTTTGTAAGTATTAAGATTCCATTAGTCGCTGTTTTGCATCCATAGAACATAAAGATAGAAAGTCCTGCGCAAACAATTCCAGCGGAGAGTATAGCAAAACCGGAAATGCTATTACCACTTAAGGTAAAGACAATACACGACAGTACCCCGCCAATACAACAAGCGACAGTCGAAGCAAATATTGCCCATAAGGAAATAATCACAGCCCATAAGGATATGTAAAGTGAGAGAATTACGGCAAATACCGCAAGACCCAAAGAAAGCCATATAGGAGAACCGAGTATTAAAAGCACGATTTCCCATGCCTTTATCTGTCTTTTTTGTTTGATTCTTTCTTTAGCGATTTTTATAAGAGATGTATCTGAAACTATCTGTTT
>JAFPAV010000046.1 GCA_017390725.1 Clostridia bacterium | reverse complement strand
TTTTATCCTTATGCTCTGCGGGAGCATCAAAGACAGAAAAATTTTCATCAAAATTATTTTTAGCCATTAAGCGTTCCTTCTCTTAATATAGATATAAATTCCGAGCACTAAGGTTATAACAGGGATAAGGAATACAAATATCATTCTAACAACCCCTGCCGAAGCTTCGGTTACATCCCCTGCAAAACTCTCATTAGTTATTGTTTTGGTAACAAAGGATGCAGAATCATCAACCGCTCCCGCCCTCTCGGATACCGCAAGAGCAATATTCATATTGGAAAAAGAGGGGTACTGCGCCCACTGAGAAGCAATAAACTCAGCACTGGAGAAGGCAAAGACGTAGCTTGATTTTTCGTCCTTAGTCTTAACCGACTGAATAAGACCTGAAAAGCTATCGGTTTCATAGTCGGAAGCACCCGTCCAGCTATCCGAGGTGCCCAAAGGCGCATTAACAACCGTTTCGGTTGTGGCTATTAAGCTTATTGCGCTTACACCTTCATCCTCGGTTTCAATAACCTTCATCGGTACATTACAGCCGGTGCAGAATATATTCATATTCTCGGTTATTTCGTCATCCTCATCGGGGAAAAGTCCCATAGCGGTAGGCATTTCGGGCATATGGTTGTTTTCGTTTGTTTCAAAAAGTATTCCCTCGGATATACCTATTCCCCACCGGGCTAAAAACTCGGTGAGATTTGGAAGAACTGGGACCGTTGCATCGGCAAAATAGATTAAACCCTTGCCGTATTCTCCGCCGTTTTCAAGGAATTTCGAAAGTGCGGTTATCTCTTCAGGGGTAAAATCAACCGTTGGAGCGGCTATTACAGCAACATCATAATCCTTAGATATTGAATTTACAAATGCCGAATCGATATTTTCTACCGTATAGTTATTTTTCTCTAACATTACGGCATAATCCTCGGTGTAATCCTTCTTTGAATGTCCTGTGAGCAGAGCAAAGCTTACGGTTTTACCCGTTATTGCATATCTGATAGCGCCCGTAAGCTCGGTTTCCAGATTATTGCCCGTTACGTTATACATAGTATACCCGTAATTTGCATATTCCTCGTTATATTCTACCTCATAAATATCGGAAAAACCTAATTTCTGATATCTTTCTCCTGCTGATACTATTATATCACCGTAAACTATACTTTCATCGGGATATTTTGCCGTAACAGCCGCAAAGGCAGAGTCCTGAGTATCAACAAATTCAACATTTATCTTATCACTGGCATCGGCGTACTTTTCAATAAGGGTTATTGTTTGCTTATAGTAATCTGTTCCGCCGTAGATATTGCTTGCCTCGGCATAGGAATCCATCATACCATCCCTATATCCCTTTTCTTCTGCACATACAGTTATAAATACCTGTTCATCTAAGTTTTCGAGATATTTTTTATTGTTTTCGCTAAGGGTGGAGATTTTATCCTTTGTCATATCAAACTCAAGGCTAACCTTTTCACCGATAGTGTTAATTAGAAAATTAAGGGCAATTATAAGCACCAGCACTATTGCCGTTACCGCTACCGAATAGGAGCCTTTTTTGACAAGGCGCATATTAAATTTGCTTTTTTTCTCTATGGTTTCGGGAATTTCGGTTTCAACAACAGTTTCTTCGGGAGTTAAGTTTTTATTTTCTTCCATTTTTATCCTCCTCCCTTAAGACCATCTTTTCTTTTCCATTGAGCGCACCGTTAAGAAAACAAATGCCGCCGCAATGCTCAAGAAATACACCACATCGGGAATAGAAAAAATATTCTCGGTGAAGCTAACATATTTATCAATAAATGCCATTTTTTCAAAGAGTGAAGCAAAAAAGGTATTGTTGGTCATCTGAGAAAAATTGGTCATATAAATTACCACCATATTAACGGCAATGCTCAAAATTGCCGAAATTACAGGACTTTCTGTCAAAGAAGAAATAAACATACCTATGGAGATTAATGCGGCGCCTAAAAGTATCATTCCGAAAAGGGCGTAAAGGTATGCCGTTATACTAACCTGCACATAAGCGCCTATTATTGCCCTGAAGATAACCGTTGGGGCAAAGCCCAGAGCAAAAACACTAAGGGCAGCAAAAAACTTGCCTAAAACTATCCCTGTAAGACTAACGGGAGAGGTTATAAGCACCTGGTCTACCTTCTGCCTTCTGTCCTCACTTATAAGTCTCATAGTAAGCACAGGGGTCGCAAAGGCGGAAATTAAGGTTACTCCGCTGATAACCGCTGTGATATCAGGGTCACCGTAGCTATAGGACACCGAGAAAAGAAGTCCCAAAAAGAAAAAGTAAACCGCAAGGACTATATAGCCTATGGGTGTTGAAAAATAGGCTTTGAATTCTCTTTTAAATATCGCTGTCATCTTCCTGCGCCTCCTCTTCCTCGATTATTTCTTCGTTTTCTTCGATGATTTCTTCCTCATATTCCTCTTCTATTACCTCCTCGGTAAGACTAAGGAATATCTGCTCTAAGGTCATAGCCTCTACCTTAAAGGAAAGTATAGTTCCGCCCAAATTGGTAACGGTTTTTGAGATATTGGCTCGTATATCGGCATCCTCTATGGGTTTAATCACGAAGTTAACCGTAGTGTCTTCTTCGATAGACATATCCGCCTGTTCTACTCCCTCTACCGCCTTTATAGCTTCAAGGGTTTTCTCACCGTCACAAATAGCCGAGAGAACGAGCTTACTATCCTTTGATAGCTCACGGGAAAGATTTTCAAGGGTATCATCGGCAACTATATTACCCTTGTTTATTATGATTACCCTCTCGCAAACTGCCTGAATTTCCGAAAGGATATGAGATGATAGTATTATTGTATGATTAGTACCAAGCTTGGATATAAGATTTCTTATTTCGATAATCTGCTTGGGGTCAAGGCCGACTGTAGGCTCATCAAGGATAAGAACATCGGGATTACCCACAAGAGCCTGAGCAAAGCCCACCCTTTGACGATATCCCTTTGAAAGATTTTTTATCAGTCGTCCTGCAACGTCCTCCAGTCCCACTAACTGCATAATCTCGGCAATATGGGGAGCCTTTGGAAATTTCACTTTTTTAAGGTCATAAATAAAATAAAGATATTCCCTTACCGTCATATCAACATAAAGAGGGGGTATTTCGGGCAGATAGCCTATTCTCCTCTTGGCATTTTCGGGATTTTCGAGGATATCAAATCCATCAATTTTAACCTCTCCCTCACTTAAGGAGATATACCCCGTTAAGATATTCATAATGGTGGATTTTCCTGCACCGTTGGGGCCTAAAAATCCAACAACCTCACCCTTGCTGATATTAAAGCTGACATCATTTACAGCCCTATGGGTTCCGTAGGATTTGCTAAGACCGTTTACTTCAATCATCCATGTCGCCTCCGCTACATTTATTAACCTTTATATAATACCACACTTTTCAAATTTTTTCTTTAACTTTTTTTAAACAATTAAAAAAAGGGCTTCATATGAAGCCCTTTTTATTTTAAATTATTATTCAGCCTCTTCTTCCTTGCCTTTGGAAAGAATTATGTTAAGAACTATACCAAGGATAAGAGCGGTTGCAATAGCGGTAATGGTAATCTTTCCGAAGGTGAGGGAAAGACCGCCGATACCAGCAATAAGAATTGCCGATACGACAAAGAGGTTCTTGTTCTGGTTGAGGTCAACCTTCTGTACCATCTTAAGACCGCTTACTGCGATAAAGCCGTAGAGTGCTACGCAAACACCGCCCATTACGCAAGCAGGGATGGAATTAACC